>CABUSV010000008.1 GCA_902494345.1 uncultured Collinsella sp.
TCATCGTGTCCCCCTGGATCCTGTCCGTGCTGACCACCGACCGCCTCGCGCGCAACTACGAGCTGGTCACCAAGCACAACCTCAAGTACCGCCGCTACTACCACCAGTTCGACTACTAAGAGCTGGTCACGGGTCCGATATCTTGGCTGGTTGATATCTCGACCCTGCACAAGGGCGTCCGCAATTGCGCGGGCGCCCTTTTTGCGTTGTGACAAGAGACTGCTGCTAACCGCTTGCCCTATGTTTCCAAATGAATACGGTGTGAGCCGAGGAGGACGATTCTCCCCGCAAACACTCTAGTATGCTAAAGTACCCAGAAGACCGGCGGAGCTATGCCGGTCTTTCGTTCTATATGAAACACAGCATGAGGAGGCTCACCAGATGACGGCCACACCGTGGGGATTCCGGGACATATTGCCCGAGGAGGCTCAGGCGCGCGAGGAGATCGCGCTGACGGTGAAGGGCTGCTTTAGGGAGCATCATTACCTGCCGGTCGAGACGCCGCTACTCGAGGACAAGGGTTCGCTCGAGGAGGGCGGCCGCATTGCGGACACGCCGTTTAAGCTCTTTGATGATGATGGCCGCCTGCTGGTGGTCCGTCCCGACAACACATTGCCGATCGTGCGCCTGGTTTCGACTCGCATGCGCGCGGCCGACCTGCCCCTGCGCCTTCGCTACGAGGCGCCGGTGGTTCGCGAGTGCCAGCGCAATGCCGGCGGCTCGCGCCAGTTTACACAGCTGGGCTTTGAGCTTATCGGTGCGGGCGATACCGCGGGCGATGTCGAGATTGTCTCGCTCGTGGCCGAGGCGGTGCGCAAGCTGGCACTGCCCGATGCACGCATTATCGCAGGTAGCGTGCGTCCGTTTAAGGAACTGCTCGCGGCGTGCGAGGATCGCGAGCTGGCCGCCGAGGCCCTGCGCTGCGTGCACGCCAACGACTTTGTGGGCCTCGATGCCCGCGTGGCGGCAAGCACCGAGTCCGATGCCGTCAAGGCCGCCATTAGCGAGCTGCCGCGTCTGCACGGCGGTGCCGAGGTACTCGACCGCGTGGACACGCTGCTGGAGGCCGCCGGTATCGTCGCGCCGCTGACGCGCGAGCTGCGTGCCCTGGTCGAGGGCCTGGCACCCGAGGACGCCCAGGTGCTGTCATTCGACTTCTCCATCATGAACTCTTTCGATTACTACACGGGCCTGGTCTTTAAGGCCTATGCCGGCGGCCTGCCCGATCCGGTGGGTTCGGGCGGACGCTATGACTCCATCTTTACCGGCGCATTTGGCGACGGTATCGAGGTGCCGGCGGCGGGCTTCGCCTTTTCGCTCGAGCGCCTGGAGGCCGCGCGCACCTCGGCCGAGGATGCCGCTTCCGACGGCGATCACGCCGCGGGCCGTGGCGCCGAGGGCCCGCTGCGCATCGCTGTGCCCAAGGGCTCGCTTAAGGCCGACACGCTCGACGTGCTCGAGACTGCGGGCTTGGATGTCTCTGAGCTGCGTGACCCCGGCCGTCACCTGATCGTGCGCGGCCGCGACACGCGTGCCGGCAAGGGCGCGGTCGGAGATATCGAGTTTGTCATCGTGCGTCCCAGCGATGCGCCTGCCTTTGTGGGCTGCGGTGGTGCCGATTGCGGCATCTGCGGTTGGGACTCGCTCATTGAGGCAGACCTCAACCTGCTGCAGCTGGTCGACCTGGGCTATGGTCTGTGCACCTTTATCGAGGCGGAGCCCGCGTGGCGCGCCGGCCAGGCCGAGCGCAACTATGCCCGCCGCGGTTCGCTTCGCGTGGCCACCAAGTACCCGCGCATTGCGAGTGCCTGGTATGCCGAGCGCGGCGTGAACGCCGATATCGTCTCGCTGCACGGTAACATCGAGCTGGGGCCCATTGTCGGCATGACCGATCGCATCGTGGATATTACCGCCACGGGTGCCACGCTGCGCGACAACGACCTGGTCATCACCGGGCACATCATGGACTGCACGGCCCGCTTCTTTGTCAACCCGGGCGCTGCGCGCCTTGATCCGCGCGTACGCAATCTGGCAGATCGCCTGGCGGCGGCCGTTAAGGACAAGCATTTTGAGCCCGTCGCGGGCTCGGCACAATAGCGCGACCGCGCACGGGCGCCCCAACGTACGGGCTGCGGGCCGATTGGCGCCGCCACCCGGCCTCTCGTTTTTCGAACACAACCTCGACCGATAGGGGATACCGATATGAAGACCATCAAGCTTGCTCCCGGTGAGCGCCTCGTTACCAACCAGCTCAACCGCAAGGGCGTGCTGCCGCAAAACATCATCGACGCCGCCCGCGATATCGTGGCCAAAGTGCGTGCCAACGGGGATGCCGCGGTGCGCGATTACTGTCAGCGTTTTGACGGCGTTGAGCTGCAGAGCTTCCGCTTGCCGCAGGAGCAGATCGATGCCGCGCTCGAAGGCCTTGACCCGGCCTTTGTCGCCGCGCTTGAGAAGGCCGCGCGCCAGATTCGCGAGTTCCACCAGCGCGAGGTCGAGCAGAGCTGGTTTACCACGCGTGTGGACGGCACGATGCTCGGCGTTAAGGTGACCCCGCTCGCGGCGGCCGGCATCTATGTACCGGGCGGTCGCGCGCAATATCCCTCCACCGTGCTCATGAACGCCATTCCCGCCAAGGTCGCCGGCGTCAAGCGCGTGGTTATGGTGACCCCGCCGCAAAAAGACGGCCTGATCAGTCCCTACACGCTCGCCGCGGCAAAGCTCGGCGGCGTGGACGAGATCTATATGGTGGGCGGCGCTCAGGCCGTGGCCGCACTTGCGTATGGTACCGAGACCATTCCGCGCGTCGACAAAATTACCGGACCGGGCAACGCTTTTGTCGCCGCGGCCAAGCAGATTGTCTCGGGCGATGTGGGTATCGATATGGTCGCCGGTCCCTCCGAGGTCTGCGTGCTGGCCGACGCCACGGCCAAGCCTATGGTGGTCGCGGCAGACCTGATGGCCCAGGCCGAGCACGATCCGCTGGCAGCCTGCTATCTGGTGACTTGCGACGAGCAGTTTGCGCGCGAGGTCGAGGCTGGCATCGACATCCTGGTGGCGCAGTCGCCGCGTGCCGAGATCACGCACGCTTCGCTCGACAACGAAGGCACCATCGTGGTGGCCGCCGATATGGCTGCCGCCGTCGAGGCCGTGAACACCGTGGCGCCCGAACACCTGGAGCTGCACTGCAAGGATGCAATGGGCCTGCTTGGCGGCATTTGCAACGCCGGCGCCATCTTTGTGGGCGCTTGGAGCTCCGAGCCGCTTGGCGATTATGTTGCCGGCCCCAACCACACGCTGCCGACCGGCGGCACGGCCATGTTCTCCAACCCGCTTTCGGTCGAAGAGTTCGTTAAGCGCTCGAGCGTCATTTGCTATACGCCCGAGGGTCTGCTCTCCGACGCTCCCGCTACGCAGCGCCTGGCCGAGGCCGAGGGCCTGTGGGCGCACGCGCTCTCTGCCGCCCTGCGTCGTCGCGTGCTGGAGCAGGGCGAGGATGCCGTGAGTGCCGAGTCGTTGGCTGCGGCCGACCTGACCAAGGTCGCCTGGCCGGGTGATACGACCGCGACGGTCACCGAGGGCGTGGACCTGGCGGCTGCAGGCTCGGATGGCGCTGGCGCGACCGGCGGGGAGGCCTAATATGGCCGAGCTGACGCCCCGCATGAAGGAGCTCGTCCAGCCCTACTTGGCCGGTATCGAGCCCTACGATCCCAACTTTACGCCCACGCGCATCAATCTTTCGGCCAACGAGAACACCTATCCCGTACCTGCTGGCGTGCGCGAGGCGGTTGATGCGGCCTTGGCTGCCACGCCGCTCAACCGCTATCCCGACCCCATGTCCAACGACCTACGCGATGAGCTTGCTGCCTGGCATGGCGTGGCGCGTGAGAACATCTGCGTGGGAAACGGCGGCGACGAGCTGCTCTATAACTACCTGCTGGCGTTTGGCGGCGCGGGACGGACCCTGCTCAACTGCCCGCCGTGCTTTAGTGAGTATGCGTTCTTTGCGTCGCTTTGTCAGACTGAGGTGCGCGATGTGTGGCGCGACCCGGCGACCTTTGAGCTCGACCAAGCGGCTGTGTTTGCGGCGGCGCCCGGGTGCAACCTGGCGATCGTGACCTCGCCCAACAATCCCACGGGCGACGTGGCGCCGCTCGACTTTGTCGCGGCGCTGTGCGATGCGTGCCCCGGCATGGTCATGGTCGACGAGGCCTACGTTGAGTTTGCCGACGATTCGTTTGGCGCGGTCACCACGGCGCAAGACCTTATCGCCGAGCATCCCAACCTGGTGATTCTGCATACGCTGTCCAAGGCGTTTGGCGCTGCCGGCACGCGTCTGGGCTATGTGATCGCGGCACCCGAGGTCATCGATGTGTTTGCGGCGATTCGCCAAATCTACTCGGTTAACGTGCTGAGCCAGGCCGCCGCGCTTGCCTGCGTGCGTGCCCGCGATGCGTACGCGCCCGTAGTGGCACAGGTTGCATCCGAGCGCGAGCGCGAGCTGTGCGCCCTACGCGCAATGGCTGCCGAGGGTCTGACCGTGGAGGCGTGGCCGAGCGCGGCGAACTTTGTGCTCGTGCGCACGCCGCATGCCACGCACGTGCGCGAGCGCCTGCGCGACGAGTATTCAATTTTGGTGCGCGACTTTAGCTACGCGCCGGGGCTCGCGGACTGCCTGCGCATTACCGTGGGCACCCCGCAGGAAAACAACGAGGTGCTGGCCGCGTTTGCCGCGCTGGTGAAGGAGGAGATGTAGATGGACCGCTATGCCGAGGTGACCCGCAAGACGGGCGAGACCGACATTGTCGTAAAGCTCGACCTGGATGGAACCGGTATGTGCGATATCTCGACCGGCGTGCCGTTTTTCGACCACATGCTCAACGCCTTTGGTCGCCATGGCCTGTTCGATTTGACGGTACATGCGGTAGGCGACGTCGAGGTCGATGCGCATCACACCGTCGAGGACACGGGCATCGTGCTGGGCGAGGCGTTTTGTCAAGCGTTAGGCGACAAGGCGGGCATTACACGCTTTGCCGACGCGGCGATTGCCATGGACGAGACGCTCGTGATGGCTGCTGCTGATATTTCGGGCCGCGGGCAGGCCTACTGCGAGCTGCCCGTGCCGACTGAGCGCGTGGGCAGCTTCGATACCGAGCTGGCCGTCGAGTTCTTCTACGCCTTTGCGCGCGACGCCAAGCTCACGCTGCACGTGCGCGAGCTGGCGGGCGGCAACTCGCATCACATTATCGAGGCCGCCTTTAAGGCCGTGGGCCGCACGATGCGCCATGCCTGCGAGCTCGATTCCCGCGTGCAGGGCATCCCCAGCACCAAGGGCTCACTGTAACCTGTCCCTTTTTGGCAGGTTTTGAATGGGGAAAAGGAGGGTCGCGTGGGCGAACCGAAGATCGTAGTGGTCGATTACCACAAGGGCAACTTGTCGAGCGTTGCGCGCGGGCTTGCGCGCGCCGGTGCCGCCGCCTGCACTTCGGACGATTCGGAGCAGATCCGCCGCGCCGACGGCCTGGTCATCCCGGGCGTGGGCGCGTTCTATGACGCGATCGCCTTTATGCGCCAGAGCGGCGAGGCGGACGCGGTGCTCGATGCCGTCGCCGCCGGGACTCCGCTGCTCGGCATCTGCCTGGGCCTTCAGCTGTTTTTTGAGCGCGGCAACGAGGGCGTGCCTGCGGACGAGGGCGCGGTCGCCGACGGCAACGCCTCCGAGCGGGCTGGCGGTCCTTGGGTCGATGGCCTGGGTATTATGCGCGGCTCGTGCACGCGCCTGGAGTCGAGCCGCCTGAAGGTGCCGCACGTGGGTTGGGACCAGGTGCACATGACGCCCGCCGGTGCGGCCGATCCGCTGCTTGCCGATTTTGCCGAGGGTGCCAACATGTACTTCACCCACAGCTATGCGGTGGCCGATGACGCCGATGACGCCGATGTGTTGGCGCGTACGCACTATACGCGGAGTTTCCCGTGCATCGTGCGCCATGGCAACGTGTGGGGCTGCCAGTTCCATCCTGAGAAATCCTCCGCGCTGGGTCAGCGCATTCTTAAGAACTTCGTCAACATCGTCGAGGAGGCTGGCCGATGATCCTGTTTCCCGCAATCGATCTGATCGGCGGCAAGGTCGTGCGCCTGGAGCACGGCGACCGCAGCCGCTGCAAGGTATATTCCGATGACCCCGTGGCCGTCGCCCGCTCGTTTGCCGAGCAGGGCGCAAGCTGGGTGCACGTCGTCGACCTGTCCGCCGCCTTTGGCGAGGACGAGGACGCATGCGCTGCCAATTCGGCGGCGATCGAGGCCATCTGCGGCGTCGACGGTCTGTTCGTGGACGTGGGCGGCGGCGTCCGCTCGCTCGCACGCATCGACGAGCTGGCCGGCTACGGCGCGCGTCGCATCGCACTGGGCACGGTGCTCGTGACCGAGCCGGGTTTTGCCGAGGTGGCGGCCCAAGGCTTTGGTGAGTTGCTGGTGGCAGACATCGCCGCGCGCGACGGTCAGGTCAAGGTGAACGGCTGGCGTGATGGCGCGGGCGTGTCACTCGACGATGCCGTGGCACAGCTCACCGAGCTGGGCTTCAAGCACCTGGTGTACACCGACATCGCGCGCGACGGCATGCAGACGGGCATCGACGTGGCGACGTATCGCCACGTGGCCGAGGTCGCGGGCTTTCCCGTCGTGGCGTCGGGCGGCATCTCGACGCTCGACGACATCCGCGCACTGGCCGCGGTGGGTGAGGACGCGATTGAAGGTGCCATTACCGGTCGCGCGCTCTACGAGGGCAACTTTACGTTGGCCCAGGCACTGGACGCCGTCCGAGGGGAGGAGTAGCCCATGCTTACCAAACGCGTGATTCCCTGCCTGGATGTTAAGGACGGCCGCGTGGTCAAGGGCGTCAACTTTGTGAGCCTGCGCGATGCTGGCGACCCGGTGGAGCTGGCCCGCGCCTACGACCGCGAGGGTGCGGACGAGGTCGTCTTCCTGGACATTACCGCCACAAGCGACAACCGTGCGACGACTATCGAGATGGCGGCGCATGCTGCTGAGGAGCTGGCCATTCCCTATACCGTGGGCGGCGGCTTTCGCGACTTGGCGGGCATGCGGACCATGGTTGCCGCCGGCGCCGACAAGGTGTCGCTTAACTCTGCCGCCGTGCGCGACCCGTCGTTGATCAGCCAGGCCGCCGCGGCGTTTGGCAGCCAGGCCGTGGTCGTGGCGATCGATGCCAAGCGTGTTGGTTTGCCTGGTGAGCCGGGAGCCGACAAGTGGGAGGTCTTTACCGCGGGCGGCCGCAACGCCACGGGTATCGACGCGGTGGCGTGGGCCGAGGAGGCGGCTCGTCGCGGTGCCGGCGAGATCCTACTGACCAGCATGGATCGCGACGGCACCAAGGCCGGCTTTGACCTGGCGCTCACCCGCGCCGTGGCGCGCGCGGTGCCGATTCCCGTTATTGCGAGCGGCGGCGTGGGTACGCTCGAGCATTTTGCCGAGGGTGTGATCGAGGGCGAGGCCGATGCCGTACTGGCGGCGAGCGTCTTTCACTTTGGAACCTTCAGCATTCGCGAAGTCAAAGAGTATATGGCCTCACAGGGCATTCCTGTGAGATTGGACTTCTAATGCTGCGGCTTGTCCAGGCACCCGACCTTCCGGCTCCAACCCTCCTCCCGTACTTAAGTACGCGTCGTCGGGCTTGTCGCTCGGAATCTCGGGCACCTGGACAACCCTCGCCGACCGGCGATGTTTAAATTGGGGAATTGAAATGAGAGAAATTACTACTCCAGCGGATCTTAAATACGACGCCAAAGGATTGATTCCTTGTGTGGTTCAGCAATATGACACCGGCGAGGTGCTTATGGTTGCTTGGATGAACGAGGAATCGGTGGGGCTGACGCTCAAGACCGGTACCACGTGGTTTTGGAGCCGCAGTCGCCAGGAGCTCTGGAACAAGGGCGCGACGAGCGGCAATATGCAAGTGGTCAAGGAGCTCTGGGCCGACTGCGATAGCGATACGCTGCTGGTCAAGGTCGACTCGCCGGGTCCGGCCTGCCATACCGGCAACCGTACCTGCTTCTTTAAGAAACTCGCGTAGGGCGGGCGCTCGATTAGACGCTCGGCCACCAGAAAGGATTGAACTATGGGTGTGCGCACCGCAAACGTTCAGGATGGAAATATCGGTGAGACGCTGACGGGCCTGGCCGAGGTGATTCACGGTCGTCGTGAAGCATCGCCGCAGGAGAGCTATACCGCTCGTTTGCTGACCGACGTCGAGGATGAGCTGCTCAAGAAGCTTGCCGAGGAGTCGAGCGAGGTGATCATGGCCTGCAAGGAT
The DNA here is from genome assembly GCA_902494345.1 of uncultured Collinsella sp. Classification (GTDB taxonomy): domain Bacteria; phylum Actinomycetota; class Coriobacteriia; order Coriobacteriales; family Coriobacteriaceae; genus Collinsella. The sequence goes on from CABUSV010000008.1 coordinate 8,330, forward strand.
AACGATCACGATCACATCCGCTACGAGGCCGGTGACCTGATCTACCACCTGCTCGTAACCCTTGAGCGCTACGGTATCACCCTCGACGAGCTTGCCGGCGAACTCAACGCTCGCCGTCACTAGTCATTGGGGACGTTCTTAAACGACTAGTTAGGCGAGGGGTGTGGATTCCCATTCGCCGGTGGCGTGGGGGATGTCGAAGGTTCGATAGCCACAGTCGTAGGCGTGCGCCTGGGCCTCGCGGATGTTCCAGCAGATGTCGCAGGCGCGGTGTGCGTCCGAGCCAAAGGTAATGGGCACCTCGGCATGGGCAAAGCAGCGCAAGAGGCCGGTCGCGGGGTAGTAGTCGTCGAGCCCCTTGCGCGGCGCGGCAGTCGAGACCTCAACGCGCCGATTCGTGTCGTGTGCGCATTCTGCCATCTGCCCCCAGAACGGCGCGGGGTCAAAATCGGGCGCAAAGCCTTCCTTCGAAAAGCGCATGACCAGGTCGGGATGAGCCATCACATCAAAGTTAAGCGGGCTCTCGCAGGCGCGGCACCAGTCATCGACATAGCGCTTCCACACGCCGCGCACGCCCAGGTTTTCCCAAACGTGCAGGTCGGTGTCGTCGTCGATCCAACCGCAAAGGGAATCGGGTGTATCGGGGCGAGCGACGTTTTCCGTTCCCGCCGTACCCGCGGCACCGGCCATGATATCGCCGGGGTTGCCAATCCAGTGCACGCTGCCCAGGCGTACCACGGCGCCTTCGGACCAGCGCTCAACCAAAGGCTTGCAGCCTTCGTACCAATCGCATTCAAAGCCATAGATAAGCTCGAGATCCGGCGCGATCTGCGCGGCAAGCTTGCGGGCGTCCTCAAATGCCAGTCGATGCGCCGTCAGGTCGCTCTCGACAACCTGTACCTCGCAATTGGAATCCATGCTGGCGGGCAGGGTAAGGTGATCGGTCGAGACCATGACGCGGCAACCGGCCGCAGCAGCGGCGCGGACGTTGTCCTCAAACGAGGCGTGCCCGTCCGAAAACGAGGTGTGGGTATGGCAATCGATCAGCGGGCAAGCAGACATGGCGGCTCCTTTGCGTCAAGCGAATCCGCTTCATTGTAATGGCGCAGCTCTCAACATGCCGGGCACGCGGGGGGTCGAAATCGATTGGAAAGGCTGCGCGACGCGCGGTGCGGCCTCGCTTGCGCTCTCAAAACATGTACATCAGCCTCCAAAAGCTGCAAAAAATGACATGTTTGGAGGCTGACGTACACGTTTGAGTGAAGCGGGCCGGCGTTGGAGCGCGCCAGCACTTGCGCCCAGCAAAAGTCGCACCTATCCCATGACGTCGCCCCTGCACCGCCTGCGATGTGCTAGCGTTTGGGTGAACAAAACGAGCCCGTGCGGAAAGGATCCGGACCGTATGCAATGCGATAGCACATCCCCGCTGTCCCGCGAGACCGATGCGCCCGAGACTATCGTCAAGCTGGAATGCGATATCGATGACGCGTCGCCCGAGGTGCTTGCCTACGCCGCCGACCGCCTGCGCGAGGCGGGTGCGCGCGAGGTGCACTGGCTGCCCGTCTATTGCAAGAAAGGCCGCCCCGGCTGGCAGCTGCAGGCAATCTGCGCCCACGAGGACATCGAGCGCCTGCAGACGATCATCTTTTTGGAAACCACGACCAATGGCATCCGTCGCCAGGTCATGGAACGCGTTTGCCTGCCACGCCGCTTTGAGCAGGTGACGACGCCATGGGGCGAGGTGTCCGTCAAGGTGGCCACCCTGCCCGACGGCAGCGAGCGTGCAGCGCCCGAGTACGAGGACTGCGCCCGCCTTGCCCGCGAGCACGGTGTGCCGCTCCAGCGCGTGATGCAGGCAGCACAAGCCGCGGCTCTGCAATTTGAGTGACACGGTCGGCGACGCGCCACACCCACCCCATCAACCTCACCGAAAGGACCACCATGAAATACCTCATCGCTTCCGACATCCACGGCTCGGCATACTGGACCGAGCGCCTCTGCGCCGCCATTGAGTCCGAGCAGCCCGACCGCATCGTCCTGCTGGGCGACCTGCTTTATCACGGTCCGCGCAACGACCTGCCGCGCGACTATGCTCCCAAGCGCGTGATTCCGCTGCTCAACGCCCTAGCCGACCGCATCATCGCGGTGCGCGGCAACTGCGACGCTGAGGTCGACCAGATGGTCCTCGACTTCCCCGTCATGGCCGACTACGCCACGCTGTTTGACGAGACCGGCCGCGAGCTGTTCCTGACGCACGGCCATGTCTTTGGCGCCGGCATGCACAACAGCGTCGACCACGCGCCCGCGCTGCCCGAGGGCTCCGCGCTCGTCTACGGCCACACGCACATCAAGGTCAACGAGGAAAGCGCCGCGCACCCGGGCCTGTGGCTCTTCAACCCCGGCAGCGTGAGCATCCCCAAGGACGGCTCGCACAGCTACGGCATCTACGAGGGCGGCGCGTTCCGCCACGTGATCCTGGAGGAGGACTAACCATGGCGCAGCATATGGCTCAGCAAAATGCCGAGGGCTCGCGCGATCTGCCCACGCTGATAGACGCGTCGGCCGAGCTGCAGCATCTGGTGCAGACCATCTGGCGTCTGCGTCAGCCCGATGGCTGCCCGTGGGACCGCGAGCAGACGCACCGCAGCATCGGCAAGAACATGATCGAGGAGGCCTACGAGGCGCTCGACTGCATCGAGGCGGACGACGCGGTTCACCTGCGCGAGGAACTGGGTGACGTGCTCATGCAGGTCGTGCTGCATGCGCAGATTGCTGCCGACGCCGGCGAGTTTACGCTGGCCGACGTGGCGCGCGATATCGACGCCAAGCTCATTCGCCGCCACCCGCACGTGTTTGGCGATGCGGATGCCGAGAGCTCCGACGAGGTGCTCAAGATTTGGGACGAGGTCAAGCTTGCCGAGAAAGCCGCCAAGGACAAGGCCGTGGCGGCGGGCGAGGCCGCGCCCGAGGGTCTGCTCGATGGCGTGCCCACGCATCTGCCGGCGTTGATGCAGGCGCAGAAGGTGTCACGCAAGGCGGCCGCCGTAGGCTTTGAGTGGGAGACGGTCCAGGACGTGTGGGACGAGGTTGCCGAGGAGCGTGCCGAGTTTGAGGCCGAGGCCCCTGGCTCGCCCGAGCGCGAAATGGAGTTTGGCGATCTGCTCTTTGCCCTGGTCAACGTCGCGCGCAAGGAGGGTATCGACGCCGAGAGCGCCCTGCGCGCGAGCACGGCCAAGTTTCGCCGTCGCTGGGCTGCGATGGAACAGATGGCGGCCGATGCCCACGTTGATCTTGCCGAGCTTTCGACCCATGGGCTCAACGACCTGTGGGACGCAGCAAAGGCAGGGGAGTAAGACTGCGGGAACGACGGGCTGACACGCCTCATCGTTCCCGCTAAATTTTTCGAAAAACAAGTGTATCCCTCGGCTAACTTAGGGCATAATGCAAAAAGTGCGACAAGGCTAACTTACGGAGACGCACCGACGGTGCACAGTCGGCCAGTCGCTTGCATCAACTACGTTTCCAAGTGAGAGGGAGACAACATGAGTGACATTTTGGACGTCTACGGTCGTGAGGTGCTTGACAGCCGCGGCAACCCCACCGTCGAGGTCGAGGTCGTGCTCGAGGACGGTAGCTTCGGTCGCGCGATGGTGCCTTCGGGCGCTTCGACCGGCGCCTTTGAGGCATGTGAGCTGCGCGATGGCGACAAGGGTCGCTACCTGGGCAAGGGCGTTTCGCAGGCCGTCGAGCATGTCAACAACGAGTGCGCCGATGCCGTCGTGGGTCTCGATGCCTTCGACCAGCGCGCCGTCGATGCCGCGCTGATTGCCGCCGACGGTACGCCCAACAAGACCAAGCTCGGCGCCAACGCCATTCTGGGTGTGTCGCTGGCCGTTGCCCGCGCTGCGGCAGAGTCGGCGGGCCTGTCGCTGTACCAGTACCTGGGCGGCGTCAACGCCCACCTGCTGCCCACGCCCATGATGAATATCCTCAACGGTGGCGTGCATGCCGACAACAACGTTGACTTCCAGGAGTTTATGATTATGCCCGTGGGTGCTCCGAGCTTTGCCGAGGGCCTGCGCTGGTGCGCCGAGGTCTACCACACCCTCAAGGGCGTGCTGCACGAGGCCGGCCTTGGCGGCGGCGTGGGCGACGAGGGTGGCTTTGCGCCCAATCTCAAGACCAATGCCGAGCCGTTCGAGTACATCACCAAGGCCGTCGAGAAGGCTGGCTTTAAGCCCGGCGTCGACTTCATGTACGCCATGGATCCGGCGTCCACCGAGTTCTACAACGCTGAGACCGGTATGTATGAGCTCAAGGGCGAGGGCGTGGAGTACACGAGTGCCCAGATGGTTGATTACTGGGAGAAGCTCGTTGACACCTATCCCATCATCTCCATCGAGGACGGCATGGCCGAGGAAGACTGGGACGGCTGGGTCGAGCTTACCCGCCGCATTGGCAACAAGGTGCAGCTGGTGGGCGACGACCTGTTCGTCACCAACACCGAGCGCCTCAAGAAGGGCATCGAGCTGGGTGCCGCCAACGCGATCCTGGTCAAGGTCAACCAGATCGGCACGCTCACCGAGTCGCTCGAGGCCATCGAGACCGCCAAGGAGGCCGGTTACGCCTGCATCGTGAGCCACCGCTCCGGCGAGACCGAGGACTCCACGATCGCCGACCTGGTCGTGGGCGTCAACGCCGGCCAGATCAAGTCGGGCGCCCCGTGCCGCAGCGACCGTATCGCCAAGTACAACCAGCTCATCCGCATCGAGGACGAGCTTAAGGGCAGCGCGCGCTACGCCGGCAAGGCCGCGTTCTACAACATTCGCTAAACGGGCGAATTTGGCGAGGGGGAGGCTGACTCGGTTCCGCCTCGCCTTGGCTGGATGCCGCAAAGCGCTATGGGCGCTGGGCCATACGGCTCAGCGCCTTTTTTATGTCGAGCAAAGGCTGGCGAAGGCGGTGCGCGCGCTCGTGCTATAACTAGAATACTTAGCGCAAACAAACCTCAACCGCACAAGGCGCACATGGATCAGATTTACGACAACAGGTACTATTCCGCCGGTTCGCGTGAGCCGTCGCCTCGCCGTGCGCGCACGGTGCAGCTCGGTGGGTCCGCCTACGCCGGCGCCGACCGCTCCACGCAGCGCCCGACAAGTACCTCGCGCCCCAATGCTCATGTGAATACTTTGGCAGATGGACCAGTGCGCCCGGCACGTTCGTCGCATGCGTCGCGTCCCTCGGCCCAGACGCACGACAGGTCGAGCAGGCCCTCGAGCCGTCTTTCGGGCTCGGACTTTATGCACTACGCCAACGACAACGCGGTGGTCAAGGCGATCTACGACTTTACCCACGGTCCTCAGCGAGGGCTATTTATCGGCATCGTCGTTGCCCTGGTGCTCGTGAGCCTGTATTTCCCCGTGCGCGACCTGTACGTGGCAAAGCGTTCGAGCGATATCTTGGCCAAGCAGGTCGAGATTCGCCAGCAATACAATGATGAGCTGCAAAAAAGCGTCGACAAGCTGCTCTCGGAGGAGGGTATCAAGGACGCGGCATCCGAGGACCTGGGCCTGGTGATGCCCGGCGAGAAGAGGATTGAAGTGCAGGGCCTGGACGGCGATTCGGATGCCTCGTCGAGCCAGAAGTCGTCGAACGCCAAGAAGGCCAGCGAAGTTGCCAAGGAAATCGAAGAAGTCGGCAAGGACGCGCCGTGGTACATCCAAGCGCTCGACATGCTGTTTGGGTTTAACGGCGTCGAGGGCCAGACGGTCGTGTCCAACGGCAAATAGCGCCCGGAGGGGAGCCCGCAATGACAAATTGCAAACGCTATAAGGTGGCCGCGATCGACCTGGGAACGGTGTCGTCGCGACTGGTGTTGGCCCAGGTCGAGGGCGGGGCGATTGTGGAATCGTCCAAGCATACCGAGATTACCGACTTGGGTGAAGGCGTGGACGCGACGGGTCGCTTTTGCGAGGCGGCGGTCGAGCGCGTGCTCGCTGCATGCCGCATGTTTGTGGACGAGGCGCGTGCCTTTGGGGCCGCGTGCATTTGCACCACATGCACGAGCGCCGCGCGCGATGCATCCAATGCCGCACTGCTGCTGGACGGTCTGCGTGAGCTGGGGCTCGAACCGCAGGTGATTCCGGGCGAGGTCGAGGCGCGCCTGACGTTTTTTGGCGTGGCGCACGACTTTGCCGGCGAGCGCATCATTGTTGCCGATTCGGGCGGCGGATCCACGGAGCTCGCAACGGGCGTCTATGCGCCGGAGCGTGGAGTCTTTGCGCTGGAGGGCACGCGTTCGCTGGACATCGGTTGTCGCCGTGTGACGGAGCGATTTTTCTCGGCACTGCCGCCCGCACGCGGCGAGCTTACTGCCGCTGCCGCGTGGGCGGGCGAGCAGTTCGCTGCCTATTTTGAGGGCCTGCCGAGCAATTTTGAGCGCGCCGAACGCTTGGTCGCAGTGGGTGGCACCGTCACCACACTCGTGGCGCTCGTTCATGAGCTGGAACCGTACGATTCGAGCTTTGTGCACCTGCGCGAGCTTTCGCTGGATCAGGTTTCGGCCGCTATCGAGCGCATGTCTGCGTTGGATGCGGACGGCATCGCCGCTCTACCGGGTGTACAGCCCAAACGCGCGGGCGTGATCTTGGCTGGTGCCGTGGTAATCCGCGAGCTTATGCGAGCCGGCGGCTACAAGACGCTCACTGTAAGCGAGAACAGCTTACTCGCCGGCATGGCCGCCACCATCAACGAGGCTCTCGACGGTGCGACCCCCACCATCTCCTGGACCCCAGAGCTCAGCACCCTCTAAATAAGTTGCGGTGAAATAGTTCCTAAATAAGCTGGTAAACGGTATAAACAGGATCTATTCCACCGCAACTTAGAGCTCCGCCGGCGTGTAAAAGAAACGAGCCCGCATCCCTGGGGGACACGAGCTCGTAAACAATACATGGTAGGGGCGGTGGGACGTCTGCGTATTTGCTGCGCAAATACGCACCGGCTTCGGCCGCCTGTCGGCGCCCTCGCCGGCTCGCTACGGACGCTGCGCGTCCGCTTAACGCTCGCCCCCTCGCGGGTTCGAGTCTCGCCGGCATCTTAAAGAAACGAGCCCGCATCCCCGGGGGACACGAGCTCGTAAAAGCCAAATGGTAGGGGCGGTGGGACTCGAACCCACAATCCTTGCGGCGAGAGATTTTAAGTCTCCTGCGTATGCCAATTCCGCCACGCCCCCGTGAGACTAGAAGTCTAGCACAAGCCGTCCGTTACGCGTTGACGGCCATCGAGTGTTGGCCCGACTTCTCCAGGAACTCCTGGAACTTGGCTTCGTCGCCCTTGTTCTTGTACTGCAGAGCCAACAGATACTCCAAGCGGCAGCTCTTGACCTTGTCGTCACCGGCCTCCTTGAGCATGCGCTCCAGCTCGGGAATGTCGTTGTGGCGCTTGAGGATCATCGTGTCGTACATCAGTTGGCATTCGTGTGCGACTGCCTCGGCCTGGCCGCCCTCAAAGCCTTTGATCTCGTGCAGCAGCTCCTTGGACTTTTTGCGGTCCTCCTGGCCAACGTAGTAGTTAAAGGCCTTAATCACCAGGTCGACGCGCTGCATCTTGGGCAGATTGAGTCCCAGCAGCAAATCGAACATCTCGTCGGCGCGCTTGTGGTCCTCGCGCAGCAGATAGGAGTTCAGGCGCAGGTAGTCGCGGTTATAGCGCGGGTACAGCATGCTGGTGAGTTTGCCATCGAGCAAACGATCGAACTCGTCCCACTGCTTGGCAGCCATAAGCTGTTGCAGGCGCTTAAACGTGGTGCGTTTTTTTACGCTAAAGAACACCGATATGGCGATACAAATAATGACGACGGCGGTCCAGAGGGTGCGGGAATCGGGCATTTTAGAGTCCTTAGTCGCTCGTAAAGCGAGCGGTATGACAACACGTGCTAGATGTATTATACGCGGCGTGCAAGCAAACTGGCATAAAAGCGCATCGAGGCCGAGCGCCATCGCTCGCTGCGGTACACTTACCTAAAGTAAACCATGAAGGGAGACATTACCTATGAAGAAGATTGTTTTGGCTTGCGGTGCTGGCGCTGCTACTTCCACGCTCGTTGCCCAGAAGGTCGCCACCATGCTCGACGCCAACGGTTACGCCGACAAGTACGAGATCGTGCAGTGCGCCATCTCCGAGGCCAAGGACGTTTGCGACGAGGGCGCCGATCTGCTGATCGCCACCACCGTTGCCCCCGAGGGCCTTACCTGCCCGTACGTGAGCGGCGTGCCCTTCATGACCGGCATGAACCGCGTCGCTGCCGAGAAGGCCGTTCTTGACGTCATGGCTCAGTAGGCGCTGACTGCATGAGTGAGCAGAACGCCAATCCGGTCGAGCTCTTTGGCATGCGCGTTGCCCATGTGGGCATTAACGCCACCGACCCGGCAGACGCCCTGGAGATCGCGGAGCTGTTCTCGACGATGATGGGTCTGCCCGTTATCGAGACCCCGGTTTCGTACTTTAACGATTCGCTGGTCGAGGTCATGAAGCAGAATGGTCGTGGCACCAAGGGCCACATCGGCTTTGCCGTCAACGACATTGATGCGGCCGAGAAGTGGTTTGCCGAGCGCGGGCTCGAGGTCAACGAAGAGTCGCGCGCGCTGCTGCCCGACGGTAGCACCAAGCTCGTGTACTTTAAGCGCGAGTTCGCCGGTTTCGCCGTGCATCTGTGCCGCGAGTAGCGCACAAGCTGCCATAGCTAGCAAAAAGGGATAGGGCCGTGTGGCCCTATCCCTTTATTTATGCCGAGGGGCTTCCTAGCGCGGCAGGCGAATCGTAAAGCGGCTGCCGACGCCCTCGACTGAGGTCACGCCAATGACGCCGCCATGGCTATCGACGATCCACTTGGCAATGGCAAGCCCCAGACCCGAGCCCTGTGCGCCGGCATCGCGTGCATTGTCGGCGCGGTAGAACCGTTCAAACGCGTGAGCTGCGGATTCCTGGTTCATGCCGATGCCCTCGTCCTCAACGCTTATGTCGATCGTGCCCGCGCCCGCATCCGGCGCTACGCCAAATGTGACGGTCGTTCCCGCATCCGAGTACTTGGCGGCGTTTTGCACGATCACGCGCAGAGCCTGCTTCACGAGCGCCACGTCGACGGGCGCGTCGCAGCGCGGGTCGCTGACAAGCGCAGCGTCAAAGGCCAGCCGATACGTGTGCTCGGTATCGATCATCTGCGATTCCTCGCATACCTCGTCGACCAGTGCGGCAAGGTTGGTATTTGCGCGCCGCAGGACCGTGCGCCCGGCATCGCCGCGTGCCAAAAACAGCAGCTGCTCCACGAGCTCTTGCATGTGCTCGCTTTCGGCCTTGAGGGACGCGATAGATTCTGCCAGCACGTCCGGGTCGTCTTTGCCCCAGCGATCGAGCATGTTTACGTAGCCCTGAATCACCGCGATGGGCGTGCGCAGCTCGTGGCTCGCATCGTTGACAAAGCGCATTTGCTGCAGTTTGGCCTCTTGCATCTGGCGCAGTAGGCGGTTGAGTGCAACCTCGATGCTTGCCAGGTCGGCGTCGCCGGTAGTGACGCTCGGCGAGTCGACGCTTGCGCGCTCGATGGCCTGCTCCAGTGTTTCCATCTTGCCGCCGGAGAGCTGCATACGGCCGAGCTCGTCCACGCGCAAGGCCAGGTCGTTGAGCGGTGCCATGGTGCGGCGCACGCGACGGGCGCCGCCGAGCATGTCGAGCACGCTGATGACCTGCCAACCCACAACGACAAGGTAGAGAGGCCATAGCGCGACGAGGTCCTGCGCGAGGGGGAAAGTCTTGGTGGTACGCGCAAGCTCGACGGTATAGGTGAGCGTTGCCAGGTCCCAGCCGCGCGCAGGCGCCAGCGACATGCCGTGAACGGCGACGCCGGGGATCCATCCTGCGGTAAACGCGCCGTCGGGCAGCATCTGGTTGTATCCATAGACGAGGATCGCCGCCGCAATCACCATCAGCAGCAGATCGAGCCAGACGTAGCTCATCAAGCGGCGCCACATATAGCTCCAGTTGATGGCGCGGGCGATGGATGTGACGCGCTTGGCCTCGGCGTTACGCGCGGCAGACATAGCCCACCCCACGCACGGTCTGGATGATGCGGGCGCCGCCGGCGTCCTCGATCTTGGCGCGCAGGTGCGCGATGTGCACGTCGACGTTGTTGGTGTCGCCCACGTATTCGTAGCCCAGCGCCTCGTGCGCGATGCGCTCGCGCGTGAGCACGGTGCCGGCGTGCGCCATAAGCAGGGCGAGGACGTCGAACTCGCGGGCAGTGAGCGCGATGGGCGAGCCGCCGACCGTGACTTCGCGGCGGTCGGGATCGAGCGCGACCGAACTCACGGTGAGCGCGGCGGGGGAGGGCGAGGCGGATGCCTGGGTCGAGTCGCCAGCCGGGGGTATCGCAGCGGCGCCCGTAGCGCCCGTCCCGGCCCCAACGCCGCCAACGCCCGAAGCCGCCCGCGCGGCCTCCGAGCGCTTCAGCGCCACGCGGATCCGTGCGAACAGCTCCTCGATCGCAAACGGCTTGGTCAAGTAGTCGTCGGCGCCGGCATCGAGCCCGGCAACCTTGTCCATCACGGCATCGCGCGCGGTGACCATAATCACCGGCACATCCTTGTGCTTACGGACGCGCCGCAGAACTTCCATGCCGTTGAGCTGCGGCAACAGCACATCGAGCAGAATCAAATCGTAGTCGCGCTCCAGCGCCAGGTCCACGGCGGCGCGGCCGTCGGCGGCGTGCTCCACCTGGTAGCCCTCGTGCTCCAGCTCGAGCGTCACAAAGCGGGCGATTTTTTCCTCGTCCTCTACGATCAGGATCCGTGCCATGCGTGCCCCCGTCTGCGATTACTTGTCGTCGTTGAGATTTTGCTTGATGTCGTCCGCGGCGTCGGCGGCGTGATCCATAAGGTTGTTGATGCTGCCGGGCACGTCACCGTCGCTGTCGATGCGGTAGCGCATGCCAAAGAACAGGCCAATCAGCATCAGCCATATCGTGGCGCCCCAGGCAAACAGCGCGACGATGGGGATCAGGATGGGAATGTTGAGGATGATCGCGTCGCGGCGCGTGGCGATAAACTTGGTGTCCAGGCTCAGGCGGAAGAGCTTTTTGAGGTACTCCCACACGCTGTCCATCTTCTTGGAGAAGTCGGTCTTTTCGCTCGACTTCTCGTAGGCGGCCTGCGCGGCGACCATCTCGGCCGAGGGCTCATCGACTGGCGCGGACTCGGTGGCGGCGTGCGTCGACGTGGTCTGGGTCTTGCCCTGCGACTCGAGCCAAATGATGGCATCCAAAACGTTGCCGTCGGCAGTGTCGAGCGCCGCCTTGGCATCGGTGTAGCTCACGTTGCACTTGGTGCGGATGGTTTCAACTTTTTCGAGGTCGTCCATGACCTGTCCTTTCGTTCGATGGGCGCGACGCCGGGCGATCTGCCCGGGCGCGAGCGTTGCGTTCGGCGGCCTGCGTTGCGCGGCGTCGCCCCGCCCTTGGTCGAACTCTATAGTGCAGGTTATAGATTAAGCGATTCTTGAGCCAAGATTAATGTTGGATGAGTTTTTGGGTGTGTATAGGGGGGTTATTATTAGTGGCCCACGGCGAGGTCTAATACTTTTCTGAGAAGTGAATGAGCTAAATCGGACTCCCGAAGCATCGACACTTTGAGGGCGCCGTTTCCTGCGGTTTTGACCCTGGAATCCTGCGTTTTTGCCGTCGAAAGATGCGGATGTTCCAGGGGTTCAAAAACAGCCGTTCACTTTGCGGAAAAGTATTAGAGCTCGATAGCGGTTGATGTTGAGCCGGTAACAAGCCGTCGGCAGAAATGTGATAAACAAAGCGAACGGATTACCGGAAATCATAATCACGTTGCAAAAGTATGAAAATATCCTACAATTGCAACATGAAGTACTTTAGCAACATAACGGCGATAAGCGAGCTTTCCGAGAGTGAGGGCGTGTTCACCACAGCCCAGGCGGCTCGCATGGATATCTCTCGAGATGCACTGGCACACTCATGCCGTGTGGGGCGTCTTGAACGGATATGCCACGGCGCCTACCGGATGTCCGGAACGCAGGGCCGAGACACCGACGAGCTCAACGCCTTTTGGAAGCTCACCAATCCCTCCCTTTGCGCGTGGGAGAGAAAAGGCCAGTGGGACGGCATTGCAGTGAGCGGTACGACAGCGGCGAACCTGCAGCAAATGGGCGATTTCTACCTGTCCCCCTACAGGATGACCGCGCCTACGCGTATCAATACAAGAAACGAATCCCTTTCTTTTGTAAAGCGCGAGATTGCCGAGCGGGATATCGTTTGGCTCGACGGCCTGCCGGTAACCAAACCCGAACGCACGCTTGTTGATCTTTGCCTCGATTGCGAGGACCCCTCATTAATTATCGATGCCTATCACGACACGCTTGGACGTGGGCTCGATATACAGCGGCTGAGAGGTCTTGTAGAAGAAAACTCTAAAACCGCCAAACGACGCGAACTAATGAGGCCTTTGCTGATGGTGCTGAACGGGTAATGCGAAACGGAGGACGCGGGATAGTTAAGCCGGCGGCAAGAGTTGGTCCTGTCGCCGGCTTGGGGTGCTGTTGTTGCCTATGTGCTACTCGCTGATTTGGTCGAGCACCTCGGTGATGGTCTTTTTTGCGACCTCGAGGTTGCGCTGTGCGTGGGCGACAGCAGCCTTGGCCTGCTTTTTTGCCCTTACGACCTCGGCAAAGCGATTGATGGATTCACTGTACTCGCGCGTACGCGGGTCGAGCGCCGGCGGGACTTCGATCTCGAATAGATCGGAAGGACGAATGGCGTGGCTGTACTGATTGTCGGACAATACCTGCAAAACTATGGAACCATGGCCGTCGGTGAGGTACGCCGCGACCATCTCTGCATACACCATGCGCTCCTCGTCGGTCATCGTTGGAATCGCCGGGCGAATGGCGGTGGTGTTGTGAGAGGCAACTAGATGCTGCTTTGCATCATCGATGCCGACCACAAGTAGGTTTGACGCGCCGTAACGACCGAGTATGCGCGGCATGACGATATCGCCGCAACGAAGCTCGTAACGAGCCAACACGTCTGGACTTACCTTTACAGGTTCGGAATCCAGCTCCGACGCACCTTCCGCAACATCCTTGGGCAGCAAATAGCCGTTGCGGAAATCCTGAGATGAAATGCGGCGCACCTCGACAGCGTCGATGTCGTCCGAGGTGGTGCTGTCTCGGGGCATAAACGGCACCACGCGCATAAAGCTGTCGCCGAGCGTTGCGCTGTAGTTTTGAGCTACGGAGATCAGGCCAACCCTGCCTTTGGAGAGCGCGGCGTGGTGTTGGAGTAGTTTGCGCGTTTCGAGCTCGACGGTTTCAATGGAAACCGTTTTGCGTGAGTCGCACTCGATGCCGCTCCAGTCAGGGGAGAAAGCCAAGGGAAGATTGGGGTGGCGAGCCCCGTCGACAAACCGAAGACGTGGCATGGGCGTGGCGGCATTGCGGAATGAAACGCTGCGATTTCCCGTCGACAATACAATAAGTGCGTACATGCCGTGCATCGGAGATTCGGCGAGCGGGTGATATAGGACGCTTTCGACGAGCCCCTCGCGCAACAGAATCGCGCGTGCCTGCTCGGCGTTGTCCAAAGACTCGAACGGCAGCAGTACGGCAGCTCGAGTTCGACCGGAGAGGGCTAGTGCATACAGGCACCAGAGATAGGCCTCCCAATCGCAGAAGCCCAGGTAGCCAGGCTCCAGATCATTAATGAGCGCCTCACATGCGCTGTTGATTTCGCGAAAACGTTTGCGAACGCAAGCTGTGGCATCGATAAACACCGGCGCCGCGTCGCCACTGTCCGTGTTCTGCTTGCCGGGCTCAAGTTCGCAAATATTAGGTACGCCGTTGCCGTTCAGGCTGAAGCATTCACGAAGTGCCTCGCAGTCAATGGCGCCGGGCAGGCGCACGGTGAGCAGACGGCTGCCCTGCCCCAAATTAAGCGCGCGCGAGAGGGCGGCGGCGGTGAGACGTGGCAACGATGAGGTAGTTTCGCGCATGTATAGGGCCCTTTCTTCTTAGTGGGTTACATATTAGCAGAATAATTTGAAAATTTCTAATGACGAGAACAGCATGCTGTGCTATCCTCGAAGCAATCCAAAGCCAACTCAATACCAACTGCTTGATGCATCCGCTTTGCAGTCTTTAGACAAACTAAGCAATCGAGCAGGACGATTTTACTTATGAAACTACAGGATAGATCGACAATCATCGCTCTATCGTCAGAGCATTCTAAAACCTAGAACAGACTTACACCAAACATCCGGAACCGGATAGAAAGAAGCATTCATGAAGAAACGGGACAACATCTACGAGGTATTTCTCGACGCAATCGATGAAGATCTTCGCGGCATGTGCGAAGTGAACAGGAAGGCAGAGCTGCCACTTCCGTGTCCGTACTGCGGCGAGAAGAACGTCGAGCGCCTGTCTAAATCGCTCGTTGGCGTGCTGGAAGAGCGCTCGCCCGATATTCCCGGGCTGGTGCCCGAGCAGTATCGAGCCGATGTACACGAGGCCCGCGAGCTTTTGACTGCTGCGACGCTCGCTTTGCTTTCGCTGTATTTCTCCCCGCGCGATAGCTGCATGGGCAGCGTGGCAGCCGTGGTGAGCATGTTTAGGCATGGATGTAATGCGGCTTTTAAATCAACTGGCGTTCTCTTGTTTGAGCAGGTGGCGACAGGGATGAAGTACATCGTCAAGAAGGATGTCTATATTCCGTCCCCATTCGTGCGCCATATCGATAGCAAAAAGCCTTACGACCGGCTGCACCGCGATGGATCGCGTGGCTTTACGGCGGATGAAGATGATGCCGTCATGTTTTATAAGCGCTACCTCAAGGTGCAACGACGCGTGTTCGATACGAGTCCGCGTTTCAACTTTGAGTTATGCGTCAAACGCCCGTTTGAGGCACTTTTGGACGAACGACACACTTTTTATTACATGGAGGAAAAGATGGAAATCGATTTGGCAACTAAGGTACGGGGGCTCCAGGACCGCTACCTCCTCAACTGCGCTCGGGCCAAGGGATACGACCTGCTCGACAAACTGATGATTAATGCATTGCTTGCGTATCTGCGCGACGGGACGGTCTCAACTGCTGCTCACGAGAGTTATCTGGCGCAGGCCGAGCGTCTGATCGGCCACGTGACCAAGTCGCCGCGCTCGGCACAGCTCAATGAGGACGACGGCGACGATCGCATTGCTTAACAACCACTAACGCCGCGGACAAGAAAGGAGCCACGCCATGTCAGTCATCAAGATGTACGGCTACGAGGCCGCGCAGCAAACGGAGTATCAGACCAAGAAGTGGGCGACTAAGGAGGAGATGCAGGCGCTGTCGTCTGGCGATGAGCAGCGCGATGTGATCCTGGCTAAGGGTGCCACAGTGGCGTTCTACGAGGACGACAAGCATTGGGAGACGAGTGTGTCCAACAATGTCTTTGCCTTTGGAGGTACCGGCAGCGGCAAAACGGCGAGTTTCATTTTGCCCAACCTGCTCAATCACCACGAATGCTGTTATGTGGTCACAGACACCAAGGGTGAGCTGCTGCGCCGTACGGGGAAAGGCTTTGAAGAGGACGGCTACGAGGTGACGGTTCTCGATACTGTTAATCCCGAGCAGTCGGCCGGATACGACCCTCTGCGTTACGTGATGGATGTCGAGGATATCCCCACCACAGTGGCGGCAATCATGGAGGGGGTCGATCCTGACGGTCGTAGCCGTAGGTATGATCTGTTCTGGGATAACGCAAACGATCTGCTGCTTCGAGCAATTGTTGGAATCCTGTATCTCCTGGAGTGTCTTGCCGGCACCCTTGCGCCGGGCGAGGACCCCAATGCTCCGCGCCGCTACCTTAAGATGAACAACGTCTTTAAACTGGCTGCGCTCATCAAGGTTACGGGAGATGGTGAGGGGCGATTCCCGTTGGACTACCTTGTAGAAGAGGTGGAGTCCAGGGAGTTTCTCGATAAGTTTGGTGCGGAGAACGCTGATCTGTATGGTGTTGAGCAGTATCGCGATTTTCGAGGTGCGGCAGATAGGACGCTTAAGAGTATTCTGATCACGCTCAATGCAACTATCTCGCGGCTTAAGACGCCTCAGCTCATGCGCGTCTTTGAGAAAGATGAGATGCGTCTTGATCGTATTGACGAGGGCAAGCGCGTGATCGATCTTAAGGTGAGCGACAACGATTCGGCCAATGCATGGCTTGCGAACATTGCCCTTAAGCAGCTGTTTAACCTTGCCCAGCGCCGTGCCGATGCCAGCCCCAGCGGCCATCTGCAGCGCCGCGTGCAGTTTGTGCTCGATGAGTTTCCCAATGTAGGGCGTATCCCCGATTTTGAGCGCAGTATTGCAACTGTGCGCAGCCGCGGAATTAGCTTTTTGATGTGCGCGCAGTCGTTGAGTCAGCTCGATGGTGTGTATGGCGAATCCGCCGCACGCACTATCCTGGATAACTGCGACAGCTTGGTCTATATGGGCGGTGGCAGCAACATCGCGACGCAGAACTACATAAGCGAACTGTGTGGCGAGTCGGTTTTGGGCACCAAGTACGTGGGCGCCGAGCGCACTGCCGTAGATGTGCGCGGTTGCGTGATGACCCCAGGCGAGGTTGGGCTTATGCCTCGCACCGATTGCCTGGCTAAGGTGACCGGCATGCGTCCCTTCCGCGCCAAAAAGTACTTTTGCGACGACCATCCCAATGCGGCTAAGTGGCTAAGGGATTAGTCCCTGCAGCTTTGTGTATCCCATCTTGCATGTTTTGTCGCACGGCTTCCGTTAGCCGAAAGCCGTGCGGCCCAGTTTTTGCCTCCTTACAGATTCCGTTTAGAAGGGAATTGCCATGTCCGTTATGTATCGTGAGCCCAGCATCATCAAGAAGTCCAAGGACGGCCGCGTTGCCGCCGTCGATATGGCAAGCGAGCTGCTTAACAGCCGCGTGCTGCTGCTGGAGGGCGAGGTCAACGATGTGACCAGCAACGGCCTCATTAAGTCCATGCTGGTGCTGGAACATCAAAGCGCGACCGAGCCCATTACCCTCATCATCAACAGCCCGGGCGGCAGCGTTACGGCGGGGCTGGCGCTCATCGACACCATGCAGTCGCTCGACTGCCCCGTGATTACGGTGGGCGAGGGCGTCGTGGCCTCGATGGCCGCGGTGATCTTGGCCTGCGGCGTTCACCGCCAGGTGTACCGCCACACGCAGGTGCTCATCCACCAGCTGATGGGCGGCACGGGCATGGCGCAGCAGACCGATATCGAGATTGTGGCCCAGCATACAGCGGTCATGCGCGCCGAGCTGGACGAGCTGCTGGCCGAGCATGGCAACCTGAGCGCCCAGGAGTTCCACGAGCTCACCGAGCGCGACTGCTGGTGCAACGCCAAGCGCGCCCTGGAGCTGGGGTTGGTTGATGAGGTGATTGCTCCCAGCAAGAAGGCGCTGCGGGGAAACGTGCTTGAATAGGAAATCGTCCGAGTGCTAGGAAGCAGCCCGACAGTGTCGATTAAGGCGTTAAGAACGATTCATTTATCGATTGAGTCGATTTTAAACTTACGTGATGGCGCGAAATATGGATGGCGGTTAGTTCAATCGTCTGACAAGATTCTGTTTGTCCGCATAAAATGAAATAATAAATGTCGCTCACATGAGCGCCGCCAAGCGGACAGTGTGAATATCGTAGGCCCTTCGATTATGTAATCTTGTTTCTTAGATAGGTGGACACCATGGATGCCCAAGGTAATTTAACAGCTGTCGAGCTCTTTGCGGGCGCTGGCGGACTTCTGCTTGGTACATCATTGGCGGGATTCAGGCATCTTGCTGCTGCCGAGTGGGAGCACAATTGCTGTAATACCCTCCGTCTCAACCAGGATAAAGGCTACCCCCTCATTGATGATGATATGCGCGTCATCGAAGGTGATGTTAGAAAGGTCGATTGGTCCTTTCTTTCGGAGGATATTGATTTGCTTGCTGGCGGGCCTCCGTGTCAACCTTTTTCTCTTGGTGGTCTTGCGCGCGCGGAAACTGATAAACGCGATATGTTTCCCGCTTATACTGCAGTGTTGGCTGAGCTTAGGCCAAGGGCCTTTATATGTGAAAACGTCAAAGGACTTACTCGCGAGTCGTTTCATCAGTATTACGAGTATATCCTTTTAAGGCTCCAGCATCCTTCGCTTGTCAAGCGTGAAGACGAAACATGGGAACAGCACGCCGTACGCCTTTCTCGAGTACACACAAGTGCCGACCATGAAGGATTGCGCTATGAAGTCGTTCCGACGGTTGTCGATGCGGCTGATTTTGGAGTGCCCCAACACCGGCATCGCGTTATTATTGTCGGCTTCCGTTCTGATGTTGAGGCATCTTGGGCTTTTCCCCAGCGTACGCATGGCCAAGACCTTTCCGATTGGATTACTCTTGGTGAAGCGGTTGATAATCTTCCGTCACTCAACAACGAGATGCACGAGGGCAAAGCGAGAGCCTATCCTGGTCACACTGGTTCTGTGTTCGATAAGCCAAGCAAGGCGATCAAAGCGGGCGTTCATGGAGTTCCCGGCGGGGAGAATATGATTCGATTCGGCGATGGCTCCTTGCGATATATGACTGTTCGAGAGGCTGCGCGTATCCAGACTTTTCCGGATGGCTATGAGTTTAGCGGGGCTTGGAGCGAGGGCATGCGCCAGATAGGCAACGCGGTGCCCGTTGAACTCGCTCGTGTTGTCGCGTCTTCCGTAGCATGTGCGCTGAGGGAAGACACGGCGCGAAAGCAGATGAACGCCTATTTGTCGTTCAGATTGAAAGGAGCAATGGCTAATGAAGCCGCGTTTGTATAACCCACTTGATTATTCGTCTCTATCCGATTCGCTTGCGCGTGAGCTCATGAGTGCTGATCTCGTGCCGCTTGCTGATATTGAGAAATTTTACGGGGATGGTGTATACGCTCTTTTTTATTGCGGCGATTTCCCGGCATATGCTGAGCTGTCAGACATTAACTTCGACTGTCCGGGGTCATTTCCCATTTATATAGGAAAAGCGGGGCCGAAAACGCTTACCGGAAATGAGTTGGATGCAAGGGTGGTCGACACTCCGAGTGCTGGTTCTCGCCTTTATGACCGAATTGCTGGCGATCATCGAAAGTCAATTGAACAGGCGACCAATTTGGACATCAAACACTTTTACTGCCGCATGCTTGTGTTGAATGCTGTTTGGGTACCCCTAACGGAATCGGCGCTAATTGCCCGCTACGTCCCTATTTGGAATTCCATCGTTCCTGGGTTCGGCAACCATGATCCTGGTGCAGGACGCAAGGCGGGCAAGATATCCCGCTGGGACATTTTGCATCCCGGTAGAGGTCGTGAAACCGAAGCGGTCCCAACGGTTACATTTGAAGATTTGTGCTTCGAGGTGAGGTCTGCAATCACTGAACGGGCTAGGGTGTTGGGTATGTAGGAATCGACTGAATTATCTTGATGAGTCTGAGGATGCGAAGCTCAGTATATCTTGCGTAAGGCAATGAAGTTGCCAATCAAGGTGCGTAAAGCAATGTTGCGGCAAAAGGCCTAATTGCTGGCATGTCGCATATCGCTTGTGTTACTCTTTTTGTGAGCGGCGGAGCCCTTTATGGATGGCTTCGCCGTTCACCGTTAAATAGCGGCACTTTCAATCTCTTGGATATATCGACTGAATAAAATGTTGATTGTTCAGATTGGAGGCGTCTATGGTTCAACCGAAAACCCAAGGAAATCACCGAGCATATCCAAAGGAGCTGGCGATATATGTCGAGCGTATCCTATTGGAGGAAACCGATGCTGGGCTTGGCAAAGGGTTGAGCGTTTCGGACATAATGGCGGAGCTTAAAGCTCGTTATGGCTATGAAGTTAAGCGCGATACGGTGCAGGGCGTATTGAACACACTTGTTGATTCTGGGTCAAAAAAGCCTTCGCTTTGCAATAACGCGGGCGTCAGTCCGTTAACTGAGATGAATAAAATTGACCTCGACAACAGTTGCCTGAATCCGTTCTACACGGTGATTGCAAGTCGATTGGCTTGTAAGGGCGAGCGGCTGATGAATGTCGATGGGGAACCTGCTCCTAAAAATGCGAAGCGCCTGTACAGCATAGAGCGTCAAATTGATGGAGCGCAAATTGAGCATCTGTGCCGTCTCATTGAAGCCTCTACGGGCGTAGGTGGAGCCGACGCACTCGAGCATGCAGCTCTTCGCCTACTGTGCGGTGAAGAAAGGCGGCAGATCGAAGATCGTTTGACTCAAGAAAATGCCCTGCTCAAAAGCGGCAGAATTGCAAATATGGAAGCAACGCTTGCAAATTTGAGGTTATTGGAAAAGGCCATTAGCCAAAGGCGGAAAGTCCGCTTTCGAACTTCTGACAAGGGACGATTGCATAGTCATACGCCATATCATCTATGCATGCACGATGGCTACTACTACCTGTTTGTGGGCCACAAGGGTGCCGCGAGGTCTTTTGACGCAATTCGAGTTGATAGCCTGTGGGATATAACCATTGCTGGACCAGTGGACGATGCAAAAGGTCATTTTGAGGCGATGGCCGAAGAGGCAAAAAGGTTTTCTCGTGCTGGCGTGAACAGGATGTTTAGTGACGACATCGTTACGGTTCGCGTAAGGTGTCATAACCAAGCAAAGGAGAAGTATCTTCTAGCCGAATTTGCCGGGAACGATGGGTTTCGGCGTGAGACGCAGGACGGGCATCCGAATCCAGAGTATTCGTTTATGGCATCGTATGACGGCATGAAAACATGGGCGATGAAGTGGCTCGATGTGTTTGAGATACTTCAACCAAAGAAATTACGCGATGACGTTGTGGACATCATTGGACATAAGTGTATCTATGTGAGTGCGAGGACTGATTCAAATGATACCTGCTGAGAAAAAGCAAGCAATTGGCGATGCGCTGGATTATTGGTATTTGCTTGATTTTTTGAGCCAAGGCGACCAGCCCGAAGATAAGAAAGAACCGCCTAGACCCAGAAAAGGAGTGCTTGATGACTGCTTTGCCCCAAAAGAGCGGGACGACCAGGACCTATGGACGCCTTCTGAAGAAGCGAGAGAGCGTGCAAATAGTGTCACAAACGGCGAAAACTGGCCGATCTCAACGATTTATTGTCACCTGGGCTCTGTTCCACGCGAAGCGGTCATGACGTATCTTGCGAATAAACCGGGGAATGAAATCGAAAAAGAGGACGAGTGCATGACGGTTGCGCTATTAGGTATGAGTCCTGATGGCCAATTTGTCAGCTTTGAGTTGTCCTCCTTATTTTGCTGGTTGAAGAGGAGCGTCGGGGATAACCCAAATGCCATCGGTGGTTTCGAGAAAGAACAGGATGAAATCCGCAATAAACTCAATGGAACAAAACTGACATATGGTGTCATTAGGGGCATTGTCAATCGTTGCGTCCGGCCAATGATTGTGGGAATAGCCAGCTGCCTTCCCGACGGTGACGGGGTTGAATGTATCAGCGAGTGGTGTTCAAGGCTGCTTGTCGAATATAGAGCAGTGAAGCCAAAGGACAACGGGGACGATGCGTGTCCAACGTTCGACCAATCACTCTGTCACTCATTTTTCACAAAAGATATTTCCCGGATAAATGAGCTGTGGAACAAGCCAGGGTCTTTCGACGATTTTCGTGAGGGATCGTTGTCTCTTGTCGCTGCTTACCTTGAAGGTGGATTGAGGGATGAGCCTGCCTGTGGAAAGATCGATCTTCTGGGTGGCGAAGACGATGACGATCTGACTGCCCGTGTAGATTTCTTTTCTGAGGTGTTGGGAGCTGGCGCTACACCTATTGGTCGCTGGCCGAGTAAATACTCCTTGAGTTTGATGCAACAAGTGGCAGTTAATCTCGCGGTTGGTCGTGGCAGCTCGACACGCAAATACCCCGCAAACGACGTTATGTCGGTAAACGGTCCTCCGGGCACGGGAAAAACAACCTTGCTCAAGGATATCGTTGCGGCTAATGTTGTCGAAAAGGCCCGCCTGCTGTGTGAATATGACAAACCCGATGACGCCTTCGAAGAGGTAGAGCTGGGCAAACGATACCTCCAGTTCGCCAAGAATCCCTATCGTTTCAGGAAGGGCCGAACCGGAGATGCGATTAATAACCTCAGCATTTTGGTCTGCTCGACAAACAATGCGGCAGTTGAGAATATCGCTAAAGAGCTTCCTGATGGGAAGGCATTTTTGGAGGGTATTGATAAATCTGAGAAAAAGGAGTTTCTAGAGTCAGATTTGTCCAACATTGTTTGGGGAAAGAAAAACGAGCAGAAAACGGTGGACGATCTCTATTTCTCTTCGGCGCTTGTTGACAATAAAGGCAATCTTCGCGACCCTGCACATCCTGGGCTTATGGTTGCGGCATGTCTGGGAAACCGTAGGAATATTAATAACTTCAGAGATTGCGAGCTTTCTTCGCTGCAGTTTAACGGCGGGCTGGGAAAGGGCGGACGGTTTTCTGAGGCGAAGAAGCTGTTTCTTGCTCAATACAAAAAGGTAACCGAGCGATTCAACAGAATGGAGGAGCAAGCAGCCGGGGAGCGCGAACTTCTGAACCGCAAGAAGCATTTGTCCCAATTGAATTGTAGGTGTCAAAAGGACGAGCGAGAGATAGTTGAAGAGCTGACGACCGAAACGGTATGTCTGTCTTGTCCTTTTGAAGGCAGTTCCGCAGGTGATGTCCGGAAATATCTTGATGACATTGCGAAGGATACTGCTGATTATGAGGCGAGAAGGAATAGGCTTGAAGCAGAATTGCGCGATGCGGAAGAAAAGGCCAGTGGGCTGATCGGGAGCATCTTCAATAGGAGCCGTTTGTCCGATAGCCGCGAGAAGCTCGATTCCTTTATGCTGCAAACCGCACCGGACCAGAGGCTTGTTGCGCTGCGTACGAAATTCGAGAACAAATACGAAAAACTAGAGAATGAAAAGAAGGAACTATCCTCTTTGTGGGTGAAGATCCAAGGTCAAAAGCGCAACAGAGTCGATGGTGCTGAATCTGTTGAGACGATTAATGGGCATTTTGTCGAGTGTATCTCAAAGGGGGATAGCGAAAGCCGAAAAAAGACTCATCTATATAATCCATCCGATGACCCTGACCTAAAAAAGGACCGCAACCTGCTATTTCTCTATGCATTGCAGGTGACACGCGAGTTCATCCTTGAATCAAAATGTATGCGGAACAACATTGCGCTTCTACGAACATACTGGGGAGCCAAAGACAAGGGCGTCGATTCTGGCAAAAAGGAGTTAATAGAGTTCACGCAAGCCGATAGAAGGAGTATGGCCCCTGCGCTCTTTCAGACGCTCAGTTTGCTTACCCCAGTGATTTCTTCCACGTTTGCGTCGATTGGCCGCATGTTTGAGGACATTCAGATTGGGGAAGACCCTTTATTTGGCCTGCTGATAATAGATGAGGCGGGACAGGCGGTGCCGTATGCTGCTTTGGGCGCCCTTGCTCGCAGTCGACGTGCAATGATTGTCGGTGACCCCTCTCAGATTGAGCCCGTGATCACGGGGGATGTTAAGGAGCTTCGCGCTGTCCTCGGTAAAAAAGTATTACTACCTTTTAAGGGGGATATGGCTTCGGTCCAGCGACTCGCCGACGCCGTTAACCCCTATGGCCACTTGCGCAGCAACGGCGAGGATGATCAATGGATTGGCTGCCCGCTTGTGGTTCACCGTCGCTGCATATCACCCATGTTCGATATCTCAAATGAGATCTCGTATCAGGGCTCCATGCTTAACGAGACGGCTAGCCCAAAAAAGGATCTCGCTGACAGCTTTTATCTAAAGTCCTCACAGTGGGTCAATGTTGCGGGATTTGAACGTGGCAATCGCGATCATTATGTTGATGCCCAGGGCGATAGAGTGTACAAGATTGTCAAGGACGCTTTTGATAAGGCCGTAGCTACGGCTGAGAAAAAAGCTCGCGAATCGGGCAAGTCCGAGGGACTTGTTATTCCAAGCCTCTATATTATTTCTCCGTTTAAAACCGTTGTCAGGGGGCTTCAGGACCGGCTGTTAAGTGCTAGAACTGAAGTGGCTGACAAAGATGCATGGCAATATTTCGCAAAGCATAATATTGGTACGGTTCATACGTTCCAAGGTAAAGAAGCCCATCAAGTGGTATTTGTCTTGGGGTGTGATACAAGGCGCAGTTGTGAGGGCGCAATCAAGTTTGTAAACCCAAATATCGTGAATGTTGCGGCAAGCCGAGCCAAGTATCGCCTCTACGTAATTGCTGACTATGCAGCGTGGAAGATTAACGAGAACGTTGCAACGATGAAGCGCATTCTCGATACGGCATGGGTTGTGCATTGGGAAAATTACCAGAAAACCGGCGCTATTGAGGAACTCAATGCAGCCAAGGATATGCTGCCGCGAGGAGAATCTCTTCCAAGGGAGACAGCTGGCGCGGACGAGGAACATATCAATGAAGACGACAAGAAAGATGACAATAAAGATGTTTGGTGCCCTGATGTAAACACCGACTCCTATTTGGACAACGTGGGCGAAGCGTTCAAAAGCTTTAATCTGGATGCAGAAGACTGTCGAATCATAGGCTTCTCTTCGCGCGAAGCTCTTCAAAGCGCATTCGCTGATTGCGCGTGCGACCAAAATGGCAAAAATAGGGTGCTTGAGAATATCGAGCAGGGGCTTCTTCTGTGCAAGATATTTGGCATTGGCAGTGTTGGTACCGATAACGATTCAGATTGCGCATTTTGCCTGCTAATGTTCTGCCGTGCGGCGGAGAGATACTTGCGTTTGAAATTGCTGCCGACCTTGAAGGCCATTGCTCCCGATTATGTTGTTGCAAGAAAGCCGCTCAAGGAGCTTGAGAGTCTTAACCTCGGTCAATACAAAAGGTTAATTGAAAAAAAGAGTGATCTACTGGCATCCTCTGTTCGAGTTGAAAATGTTGAACTGACGCAGGCGTCAAAGGGGGACTGGTGGAGGACACTCAGCGAAACACTGGGTCGATTCACTGAATTTCGTAATAGCGCCTGTCACACCGACCGAGAAGAGATGGTTAGCGCGGGCGAGGTCTGGCTGGCGCTTCGATGCCTTTTCATTGCTTTTCAGCTTGATAAACATGGCCATAAGAGTGTAGAAATCATGCGAGAGGGCGTTGTCTACGAAGCGGCTTTTGCGGGGGCCGAACGTTTGCCGGTCTGTTACTCAAAGGATCAGGCGGAAGCTAAGGGCTATGCCCCGATTTCGAAAATACTGAGAGAGGGTGGCTCAGGGATTGGGTCTGTAAAAGCTAACAAAATGTTGATGAAACAGGGATATCTGCGACTTTACGATGAGGGCGAAGAGGCTCTACGACAATGCAAGGTTCCGTCCGATAAAGGCTTTGAGCTGGGCGCAATCATTGTGTGCGGAGAAAAGAACGGCGACGTATTCTACTACGCGCAGTATCCTCTGGCGAAAGCCAAGGAGATATGCGATCTCATTGAATCTGAGTCGTGATTTGGCCCAAGGCTAAGTGCGCTTTATGGTTTAACCCGCAATCTAACGCTATATAGCGGTAGATTGCGGGTTGCTTTTTATCTCTTTTCACTATTCTGCAGGTGTCAGTTGTTCGAAGGGAGATTCAAAGATGCTTGAGTCCAATTGTTTTTATTTTTGCGACGAGTCGAATGAGGCGGATCTCACGTGCACGCTGTTGCAGATGAAGCAGATGGTTGACGAGGCCATTGATCTTGCCTATGAGTTCGAGGTCTCCTCTGTTGCTTACAAGGGAGTTGCTGACGACTTGTTGGCCACGTGGGAGTCGTTGTGCTACTGCAATGCCGCCGTTCACGAGCTTATTCAATCTGTTCTGCTTGAGCGTAATGAGACCCTGGATCGCGTCGAAAATGTTGGTGTAAGGGTGACACCCTAGCGCCCGTTTAACGAAGAACGGCCTCCGTCCTGGAATCTGAAATCACCACAACAACAGATTCTAGGAAAGGACGAAGACCGCTATGGGAATCTTATCAGACCCGACGCCGGACATGCTCGCCATGCCCCGTTTCGACGACGGCGCCATCGACATGCAGGAGCTGCTCCGCAGACTAGCCGAGCAGGTCGTGAACGCCGTGATGGACGCCGAGGCCGACCAGCTGTGCGGCGGCGGGGCGAACAGCCGAAACGGCTACCGCGAGAGGTCGCTCGCCACCTGCGTCGGCACGCTGACGCTGCGCATCCCCAAGCTGCGCTCCGGCAGCTTCTTCCCTGAGGACGTGCTCGAGCGCTACCAGCGCGTCGACCGCGCCCTCGTGGCCGCCGTGGCCGAGATGTACGCCACGGGCACGAGCACCCGCAAGGTGCAGAGGGTGGCCGAGAAGATGGGCGTCTCCAGGCTCTCGAAGGACCAGGTGAGCGCCATCGCCTCGAGCTTGGACGCAGATATCGAGGACCTATGCGGAAGGCCGCTCGGCGGCTCGCCGGTGCCCTATGTCTGGCTCGACGCGACCTACGTCAAGTGCCGCCGCGAGGGGCGCGTCGCCTCCACCGCCGTGGTCACCGCCATCGGCTGCGATGCGGGCGGCTGGAGGCGCGTCCTGGGCGTCGACGTGGTCGACACCGAGTCCTACGACTCGTGGCTCGCCTTCCTGCGGGCTATCCACTCGCGCGGGGCGGCGGGCGTGCGGCTCGTCGTCTCGGACGCCCACCCGGGGCTCGTCCGGGCGCTCGGCGAGGTCTTCCAGGGCGCCGCGTGGCAGCGCTGCGCGGTCCACCTCATGCGCGACTGCATGCGCGAGGCCGGCTCCTGGCAGCTCAGGCGCCGCGTGGGCAGGATCGTGTCGCAGGTGTTCCGCGGGCGCGACGCCGCCACCGTGACGGCCATGTACCACGCGGCGTGCGACATGCTGGAGGGGTGCTGCCCCAGGGCGGCGGCGGTGCTGGAGGAGGCCGAGCCCGACGCGCTGGCCTACCTCGACTTCCCGCCGACCCACTGGAAGCGCCTGCGCACCAACAACGTGCAGGAGAGGACCAACCGGGAGATAAAGCGCAGGTCGCGCGTCGTGCAGGTGTTCCCCTCCACGGGCTCGCTGGTGCGGCTCGCGGGCGCGGTCATGTGCGAGCAGGACGAGATATGGCAGGAGTCCAGGTACTTCTCGGAGGTGAGGATGAACGAGCTCTACGATGACGGTCGCACTCGGGGAATCGACGGTCCCGTCGAGTGGGCGCGGCTTGAGGCGGAGGCCAGGAAGATGCTCGAGTCCGGCCTCGAGCTTGCGGACAGGGTCGAGGCGGCATAGGATATCAACCGTATTCCAGATTCCAGGACGCCGGGCCGACTCACTTCGGATCGGGCGCTACACCAACTTTCTCGACACTACCAGACCCTGCGATTTGATGAATTGCAAATGCGCAGTGATGAAGTATCCGAGCGGCCAATATGCCGATAACAACATTTGTTTGTCTCTGAGGGCAACAGTCTCGTTCAATCCCTCGAAGACAGTGCTTTTCTTACATTAGCTTGCGATCGTAGCCTTCTTTGAAAGGAAAATCATGAACACTTCTATCCAAATTGCGTCCAGTGTCGTTGAGCCTGCACCCCGCACCAGCAAAGGTGAGGTCGTCAAACTCGTGCAGGGCGCGCTGCTCGTTGCCGTTGCCGCGGTTGCCGCTGCCGGCATCGCCTCTGTCGCCGCCCCGTTTTGCGTCTGGAAGGGCGAGGTCGCGCTGTTCTTTAACAATTCGTTCCATACCAACTACTCCGTTTCCGCGATCGCGGAGTACGCAACGGCGGCGCCCGGGTCCGATTGGGCATCGCTGCTCGTGGCCGCGCTCATCGCGGCGTACCCTGCCTATCATGCCGTCTGGCGCGTTCGCGAGGGCCTTGGGCTCAGCTGCGAGGCGCCGCTGTTTAATAGCCGTGTGTCGCGCCTTCTCGCTGCGGTGAGCGCTTGCCTGCTGCTGTCGATGCTGTTCATGGACTATGGAACGAGTTGGCTCATCAACGGCAGCGCGATGGGTGACCAGAGCCTTGTTGAGTCGGGGCACAATGTATGGGCCGTTTCCATCATGATCATGCTGGGCTGCGCTCTGATGTGCCTGTTCAAGTGGTTTCTCGCCAAGGGCCCCGGACGCAATTTCGGCAGCGGCTTCGCTATCGAGCTTGTCCGCCTCGCCGACGTCCTGCTAAAGCGCGCGAGCTCGAACCTGGTGTTGTGCTATGTGGTCGAGCTGCTTGCCTGCCTGCTAGCGCTGGCCTTCATTGTCGTGGCCTGTGTCGCCGTGAGCGTGGCCATCGCGCTCGCATTCGCAGCTGTGGCCCTGGTGGTGTGCCTTGCCGGACTTCCCATTATCCTTGCTGGCTCGTGGCGCAGGTAGCGGGGCGATTATGCGAGTTCTGGTCACAGCGTGAGAAAAACTTGCAGATTGGTGCGAGGACGATAACTTTTCGCGTGAGCGCGGTTTCGATATCGCTTGTTAATGTGTCCGCACGGCAGCATAAGCTAACAAACCAATATGAGTGATTGGAGACAAAATGTATCCGGGCTATGAGTGCAACAACTATCCCATGAGCGTTACGGATGAGGACGGTCCGTTCCTGGTCATGGAGGCGGAGCTGTTTTACAACGATGAGCTGAACGATGAGTTCAAGAAGAGCAGGGCGCGCCATTACTATTCTTGCGCAAGTGCTGCTACGGCACTTTATTACTGCAAATCGCTTGCAGAGGATGACGACAATCCCTGGTATGTAAGCTGGGAAAAGGCGGTCGAGCAGTATCCGCTGGAGAAGCGCGAGAGCGCAACGATGCTCTATTGGGTTGAGCCGACCGATCCGTTAACGGCTCTCGATGCCCGTTATCCTCAATACGATCTTGAGCCATATGTAAGTAAGGCCATCCGCGTCGCCAGTTCATATTTGGTGGGACTCGACGATAGCGCGTATTCGATTGATCAGCTGGATGTTGAGGATGTCGACAACTTGCTCACTGCTGCCTGGTTTTTGATTCAGAAACTCCAGGAGGGCGGTTGCATGCATGATCCAGAAGCCCTGGATAAGATCGAAGACGCTACGTATGACGCCTATATAGCGGTCAAGAATTTGATCGCGGGCGAAGGGGCGGGCAAAGCCAGCGCAAAGTCCGATGACAATTTCTAGCCGCCGCGCTGAATGGCACGCCTGATTGACAGACCGTCGGAAAAGTCCGGACAGTCTGCCAATCTCGGTCGCTACATCGTTCCCTTGCTCGCGGCGTAATGCTCCGCCTGTTTAAGGGCGTTCTCGTAGGCGCGCTGCTTTGCTTCGTACTCTTGCGCGTAGCGCTCCTGCTCCGCTCGCCCAGGAACAGGCACGGTCATGCTTCGCAGGTCCATTGGGGCAAGCTGCACAAGCGCGTCTCCGTGCGAGGTGTCCGCCAGTTTCTTCTGCCCCTCATCGGATGACAGGTATGCCAGGACAAACTGGGCAAGCAGCTCGTCCTCAAAGGTAGCGCAGAACATGGCGTCGCAGGGGACAATGCTCTCAAACAAGAGACCGCGCTCCACGGGGCGCTCAGAACCGACAGAAAAGTGGCCTGGCGTGATGAGGGCAAGCTTGAATGGAGGCCCGACGCGCGATATGAGAAGGCTCGCCTCGCGGGCGTCGATCGGTTTGGCCTTCCGAAAATCTTCGTAGTCTACACGGCTTACATCGTAGATATCTGTATCGGGGACACGCTCAAGTACATCTTCTGCGGCAATGATTGCGCCATCATGAAGATGCTTTAGCGACAGGTAGTAGCAGTCGTGCTGTTGGTAACTGTCTGTCGGATCTGATTCGGGCAGTTTGGTTACAACGCTGCGGGCGGTGCCGCGGTAGATTGGCGCTAGCGACCCAAGGGGGATGAACATTCTCTCGTCGAACGATCCGCTCTTTGTATTGGGTAATAGGGGATAGATGCCGTTGCCCTGATCCTCGAGCCGATGCCAATAGGCTGGATTCTTTTGATCGCTGTAGGCTCGGTCGACGGAATCAAGGAGCTGGTGCAGAATCTCATCGGTCATTTGCTTGTCGTCAAAGCTCCTGCCGTCAAAAAGGAAATACGGATCATTGGGCTCGCCGTCGCCAATAAAGAGCAGCGCGCGACCCTCGGCCTTTTTGGCAATGGTGTTGGGAAGAAGCACAATGCCCTTTAGCAGGCCGAGGTCACAAAGAAGGCGACGTCCATCTACGGCTCGTGCCAGATTGAACAGACGGTCCGAAATCTGAATGACGGCCGTGGCATGGGACTGAGAGCAGGCAATGGATGCCGCAAGAAAGATGTAGTACCACTCAGTGACCGAAAGCAGATCGGGGATGCCTGCGCTGCGTTGCAGCTGCTTCGAGCGCGTTCTGAGGAAATCCAGGACTCGCGCATTTGCCGCATCGATAGATGCCGGGAATTGGGATAGCGGTCGTAGCTCGGGGGGCCTGCAGTAAATGAGTGCTGATTCGTACGTGTGAGAGGCTGCGTCCTGCTCGTAGTCGTATAAAAAGATATTCTCCTCGATGGCAGTAAACGTCGACGTCGGGACTTTGACTCGGTTTTTGCAAACGCAAGCGGGCACATAATCCCATTCGTCGGTTGCTTCGTTGTAAACGCGGTCCTCAAACTCAAACGAGGCGGCCGAAGGTCGCTTGAGGTCAATCCCCAAAACAGACCACGAGGGGCCATCGACGTGCTCGCTCGAAAACTCAAAATCGCGACAGCACAGTTCAATGAGCCTTTTCGTTCCCGACGAAGGCTGATATTTCTCGACCATATGAGACACAAGATCCGATAGATATCGGCTCATATATGGCTTGAGATCTTCGTTTAAGCGAAGAGTTGCAAATTCTGCTTTAGTTTTGAGCATGCGCACCTCCTGCATATTCCCTATATTGCGCGGTTCGCTGACTGGCCCGTCGCGGCTCAATTGCCTTCAGTCTACAAGAAGAGCAGTTGCGGCGTTTTTCAGACGGGGCACTCAAATGAAAAAGAAAAAAATCGAATGTGCGTATGAGGCCGTACGCATTGGGTAATATCTCGCTAGATACTAACACTAAGAGATTTGCATATCTCCTAGTTGTATCAAGCAACAGTGTATAAACCAGCCAGTTATTTCAGTAACGAAAGGACAGCTAATGAATAGATGCAACACGTACATGATCGAGCCGAATGCTCCTAAGAAGCCAACCGCGGTGAATATTTTTGGCATGGTTTTGCAAACCATCTTTGCGGTTGTGCTCTATGTGGTCGCCGTCGACATGATGTGCTTGCTGACGACGTGGCTCGGCGGCTTTATGTTCGAGATCGGCGAGGGCAACACGGTGATTCCGCTCCATTCATGGCGTTTGGTGACGTTTAGGGCGTACTGGGTTGTGCTGGGCGTGGCGGTCGTTGCGGCGCTTGCCCGTAAATGGATCGTGCTGTTAACGGGAGAGCGTGAATCCGACATGTGCGAGCTGCTCGGTGCAATTGAGGGTGCGGGCGCAGTCGCATCCGCCGTCTGCGCGATCGTCTGTTTGCTGGGCTATGCCGCCGCATTTGATTGGTGGGCCGGCGTTACTGGAAAGATGGCTTCGGATTCCCGCGCCAATGATTACCTGCTTTGGGCTGTTGTCTTAACCATCGGAACGATTGTCGAATGGCGGATTGTCGAAGGAGTTCTCAAGGCTTTATTTCCCGGTGAGCACAAGTTTCACGGGCTTCGCTTTGCATCCGCCTGCGTGATTACTCCTCTGCTCGCGCTTGTGCCCACCGCGCTGGTCATCATCGTGTGCGCGCTGGTGGTAGGTCTTTTTGCCGGGATTCTGTTTGCATCGCTTGTGATCCCCGTGGTTATCGCGGCTATTGGCATTGCCATCGCCATGAGTCGCTAGTCCACAACGCAATCTAAATATCGCGCAAAGAAAGGAACGACCATGTTGGTATTCTCTAACGCTCAAAAGCTTCTGCTGCTCGCCATGCTCGCCGCTCTTGTTGCCGGTGCCCTGATGTACGAAGTCCTGCATCCCACGCTGTTCCCGCTGCTCAAACAGGGTATTTTGCAGCTGCTCTACCACATTCCGGTCTTTACCCAGCCGGGCAACGTGATCTATCTGGAGTCGGCGACCTCGCTGACGCTGTAGGGGTGTAAGGCCTCAGGCCACGTCATAGGTAAGAAAGCCAAGTATAGAAAGGAAAGCCCCCATGACGCAGAAACAGTATCGAAACATCGATCGCTACCAGGACCTGCTTAATCGAATTGCGCCCTCGCGTCTGGTGGAGCAGACACGCCATAGCGTTATTGGCCACGAGGGAAGCTTGGAGGCCTTTGTGACGTCGCTGAGCTTTGAGGTCAACCGCTGCGTGATGTTAGCGCGCGGCGTCGATCCGCGCGAGGTCCTTTCGCCTGCCGCCATTTTGATGATGGGCTCCACCGGAACGGGAAAGACCCACACCATCAAGGCCGTGGCGGACGCTGCGGGGCTCAAGCTGTTCGTATTCGATGTCTCCACCATGACGGGCGAGGGCTGGCGCGGTGCCAGCATGAGCAACTGCCTGTCGCAGGTTGCGGACTATCAGGCTGCCAATCCCGGCGATATCTGTTTGGTGCTCTTTGACGAGTTTGACAAGGCGGTTCGTGTCGAGCCCGATGGGGGCGATGTTGCATCGAGCTTTAGTCCGTCGCAGTCGTTCCTTAAGCTCTTGGAAGGCGGGGAGATGCCGTTTGAATGCGAGAACCAGAAGGGTGCGGCGATGAAATCGCTCAATCTCGATCAGGTTGTCTGCATTTTGGGCGGTGCCTTTATGGGCTTGGATGCTCTGGTGCGCAAGCGTCTGGCAGACAAGGCTGGCACCACGGTCGGTTTTGGGTCTTCGTACGCTGCCGTGCGCACCGCCGCAAAGTCGGCAAACGAGCTGCGAGACAGTGCGACCATCGAGGATGTTGAGACCTGGGGCATTATGTCCGAGCTGTGCGGGCGCATTGGCTCGGTGATTAACTTTAACGCCCTGAGCGTGGACAATCTGGTCCAGATTGCGTATGAGCAGTACCTGACCAAGTACAACAACATGATGGGGAATGGCGCCAAGATGGAGCTGACGGCAGATGCTGTTCGCCTTGCGGCGGAGCGCGCAGTTAAGGAAGGTGCCGGCGCGCGCGGCATGCTCCGTCAGCTGCGTCCCCTTATGATGCACGCCTGGAGGGACATGCTGGAAGATGTCTATATTGCCCGTGCGACCTTGGTTGTGCGTGACGGGGAACTCGCGGTTACGTACGAGCGCTCCCATGAGCTGCGGCATTTTTTGCTGGAGGAGATGGGGGAGAACTTGCCCTTGCTGAGTGAGAGGGACATTGAAGCCCTGGCGCTGGTGAGCGACTGGATGGAGCATGAGGACGAGGATGAGAATAAGCCGTATCAGCCTGAGTTTGCTTGGCTGGCGAATTTGGTGGACAGCCCGGCACTCGACAAGATCGTGCAGGGCGGCAAGGCACTCGACCTTACTGGGGTGCTGTTGCGTGGTGTTCCGTTTGAGGGGCCGGAGCGCGTTGCTGCCCACGAGCTGCTTAAGGCATGTGCCTGTTACAACGATGTGCTCTATGCCGACAAGGAACAGTATCGCAACCTTGCTCAGGTTCTTACGCTCACCAAATTGGTGTACAAAAACTCGCCCGATTGTTTGCTGAGCCCGCTCGATGTGGTTATGGGCGGCACGACTACGGGCAACGGTTTTCAGGGTCTTGGCGAGTGGGTCGATGCCGTGAGCAGGACTGCAGAGCATTCGCTGGAAAAGTGGCAGTACGTGGCGGCTGGGGAGGCCCTGCGGGTTTACGACCACTTTAGCAAGCGCCCCGACCAGGTTAAGGAGCTTGCCGCCGATGTATCCATGATGCGTGTCGCCCTTGCGGTGATCGACGCTGAGGAGCGTGAGGCATTGGAATGCGATCTTAAGAAACTGCTCGGTTCGTGCGAGTAAGCGCCGACTGTTTCTCTTTCCTTTCTTTCCTTTTCTCGGGCGGCACGGATGCCGCCACCTCAACCGTCCTGCGTGAGTTTTTGTCCGCATGGGATGGTATTCAACACATGCAACAACTAAATCGGAGGTTTGACCATGGCTACGTGGGAACTGAACTGTCAATCGAATCCGTTGTCTGCGGACGACAAGGAGTTCGCTTCCTATCTCGCACGCCAAAAGGCGATGCGCGAGTTTTTTGAGCGTGCACTGTTTGTCCCCAAGGACCAGGACAACAACGGCCTGTACTTTTTGGGCGCCACGACCGGCTCGGGTAAAAACTACACGGCCGAGCAGGTCACGGCTGATCTGATTGCCGGCGGCTGGGATGAGTCGGGCTGCTTTAACAAATGCCCAGGGCGCCGTACCTTGGTGTTTGTGGTTCCGGGTAAGGACAACCGAGACAACTACATTGCAAGCGTGCGCGAATTGCTGGCCGATCAGGGCATGGATTCCAAAGATGCGGCACGTATGGTGCTCGATCTACCGCGCGCGGGGGAGAACATCAAAAACTGGATCGATATCGTGTTTGACAAGGGCAGCATAAGGCCGCGTGATATTTCCTGCCCCTTTGGGGCGAAGGACGAGGCTGTTCATCGCGACATTACACACGCGTGGAACAGCGCGATGGAGATCGCCGATGATCTTTTGGGCATTTTGGACAAGAAGGATCGTCTGGGAAGTGTTGCCGATCGCCTGACTCCTGGGCTGTGGGACAAGCTGGCGTTGGCAGACGCGAGCTTGCGCCGAGCGGTGAGTCGTGGGCGCCAGAGCATCACGCGTGGCTTTGAGGAGATCCCCCGGATTTGGCCCTCCGCATTGCTCAACGATGAGCGCACGCCACATGTGATTGCGTGCACGCCGCAAAAGCTCGTCAACAGGATCGACACGGTGACGGGCGCGGGTGTGGTGTTCTTTAATGCAACGGTTGCCGACGAGTGCCTGTTTATCTTTGACGAGATTGACCATGCGAAGGCCGATATGCTGTCGATGCTGGCGGCGGACCATATGAAATTCCAACCCGATGAGATGCTGCGCATCCTTGACCGTCATTTTAACGGTGGCGTGGTGGATCCTCTGCTGCTGGGAAATCGAGACCAGTGGATGGCGGTCTATACACATGCCTCGACCGCGGGCGAGCACGAGGGGTCAAACGCGGCAACGGGTAGGGTTTCGCGAACGAGCGTGGACGAAGCTGCCGAAGAGATTGCCAAGAACGCCCGACGTATTCAAAAGATGATCGCTGCGTGCATCCAAGATATGGAGCTGCAGCAGCCTTTTGCCCTGTCTGACGAGGCGAAAGAAGAACAGCTCGCTGGTCGGCGTCTGTTTGGTAGCGACGATATCTCGGTGGGTGATGGCCTGTCGAAGCCTCTGCGCTATGAGCTCGATGCTCGCCGCAACCGCAACATGATTACGTCTCATGGAACAGACGGGCAGCAGACCGTCAACAAGGCGGTGCGACGTGTGCGTGGCCTCGTCAGGATGGTGGTGGGCCATCTTGCCCGCTGCGCCACGCTTATGGACAAGCTGTACTACGGCAGCATTTCGTACAAGGACGATCTTTCGCGCAAGAACATCATCGATGCCCTGGGCATTAGGAATGACCAGACCAACGAGAAATACTTCTGGAATACGTTGATGCTGGCGCTGTTCTTTAAAGATCGCAAGAACGACGAGATCGATGCCGTCGATGATTCGATGTATGCACGTGGCGTTTACTACCTAGTGATGGAAACTACCATCGATCATATGTTTACCACGTACCTGACCAATCACGGTATTGAGCGCATGCCTGAGGCATATCTGGCATCCATTGCCGCCAAGGCTCCCTGCGTGTGCATGAGTGCCACCTGGAATGCGCCAACCATTAAGAACTTTGACCTGGATTACCTAGACGAAGTGCACGGCGTGGTTCGTAAAGATGCTTGGATTGACGAGCTCAACAAGGAGATCGTGCGACAGACCAAGCTGTTTAACAAGCAGGCGGCAACGGTGTACGACGTCGACGTTGTTTGGGTTGATGAGTCCAAGAAGCTTGCTGGCATGGCGGCCTTGGCCGGCGGCGCCTATGGCGGTGGCATCGTGCCGCCCGATGAGGTGTACGAGCGGGCAATGGAATTCTTTGGCCGGATCGGCGTGAGCGAAGGGCTTGCGGTGTGCCTGCGCCGAAAGATTGTCGACAGGGTGAGCTCGAGCGATGCCGAGAACAGCGAGTTTGAACTAAAGCGCCTGAGCAAGACACTCGTTGCCGTGAGCGCGTGGGCACGTGGTGTGGCGCACAGCGAGCAGCAGGCAGGAGCCATCTTTACGACGCGTCACATGGGAAACCATGGCGACTTTAATAGCTTGGCGCTGGACCTTGCCCGAGAAATCGTTGCCGAACTGGTGATTAGGAACGTTAAACACCCCGAGGCTTCGTATGAGAAGTCGCTCGAGGAGGCCAAAGATATGGTGCCGTGCTTTAACGCCTCTGGCTGGGAGGAGGGCTGGCATGGCGCCCAGAGTCGCCTGAAGAACGGCGAGCCGACCCTGATGTTTATCAATCTAGCTGCCGGCGGCTTTTCCAAAAACCTCAAATATGAGGTGCCGGAGAGCCTGCGTGACACGGTGCGTCAGGTGGATTGCGGCTTCGATAACGCTGAGCGACATCCCAAGATGGACCTCGACTTTTTGTACGTGGAATCGCCTACGAGTCGTTTGACCTGGGGAGTCGATATGAGCTCAAAGAAGTTTGACCAGCAGGCGCTGCTTGGCGTGGTCGAACAGGAAGAGCTTGTGACGCGCGGTGAGATTCCGTTTATCCAGAAGCGCCATCGCGTGCGTACGGTACTGGCGGGCGTTGGCGGAAAACTGCCGGTGCGCGACACCCTCTCTTATCAGGTCGAAGGTGCTCGCATCGTGGCGCAGGCCGTGGGTCGCTTGATGCGTACGAGCGTAAAGATGCCGCACGTGCAGGTGATGCTCGATCGCGAAATCGCCGGCGATTGCGACTTCTCGTTCTTGCACGATTTGCCGATGGGTTACGAGCTGGAGCAGGTGGTTGGCGCCTGCGCGGCCGTCAACAATCACATGGCGGACAAGAAACAGCACGCTGCTAGCAAACAGCAGAACCTTGCTGCCTTTAGGAACAACCTGGCCAAAGAGAAGCACGAGAGGCTGGCGTGGAAAGTCACTTCGCTTAATGCTGGGATGGAGGATCTTGCCGCCTTTGACGATGAGCGCGACTTCTATCTGCATCATTTTTGCCTGCCGTGGGAGGATCTCGCGAACTATCCGGCGCGCCGAAGCACCGCGTTGCGTATGCCGTATGCCACGAGCGGTTATGCGTATGCAGAAGGCGGTGCGTGCAAGGTGCCGCACTTTGAATTTCCCAACTACGACGGTGAGCCTGTTGAGCAGATTGCTGCCCGTCTGGAGGAGCGCTGCCGCTATAACGAGGGCTTTAAGGGCGCAAAGGTTCACCAGGTAAGCCAAGCGGCGGCCCGCGTGCCCGAGCTGCTTTCGATTCGCGAGGTGCGCGAGCGCTGGTCGCGTGACGGGGTGCCTGCGACACTGCAGCCGGCGGCGACGGTGCACATGACGCCCTATATGTTCCAGGCGGTATACCTGGGAGAGCTTGGAGAATCTGCCGGAAGGGCCATCTTTGAGGCGTACTACGATGGCCGTTATTCGCTTACGCGTGGCGATGCTGCCCATGCCGAGACGGGCGGCGACTTTGAGGTGCTCGATGCCGCCGGCAACAAGACCGGGGTGTGGATCGATTTTAAGCACTATCGTATCGGCGCCTATGAGGCCTACAGGCGCAACGGCGGCGAGGCCACGGACGCCGAGCGCTTTAAGGCCAAGGCTCAAAAAGTTGGGGCGAAACGCCTGTTGATCGTCAATGTTTTGGCCGATGAAGCGGCGCTGGAGCTCCGCCAAAAGACAATCGATGACGAGGGGATGGTGTTCTCCTTCCCGTATATGGCAGCTGATGGGGCAATCAACCTGGAGATGATGGAGGCGGTCGGCCGTGCAATCGAAGCCTAACCAGTCGTGTGGCATGGGCGACATCGCCGTATCCGAGTTCGATTTGCAGCTCGATGCGGCGGCTGCCGAGGAGCGCTACTCGGTCTTTTGGTGCAACGTAGGCGATGCTGGTAAGCATGCCGTGGCAGACTTTATGGCCGATGTGTGCCAGACGGGCAAGGTCGTCGCGCTCACGCAGCTTGCAGACAACCGCGTCTTTCTGATGGTCAAAGCGGGTGTGCAGACGGACGACCTTAATGCTTCGCTTTATCAGGAGCAGGTGGTTCCGATTAAAACTCATTGGAACGAGTTGGACGATTACGTTGCGCTCCGTTTGCTGTTCAACTCCTGCTCTCAGTTTGAGGGGATTGAGGACGAAGTGCCCAATGACACCGGGCACCTGTATGTCATTAGCGCCAAGAGTGCCCGTCGCGATGCTATCGAAAGCGACGGAAGGGGACCTGCCAAGATCGAAACGGTTGAAATCGTTATCGATGAGGATTGCACCTTTGATCTTAAGATTCGGACGTTTACCAAGCGCCGTGTGCTTATTGGCAGGGCACAAGGTGACGAGAAAGAGCTCGAAAAGATTAAGAGCCAAGTAGGATGCGGGCTATCGCCCGTGGCGACGATGGTGCTTGCCCGCGAACAAAAAGACGAATACATCCTGCGCCGAGCCAAGGGCGACAAGCCGTCCAAGCGCCGTGATCTGACGTTCTCGGCCCAGGCGGACAAGGTCGCCTATACCAAGAAGGGCATTCTGTATCGGGAGCTGCAGATTCTCGAGCGCCGTTACAGCGACTTCGCCCGGGTGACGCTCATGGAATACCCGCGTAAGAGTTTCTACGAGGTGCTCAAGGGTGATGAGTACGCGCGTGTGGTTGCGGAGCGCATGGCGGGGCAGCGAATCGTGGTGTCGTTTGCGCGTAATGGGCTTGCCGAAGTGGCGCGCCGGCTGGCCAATCGACTTAACGATTCCTCGTGGGGCGTTCGCGCATCGTATGGCGGAAGGACCGTGGATTCGCGGGCGCTGAACCTTGTCGTTGTGCCCAATGAGGTTGCTGAGGACGACGGCTATGCCTTACATGTTGGCGTAGTGGAACAGCACGTGACGCCGGATGTGTGCGAGCCACTGTTTAAGGTGGCGACAAAGCAAAAGGATCGCAATGCGCAAGAGGCGATCCTGGGCGCCATGCTCAAAGAACTGCTGGTAAAGCAGGATGTTGTCGACGAGCGGGTGACGGCGTTTGATCTTGACGCTTTGGATATTGAGTCGGTGACGGTGTGTGGCTTAGTCGATGTGCCGCATAAAGCAAAGGACAAGATTGAGCTGGATTCGCGTATCGCTACGTTGACGATTGGCGCGGATGGGGGCATGCGCTATGC
This sequence comes from uncultured Collinsella sp., assembly GCA_902494345.1. Taxonomy (GTDB): domain Bacteria; phylum Actinomycetota; class Coriobacteriia; order Coriobacteriales; family Coriobacteriaceae; genus Collinsella. Next base: position 47,756 of record CABUSV010000008.1, read on the forward strand.
CTCACATTCGGCAGAGGATGGTCCCGAGGACGAGATGGAGCTCGATCTGCTGACCGCGGACGGCAAACTCGATAAGGGCACCTATGTCTTTGACGTGCATGCGAACGGGCGGTCTATGCTTGCTCGCGTGCGGGATACGGGACTGACGACGTTTTCCAACAACTTTATGGCTCTGGTGGGCGAGCATCAGCTCGCAGGCAAGGCGGGGCGTAAGAAAGAGATTTTCGAGAGCTACAACTCGCCTTATTACGGCATTGGAACGTTCGAGCGCGCGGGCAGGACTTGTTATTTTGTGGGCGTCAACAACGGCACCCAGGAGGATATGGCGACTGCGATTCACGTGCGTTCGATTGAGATGCTCGGAGGCGATGATTTGTCCGAGTTGTTGGTTCAGCTGGCCAACATAGGCCTTTCGCGCTATAAGGCTCCGTCCGTGTGGCCGATTCCGGTCAAGTATCTCAACGAGTGCGCTGCGCGTGAGGGCGCGGTGGGGGATGGCGGTGGCGGCAAGTGATGGTCTTGCGCAATTATCGCTCCTAGAACTTTTTAAAATTATGCTTGCATTGTAAAAGGCGAGAACATATACTGCAGCCATAGCACATCAGATGGGGTCTCAAAAAGAGATCAAGCAAGCGAGTTTTCAGTTTATGTTGAGAGGTACTTGAGCATGACCAGCAGAATTTTCCCCCTTTACAACGACAATACCGACCATATCGATCTCAATACCATCTGCGGTTACAGTATTTGTTCTAAGGCTGAGAACTACATATTCGCTCAAGATGATTCAGAGCTTAGCTCCGAAGATTATGAGTACCTGAATGATATTGAGCGCGAGCGGGAGTATGAGCTCGGCATCCGCTGATGGATGTGGGCTTGTCTCCAACTCCTCCGATTTAATTACCCCGTTATCACCTCTTTTTAGCGGGGCACGTTAGATCGACTATGTGTATCAAACATCAGCTCATCGTGGGAAGGAATCGGCAATGAGCAAGAACGTGAATAAGAACATCAATGGCGGCGCTGCGGGTAAGGCGAAGGCCGCCGGGCGCATGGCGACGGTTGCCGCGGCGACGATCGCCATGACGGGCGGGTCGCTGCTGTCTCCGCTGACCGCGGTGGCACAGGGTGCGAATGGTGCCGACGCTACTGGGAAGCCGGCTGCGGTGCTGTCTCCTTTGACGGGTGCTGCCGCTGCTAGTACTGGTGCGGGCACGGTGTCGGCGGCGCAGAAGGTCGCCAACCTGCAGGCTGCGGTCGATGCGGCTCGCGCTAAGGCCGCTGCCGCCAAGGCCGATTTGGATACGGCCGCCGCTCCCTACGATGCCGCTGCCGCCAACCAGCAGCAGGCGCAGGGTGCCTATGACGCGGCCCATGGCGCAAGCGACGCTGCCACTTCTGCCGCTTCGACCGAGCTGGAAAAGCAGATGGGCGCTGCGCAGGACAAGGCCGATGCGGATGTGAAGACGCTTGAGGACGCTCAGGCTGCGCTTGGTGCCGCTAAGAAGAACCTGGCGGACAAGGACGAAGCTCTGGCCACCGCCCAGAAGGCGTCAGACGATGCTCAGGCTGCGCTTGAGGCTGCCCAGGCTGCCGCATCCGATGCCAGGCCCGAGGCCGTGGCCGCTGCCCAGGCTGCAGCTGATCAGGCTGCGAGCGAGCTGGCGCAGGCAAAGCAGCAAGCCGCCGACGCGCAGGTTAGGCTTTCGAATGCCCAGGCTGGCGTTGATGCCGCCGCGGCCAAACAGCAGGACGCGCAGGGCAAGCTCTCGGAAGCTCAGCAGGCAAAGGACGTGGCCGATAAGGATGTGAATGCCGCGCAGGCAAGCTATGACGCTGCCAAGGCCGACCTCGACCGTGCCGAGCAGGGTGCCGCGGGCCCGGAGTACGAGGCTGCCAAGGCCAAGGTGGACGCCGCCGCTGCCGCGCTGGGCGCCGCCAAGTCGATCCAGGCGCAGCGCGAAAGCGAGCTCGCTGCTGCCTCGCAGGAAGTGAGCACTGCCGAGGGTGAGGTGCAGGCTGCTCAGCAGGCGCTCGCCGTCCAGCAACAGGCTGCGGTTGACGCGCAGTCCAAATTGGACGCTGCCACAGCTGCTGCGACCGCGGCCAACGCTACTGTCGACCAGGCTAAGGCCGAGCATGCCAATGCGCTCGCGGCGCTGGCCGACGCTCAGGCCAAGCTCTCGGCTGCCAAGGACGAGAAGGCTGCCGCCGACAAGGCGCTCGACCAGGCAAAGGCTCAAAAGCAGCAGGCCGACCAGGCTGTGGCTCAGGCACAGGCAAGGCTCGACGCTGCTCAGGCTACGGCGAACGCCTCGGCGGAAAACTACCGCCAGGGCGCCATCGCGTTCTTTAAGAGTGTGGGTGCCGACGATGCGGCGGGCCTGATCCTCAACTGCAAATATACCGGCCTTATCAAGGTAGGCGAGGAGGTTGACGCGACGAGTCTGATCAACATGAAGCAAGCGATTGTGTGGCTCAAGGCGTGCAACGAGTACCGCAAGAGCGTCGGCTTGAGCGAGCTCAAGGTGACGTACAACATGATGGCGACCGCCATTGCCGACGCGAACTACTCCGACACCAAGGTTGCCCATGCTCAGCAGTTCAACGTGGGTGAAAACGTGGCGTGGAACTACGGAAGCGATCCGTTTGAGCAGTGGGTCGATCAGGAGAAGGACGTCTTTGACCGCGCTGCGGCCACGCAGGGAGCGACGGGCCTTACGGGAAAGGCTGCTTTTGATTTCTACGAGCAGCATGGCGACGAAATCGATCGCTACGTGGCTGCGCATGGCGGATTTGTGCACACGGTCGGCCACTACATGAACGTGATTAATCCCGACTACACCGTGACGGGCATGGGCGTTTGCACACGCGGAACGATGAACCGTTGGCTTACTCAGGCGCAGACATTCTCCACGTCGGGTCAATGGTACGAGCCGTACAACGCCAATCCGATGACGGTTGCCGAATACGAGGCTGCACTGAACGCATGGTGCGACTCCCTGGCAAATCCTGGGCAGGGTGTGGATGCGGCTCGCAAGGAGCTTGTCGCGGCACAGGGCGTTGCCGCCGATGCCGGCAACAAGGCGAACGCGGCATTGCAGACCGTTGCCGCAAGGCAGGCTCAAGTCGATGCTGCTGCCGCCGATGTTGACGCTGCTACCGCTGGGGTCTCGGATGCCCAGGCTGCCGTGGGGGAGAAGCAGGCCGCGGCCGATGCCGCCGCGCGTGCCGTGGCTGATGCCCGCGCCGATGTGGACGCTGCCAACGCTGCGGTTACCGCGGCGCAGAGTGTCGTGACTGCCAAATCTGATGAGCTCGATGTCGCCAAGGGCAAGGCTGCCGCTGCCCAGCGCGCGCTGGATGCCGCCTGCGCTAGCGTTGGCGGCAAGGAGAGCGCGCTTGCTGCCGCCCAGGACGAGCTGGCTGCGTACTCGGTCGATGTTGCCGCTGCACAGCGTGCGTTTGATGCGGCTTCGGCGGCGCTCGAGGGAGCACGTGCCGTCCAGGCTGACGCGCAGGCTGCGGTGGACGCCGCCCAGGGCGTGGCCGATCAGGCGGATTCCGACGTCACTGCTGCCCAGGCCGAGCTTGTTGCCGCCCAGGCTGCCGCGAGCGGTGCCGGCACGGCAGTGACCGCGGCCCAGGCCGCATCCGTTGCGGCTGCTGCTCGTGCAGCTCAGCTACATGATGCCGCCGCGGCGTTTGCTCAGGCGACGGAGTACAAGGCCGCTGCCGATGCTGCTGTTGAGGCCGCGGCTTCGGCGAAGACCGATGCCGAGTCTGGCGTGACTGCGGCGGACGACGCCGTAGCAGATGCGACCGCTGATCGCGATGCTTCTGCCGCCGCGGTTGCCCGCCTGCGCAGGATCAACCTTGCCGACGCCATCGCTAGCGGCCGTGCCAACGATGCGGATGAGACGCTCAACGCTAAGATCGCCGCAGCTCATGATGCCGCCGAGCGTGCCGCAGCTGCCAAGATTGAGCTCGACGCTGCCGTTGCTACGACGGATGCTGTGGCACCTGCCTACTTGGAGGCGCTTGCCAACTATACCGCCGCCAAGGGCGAGCTCGACCAGGCTATTGCCGAGCTCAACGCCGAGATTGCCCGCCAGGAAGCCGCCGAGCGCGGGAATGGCGAGCAGACTCAGCCTGCGACGCAGGTGACGTACCAGGTCAAACATGCAGTGGCAAAGAGCGAGGTTGTGAAGCAGCAGGCGGCGATGCCCGCCACGGGCGATGCGTCTGACCTGCTGGGTGAGACCTTCGTAATCGGTGGCACGGTCCTGGTGGCCGCCGGCGTCTTCCTCTCCGGCAAGCGCCGCCAACTGATCCGTTAGGGATGGAGGAAAACGGATCATTTTCGGCGCGCGCTGCGGGGACATGGGCTCTGCGGCGCACGCCGCTTTTATTTTCAAGGTTAATTAAGGAGGGACATATGCAAATTAGAGGAGAGGCCGCGATTGCCTGCGGGTTCATGGCGGGTTTGGCAACGGGACTGCTGTTCGATGGATGTTTCGACAGCTATATCAATCGATTCCGCGACCCTGGTTTTTCGAGAAGTAGGCTCCAAGAACCGGAGCCAGTCTGTCAAAAGATGGCCACGCCGGCCAAGCCCTACAGCGTGGATACTTCAAAAATCAAGGTAATCGTCACCAAGAACGGCAAAATCTATCACCGCTCTGCGGGATGTAAAAGCCTTCCTCAAAACGCACTTAAAACAAGCGTGCCATTAGCAACCGCACTCAAACGAGGCAAGACGCCCTGCCCAGCCTGTTGCCCACCGGTGGTTTAGACGATTTCCAAGATACGCGTTGCAACGCCATAGGTTTCTGCAAACGTACGGACCCTTGCTTTCTCTTTTTTAGATAGCGAGCTGAATATCTTATTTAGCTTTTCTTCGTCTAGCAGCGGAAGCATGTTTTCCACGGCATGGGCGTCCTTCTCGGCCTTTTTGCCCCGTTCGCTGTTGATTATCATCTTGTGAATCGCATAGGCCTCGGGTATCGGAACGGTTACAACGTGGCTCAAACAGCGAACGTTGATGGTGTTTTTCAGAATGACGTCCATATGCCATAGCGCTTGGGCCGTCACCCCGATGTTCGTCTTGAGAGCAGGCTCTTTTCCCTCACCCATTTTTCTGATGAGAAATTCAACTTCAAGGCCGGTGATATCTAGCAACTTTGTTGTTCCCGTCATGCGATCGGATTCGACAAAGAAACCTCGTTCTTTTGCAAGGGCGGTCAGGCGCGCCGCCGGGCTGGGGCGTCGCAGGTTTCGAACGAGGAAGTCGACATCCATTGTTTTGATATTTGGGCAAAAGCCTGGAAGTACATCGGCTTCTCTGTAGGCAAATTCCGCCCAAGACCCGATGAGGACAACGTGGTCTATGCATCCTGCTTCCTCGATCAGGTCAAGTACTTTTGAGAAAGCGTGTTGCTGCTCAGTCGGCATTCGGCACCCTTCCCAGCGCACGTATGATTTGCTTTTGAGATTGCTTCTGTTCTCTGATGGCGGTCACAAGAGCCCTTCGGCGTTCGATTTTGGCTCGCAGCTCATCAACCTCTGCAGCAGGGACATAGTCGCTTTTAACCTTGTCGCCGACTCGATAGTTGAGGTAGCAGTATTCGTGGCCCTTTATGTTTCGCATGCGGATACTGCCTTTTGGAAGGAGGCCAATTTCCTGCTCCATGAGGCCCAAGAGACGGATTGAGCGTGCGTACTCCTCTTCTAGGACATCTTCTAAGACGGACATGGCACCTCCCTTCTGAGTAGTTACCCTACATTTTATCAAATACACTTATTTGTAGGGTAACTAATATGTGTCCGCACGGCATGTGACACTTAATCTGCCGTCCAGCCCTGTCGCGGCGGCATGCATCTGAACAACGATCCTCTAAGGAGTACGATATCGATGAGTGACAACACCAAGCATCTCGCAAAGAAGTGCGTCAAGGACGCGGGGCCGTGTCTCGCACTGTGCCTTGCCGGCGTGGCGGTCGGGCTGCTGGCTGTTCTGGGGCCATTCGACGTGCTCCAAAGTGCCAGTTCCCTGCACGTCATCATCGCCCTTGCCGGCGCCATGATGACCGGCGGCGTGCTCGATCTGATTTTTTGGGTATTTGACCCGTTTGGATGGAAGAACGAGGGGTAAGCCCTAAGGGATGCAGATGCCGGGGCCGGCCTGCAATTTCTGCCATCGATTTGTCCAGAGTCGCACAGCGCGGAGGTGTTGCTTGATGTCCATTTTCGTTACCGGAGACGTTCACGGTATCGCCGAGTATGGGGCGAGTCGCTTCTCATCGCGCGCTTGGCCATTGGGCCGAACGCTGGCGCGCGATGACGTGGTGATCGTTGCCGGCGACTTTGGCTTTATATGGAGCGGCTCGAACACCGACAAATACTGGCTCGATTGGTTTGAGTCCAAGCCCTGGACCACGTGTTTTGTCGACGGCAATCACGAGAACCATCATCTGCTGGCGGGGCTGCCGATGCGAGGGTGGAATGGGGGCCTCGTTCACGAGGCTCGCCCGCACGTGCTGCACCTGATGCGCGGCGAGGTATTCGACATTGCGGGGAGCACGGTGCTCGCCATGGGCGGCGCCGCGAGCCATGACAAACAGTGGCGTCGGGAGGGAAAGACTTGGTGGCCCGAGGAAATGCCGAGTGAGATCGAGATGAGCCATTGCCGCGCCTCGCTCGATCGCGTGGGCTGGAAGGTCGACTACGTTGTGACTCACGAAGCGCCGGTCGATTTGGCAGACGAGCTGTGCATGGAGCGCAATCGCGAGTTCTACGACGATTCGCTGCAGGCCTTTTTGGGCGAGCTCGACGGGCGGATCGACTACCGCACCTGGTTCTTCGGCCATTACCATGACGATGAATGGCGTGATGAAAAGCATCGCCTTATCTACCAAGATATCGTGCCGATCGAAGCGCGGCGCCCCGATGGATTTGGCGAGGCGACGAGCATCTATTCCGAGCAAGAGCGTTAGGAGGTCCCCATGATCTGGTTTACCAGCGATACCCACTTTGGGCACGAGAACATGCTGCGGTTTAGCGATAGGCCTTGGTCGACTGTTGCGCAGATGAACGACGCCATGGTCGCCAACATTAATAGCAAGGTAGCTGTGGATGACGAGCTCTACATCTTGGGCGACTTTAGCTTTAAGATGACGGTCCAAGATGCCTACGAGCTGCGTAAAAGCATTGCATGCAAGCACGTCCATCTGCTGCCCGGCAACCACGACAAAGACTGGACGCAGCTTGCGGTAGCGGATGCTTTTATCGTCGAGCCGCCCATTTGCGTGCTCAAGATCGACCGGCAAAAAATCGTACTGAGCCACTATCCCATGACCGACTGGCAGGGCATGTCGCACGGCGGCTGGCATTTGCACGGGCATATCCACAGTTGCGGCGGCGCGTACAACAAGTTCAACCTCAGACAGGGGCTGCTGCGCTATGACGTGGGCGTGGATGCTAACAGCTACGTCCCGGTGAGTCTAGAGGAGCTCAAGTCGTTGTTTGCGCAGGTAGACGAGCCGGTGTGTTGCGTTAAGTGGCCTTGGTGGGTCAACGTCACGGACGATGAACAGGTCGAGCGCGATCTCGAAGCCTATAAGAGGGAAGTGGTAATCCGATGACGGTCTATGTGACGGGCGATATTCACGGCGGTCTCGACATGCAAAAGCTGCGCGATTGGGAGCTTGGGGATAGCCTGACGAGCGACGACTATCTGATTGTCGCGGGCGACTTTGGCTTTCCGTGGGATTTCTCTGCCGAGGAATGTGCCGACATCGCTTGGCTGGAATCGCGTCCCTATACCGTACTGTTTGTCGACGGCAACCACGAGCGTTTCGATCGCTGGGCGGAACGCCCCATGGAGCTGTGGCACGGTGGGCTGACGCAGCGCCTGTCGGATACCTCCCCCATACGGCGCCTGACGCGCGGCGAGGTTTTTGAGCTCGACGGCTCAATGGTCTTTACCATGGGCGGCGCCACGAGCGTGGACAAGGAATACCGCATTCCGTATTCCAGCTGGTGGCCGCAGGAGCTGCCGAACGAGCGCAACTTTGAGGAGGCACGGACAAAGCTCGACAGCGTGGGCTGGAAGGTCGACTACGTGGTCACCCACACCTGCTCTACGCGCATGCTTTCGCCCACGCTCTATCCGGCGCCCGGCTGGAATTGCCCTGGCGTTGATCGACTTACGGCGTTTTTCGATGAGCTGGAAGACCGCTTGAATTACAAGCGCTGGTACTACGGGCATTTTCATCGGGACGCCAACCCAGCCGAGCGCCACACCGTGCTCTACGACTGCATCGTTCGCCTGGGCGACGAGCTTATGCCCTGGGATGTTGCGTAGCGGCGATGCGTTTGGCTACTCGACCGTTACAGTGATGTTCTCCCGGTGCGCGCGGATAACATCCCAGCTAAAGTGCTCGACCAGCTGTTCGGCAGAGCGCGGTGTGGTGTCCGGTGTGATGCCTGTTTGCCCGGCGAGCCAGCCCAGCAGTGCCTCGGGTGTGCCAAAGCAGACGCGGAGCTCGCCCAGGTCCAGATCGCGATCGCGTTTGGAAAGGCGGCGGCCGTTCGGCGACATGATCAGCGGAATGTGCGCGTAGCGCGGCGTGGGAAGTCCCAGCAGATGCTGCAGGTAGATTTGGCGGGGCGTGGAGCCCAACAAGTCGCATCCGCGCACGACCTCGGTGACGCCCATGGCGGCGTCGTCGACCACCACGGCTAGCTGATAGGCAAACACGCCGTCGCTGCGACGCACCAAAAAGTCGCCGCACTCGGTGGCGAGTGCCTCGCATTGGGCGCCGTACGTGCGGTCCACGAATTCGACCACATCGTCGGCGAGGTCATCTACGGTGGGCACGCGCAGACGCGTGGCCGGGGCGCGCAGAGCACTGCGACGAGCGATCTCTTTGGCAGAAAGGTTTCGGCAGGAGCCGCGGTAGATGGGCGTGCCGTCGCTGGCGTGCGGTGCGCTTGCGGCGTGGAGCTCGGCGCGCGTGCAAAAGCAGGGATAGGTGAGGCCGGCGTCTTGCAGCTGGTGCAGGGCGCTCTCGTACAGATCCAGGCGATCGTGCTGGTAGTGGGGGCCTTCGTCCCACTCGAGTCCTAGCCATGCCAGGTCGTCGATCAGTTGGGCGGCAAGCTCGGGGCGCTTGCAGCGATCGTCCAGATCCTCGATGCGCAGCACGATGCTGCCGCCCTGGCTGCGGGCCGAAAGCCACGCGCACAGGCAGCTGAACACGTTGCCCAGGTGCATGCGGCCCGATGGCGACGGGGCAAAGCGGCCCACGACGGGCGCGGGAGCGGAAGCGGGCGGCGTCGTTGGCGCGTCCGCGGCGGGCGTTGCTATGTTGCGTGCTTTGATATCCATGCGGACGAGTATAGCGCGGGGTGGGGGAGGCGTCGTCGATGCTCGCAAGTTGCCGAGGCCGCGTGTTGTGCTCGACGGGCACCGACTCAACATCTCGATTACCGCCCGCAAGCTTAGCCCCTTCAACCCCTCAAACGACAGAAACCCCGGCAGCTCTTCGCAACTGCCGGGGTTTCCGCGGAAAAGGGGGACATGATCCTCGAGCGAACGGGAAAGGGGCAACCGTTTTCGCTCAACTGCTTTATGCCCCTTGCTCGCGGGCTCAATCAGCATGCATCGCAGCAACACAAAGCCGCTACACCTGTGACGGAGCTGTGAAGTGGTATCTATCGTTGACGCAGACCGTGCCAAAGAGTGTCCCTAATGACTAGTCATTTATGAACGTCCCCAATGACTAGCTGCTGGCGGCGGGCGTGACTTTCATCCCGTTTGGCGTTCCGGTCGCCTAGATATTCGTCATGTGCGTTCGCAAACGTGGGACAATGGCGCTGTTGGTTTTACAGACAAAGGATGTGCCTATGAACGCCCCCGTTGCCAAGACCCGTCGGCGGCGCCGCCTATTCGCGCGATTCGCTTCCGTCTGCGCGCTCGCCGCGCTTGCGTTGCTGCTGCTGCCTGCCGCCGCGCACGCCGACGGCTACTCCATGAGCCAAACCCATATCGGCGCCACGGTCGAGGCCGATGGCTCGCTGACCGTTGTCGAGAGACGCCAGTTTGATTTCGATGACGACATCAACGGCGTGTTTTGGGAGATCAATACGGGCTCCAACCAGCAGGGAGGCGCGGCGGGCGTCAATGTGCTGAGCGTCGAGGAAGATGGCACCGCGTTTAACAGAGTCGATTATGCAAACAAGGGCGACAGCGGTGTCTATACGGTTGAGCAGTCCGACGGCGGCGTAAAGATCAAGGTTTTCAGCCCCCACGAGAGCGGCGACAGCGCGATTTATTACGTGAGCTACACCATGACCGGTGCGGTCATGAACTGGTCCGATACCGCCGAACTCTACTGGAAGTTTGTGGGCGACGGCTGGTCGGCGGATTCCGACGATGTTGAGATGGAAGTCCACTTCGCAAACGCTGCCGCGGGGACCCCGGCAACCAAGGGTGACAACTTCCGCGCGTGGGGCCACGGTCCGCTCACGGGCAACGTATCGCTCGACACGGACGAGCCTATGGTTACCTATACCATTCCCAGCGTGCATCAGGGCGAGTTTGCCGAGGCGCGCATCGCCTTCCCCAGCGACTGGGTGCCGCAGCTCGCCGCCTCAAGCGAGAAGCGCATGCCGACAATTCTGAGCGAGGAGAAGGCGTGGGCCGAGGAAGCTAACGCCCGCCGCGCCCGTGCGCGCATGATTGCCAACGTGCTTGCCGTGGTGAGCGTTGTCGCGGCGGTGACCTTTACCGGCACAATCGTTGTGCTCAAGCTGCGCCGCCGCAAGCCCAAGCCGCTTTTCCAGGACGAATATTTCCGCGATGTGCCTTCGGCCGACCATCCCGCCGTGCTTTCGGCCCTCATGAGCTGGAACGAGGTGCCCGACCAGGCATATATCGCCACGCTCATGAAGCTCACTGACGACCGTGTGATCAAGCTGGAGCAGGCGACCGTGACCAAGGCCAAGAAGGGTCTGTTGGGGCGTGAAAAAGAAGAACAGACGTATCGCGTGACGGTGAGTGATGCTGGTTGGAAGTCGGCCAAGGGCATTGACCGCACGGTGCTCAAGATCTTCTTTGCCGGCGCTAAGCCCGACGAGAACGGTGATCGCTCGCGCACGTTTGACGAGCTGCGGCACTACGTCAAGCAGCACGCCACACCCGTGGGCGACAAACTCGAGGACTATCAGAACACCGTTAAGGGCAAGCTGGCCGATAGCGAGTACGTTGCCTCGGACGGCATTGTCGCAATGGTGTTTTGCCTGGTTCTTGGTATTCTGATCGCCTTTATTCCCGTGGGATCTATCTTCTTTACCGACGGCGCGCAGGCGAACATTATCGCCGCGGTTATCTCGGTGCCGATTGTGCTGGTGGGTATTGGCGTAGGCCTTACGTTCCGCCGCTTTACGCCGGAGGGCGCCGAGGTGGCGGCTCGCTGCAAGGCGCTTAGGCATTGGCTCGAGGACTTCACGCGCCTCAAGGAAGCCGTCCCCGGCGATCTGGTCCTGTGGAATAAACTTTTGGTGATGGGTGCGGCGCTGGGCGTTTCCAAGGAAGTATTGCGCCAGCTTGCCGAGGCCGTGCCGCCCGGGGAGCGCGAGGCCGACGGCTTCTACGACAATTACCCCTGCTACTGGTGGTACTACCATCATTACGGCAACGAGTCGCCGATGGATTCGTTCGACGGCGTGTATCACGAGAGCATTCGTGAGCTCGCGTCGAGCCCCGACAGTTCGAGCGGCGGCGGAGGCGGCGGCTTCTCGGGCGGCGGTGGCGGCGCCGGTGGAGGCGGCGGTGGAACGTTCTAGCGAGCGCTTGCTTTGGGATGGACCTTTCTGGGCGGTTGCCTGGGAAGGTCCATCCCGTTTTTGTGCATCGAAACGGGCCAAACTTTCTGCTGCGGACCTTCGCGCAAGGGGCAGTGGACAAAAAATGCCAAATATGAGTACTGTTGCCGAAATAGTTGCATTAATTTGCGTTCATTTATTGGTTTCTAATGAGAGTATTTCTCGTTAAGAGCCAATTTTATCGAACATTTGGGGAGATACATCAGTTCGCCCGGCTGACCGCCGTGTCTAAAAGTCTCAAAAATGCCCCGAATCGCTGTTACTAAAAAGGTAACAGTACTCATATTTGATGTTTTTTGACCACAGCCATTTGCAGACCCCCCTAGGCTACTCATTGGGGACAGACTTAAATGACCAGTCGGTAGCGCGCAGAGATGTGGTGTAAGAGGCGGGGCATGCCCCGCCCCCGCCCTTCCTTGAAAGGGCGGGGGCACCGCCTAGAATTCGTCGTTGGAGTAGTGAAGGTGACGAATGAAGGGAAAGGCGATGCCCCAAGAAGAGAGTGTACTGCGCCTCAGCCGCGACGAGGCCCTCGAGGCGGCGCGGCTTTGGCAGGAGTGCGGCGACGCGCGCGAATTCGCGTGCAGGGTGCTGGGCGGCGTGATGAACGCGCTGATGGACTCCGAGGCCCAGCAGATGTGCGGCGCGGGCCGCAACGAGCGCGGCGGCGGCAGGGAGAACAGTCGCAACGGCTACCGCACCAGGTCGCTCAGGACCGCCGTGGGCGACGTGGAGCTCGAGATACCCAAGCTCAGGCACGGCACCTACTACCCCGAGGGCATGCTCGCGCGCTGGTCGCGCGTCGACACCTCGGTGGCCGCCATCGTGCAGGAGATGTACGTGTGCGGCGTGTCCACCCGCAAGGTCGAGCGCGTGGCGTCCAGGCTGGGCATATCCTCGCTGTCGAGCTCGGAGGTCTCGAGCCTCTGCTCCGGCCTCGACGCCGAGGTGGCCGAGTTCCGCCGCCGCGACCTGTCCGGCACGCCGTGCTGCTACCTGTGGCTCGACGCGACCTACATGAGCTGCAGGGTCGGCTCGTCGGTCGTCTCGCAGGGCGTCGTGACCGCGATCGGGCTGGGCGCCGACGGGCGCAAGCACTTCCTGGGCTGCGACGTGGTCGACACCGAGAGCGAGGACTCCTGGGCGGCCTTCCTCGGCGGGCTGCGCGAGCGAGGGCTGTCCGGCGTGCGCCTCGTGGTCTCCGACAGCCACGCCGGGCTCGCGGCCGCCGTCTCGCGCCTGTTCCAGGGATGCGCCTGGCAGCGCTGCGTGACGCACCTGCAGCGCAACCTCCAGAGCGCCTGCTCGGGCAGGCCCGAGGGCTCCAAGGCCGCCGTCAGGGACCTCGTGCACGCCGCGGTCTACCAGGACGACCCCGACCTCGCGCGCTGCGTGTGGGCCGAGGCCGTGCCCTGGGTGGCGTCGGTGTCCGCCAGGGCCGGCGAGGTCTTCGAGCGGGCCGAGGACTCCGCGCTGGCGTTCACGGCCTTCCCCAGGGCGCACTGGCCCAAGCTCCGCACCAACAACGTCCAGGAGCGCGCCAACCGCGAGATCAAGCGCCGCTACAGGGTCGTGCAGTCCTTCCCCTCGAGGGAGTCGATGCTGCGCCTGACGTGCGCGAGCCTCATGGAGACCGAGGGGCAGTGGTCCCAGCAGCGGGTGTTCTCCGAGGCATCGGCCGCCGAGGGCTTCGCCGAGCCCGCGGACAGGCAGGCCCCGACGGAGGGGAGGCGCCGCGCGCTCGGGCGGCGCGCCAAGGAGATCGTGGACGAGATAGTCGAGAGGCGCGGTCTAAAGAAGGAGTAATATCGGGACTTGCAGCGACGGACCTCAGGACACTCTTACACCACGTTCGCGCGCGCGACCGACCAGTCGTTGGGGATCAATCATTTGGGACAGACTTAAATGACTAGGTGTGGCTGCTGAGGCTAGGCCGTTAGGTCGAGCTCATAGAGGAAGCTTTCGCGCGGCATGGCGTGGCGGCGTTCCTCGCGGTTGGCGCGGTGCGTGGCGGTGCGCTTAAAGCCGTGCAGCTCGTAGAACTTCCACGAGCAGTTGGAGTCGGTGTACAGGTGTGCCCTTGTCGCCCCGTGCGAGGAAAGGTACGAGACCGCGGCATCGAGCAACACCGAGCCTACGCCCAGGCCATGGACGTCGCGATCCACGGCAAGCAGTGTGACCTCGTTGTCATGCGGCAGTGGACTTTTCTCGAGCAGGCGGTTGTTGGTTCGGATGGTTGCGCGCACAAACGAGAGATACTCGGCGCACGACTCGGATTCTAGCTCGCGCATCTGCGACAGCAACGCGCGTTCGGTATCCATCCAATGCTCGTTGATAGTGACGCCGGAGCTCTGTCCTGCACGCGCAAGTGCAATGCCGCGCGCCTCACCGTCAATCACCGCAACCTGCGAAAACGTCGAGGACGAAAGGCAGTAGGCAAGATCGCATGCGGCTTCGAGGCGGTTGTACTCATCGTTATCCGAGTTGTTGTGCCAAAGCTGCTGCAAGATCAGCGCGATGGCGTCGAAGTCTTCGGTATCAAACGGTCGGTAGAGAACCCGCGAGACCATGGTGCCTCTTTCTTTTGCGGATGCATATCGAGCACAGTTCTACCACGCCGTTGGCATCTAATTATGGTGCCCCTGTGTTCCATCAACTCACCGTGCCCAGTGGCACACCTGCAACCCCCGCTCGCGAGCTTTTTCTGCACATGCGACCGTTGCGGGGTGCATCGTCGCGCTCGATGCGCTACATTGAATCAGTATTTTCAATGCCGCTGCGCGAGCGCTGCAGATCGACGTATCACCGACTCACAGAGCACGGCGGCGTACCAGACAGGAGGACTGCATGGGATCTGATGTGAAGATCGCACGCGCGTTGATCTCGGTTACCGATAAGACGGGCGTCGTCGATTTCGCACGGACGCTGGTTGACGACTTTGGCGTCGAGATCATCTCTACGGGCGGCACGGCTCGTGCCATCGAGGACGCGGGCATTCCCGTAACCCCCATCGAGGAGTTCACGGGCTATCCCGAGATGATGGACGGCCGCGTTAAGACCCTGCACCCCAAGGTCCACGGCGCGCTGCTGGCCCGTCGCGATTCCGAGCAGCACATGCAGGAGGCCGCTCAGCACGGCATTAAGCTGATCGACCTGGTCGTCGTCAACCTGTACGAGTTCGAGAAGACCGTCGCTAACCCCGAGGTCACCTTCGCGGACGCCATCGAGCACATCGACATCGGTGGCCCCTCCATGCTGCGCTCTGCCGCCAAGAACGCCGCGAGCGTTACCGTCATCTCCGACCCGGCCGACTACGACGCCGTCCTGGCCGAGATGCGCGAGACCGGCGGTTGCACCACGCTTTCCACCCGTCGTCGCCTGCAGGTGAAGGTCTACCAGACCACCGCCGCCTACGACACGGCTATCTCCCGTTGGCTTGCCGCCCAGGCAAGCGACGTGGCGGACACCTCTGCCAAGCTCGAGGTTTCGCTGGAGAAGGTCGACGACCTGCGCTATGGCGAGAACCCGCAGCAGAAGGCCACGGTCTATCGCTTTGCCGAGGGCTGCGAGAACACCGCGAGCTCGCAGTTCCCGCTTGTGGGCTCCGAGCAGATCCAGGGCAAGCCGCTCAGCTACAACAACTATCTGGATGCCGACGCCGCCTGGAACCTGGTCCGCGAGTTCGACGAGCCGGCCTGCGTGATCCTCAAGCACCAGAACCCCTGCGGTTCTGCCGTTGCCGAGGGTATCACGGCCGCCTACGACCGCGCTTTCGCCTGCGATCCCAAGAGCGCCTTCGGCGGCATCATCGCCTGCAACCGCGAGGTTCCCTATGAGCTGGTTGAGCACTTCGCCGATCAGAACAAGCAGTTCGTCGAGGTTATCATCGCCCCGAGCTACACCGCCGAGGCGCTCGAACGCATGGCTAAGCGCCCCAACCTGCGCGTGCTGGCTACCGGCGGCGTGGACCACGGCGCTCAGGTGGAGCTGCGCTCCGTCGACGGCGGCATGCTGGTGCAGGAAGTCGACCACGTAACCGAGGATCCCGCGACTTTTACGTTCCCCACCGACCGCAAGCCCACCGACGCCGAGATGGCTGAGCTTGAGTTTGCCTGGAAGGTCTGCAAGGGCGTCAAGTCCAACGCCATCCTGGTCTCCAAGGGTAAGGCCGGCATTGGCGTGGGCCCGGGTCAGCCCAACCGCGTTGACTCTGCACTGCTTGCCTGCGAGCGCGCCGAGGACTTCTGCGAACGCGAGGGCGTGGAGAAGGGCGGCTTTGCCTGCGCAAGCGACGCGTTCTTCCCGTTCCGCGACAACGTCGACGTGCTTGCCGAGCATGGTGTGACCTGCATCATCCAGCCCGGCGGCTCCAAGCGCGACGACGAGAGCATCCAGGCCTGCAATGAGCACGGCATTGCGATGGTCTTCACGGGGGCCAGGCATTTTAGGCACTAGAGGCTTTCCCAAGCACCCGACCTTGCCCCTCAAACCGTCGCTTGCGTACATTTAGTACGCGGCGCTCCTCTTTCGGGGCAATCTCGGGCACTTGGAAAACCCTTAATGGGATGTTGTTCTATCCCATTAAGCTGATCAGTCGCCTGACCATATCGTCAAAATAATCTCTGCAAAAGACGGTCGCTCCGTTTGGAGGGCCGTCTTTTTGGTATAAGAGGACGGAATGACTAACACGAAAGGTACAACCATGCCCCAGATTGATGATGCCGAGCTGTTTGGCAATGCCGAGGATCAGCGTGCGTACGAGGATTTTTGCGCCAATCAGGAGGCGGTCGAGAAGTTCACGCTCGACAAGCCCGCGCTCATCTGCCGTTGGCGCATGTCCAACAAAAAGGTACCCATGCTCAATCGTCACATCCGCGCGTTGTCCGAGCGTCTGGTGCAGGGCGAGCCGCTTACCCATAACATGCTCAGCTGGGCCAAGCAGCACGTTGAGTGGTCGCTTGCCGAGGGCGATTACACCGCCCGCGACGGCGTGCTCATGCTGGTGATCGACATCAACGGCAATGCCGCCATGACGGTGGGTGAGTACGAGCCGCTGGCCGATACGTCGGCCAAGGCGCTGCGTGCCCGCTCCGCCGAGGCTCGCTCCGAGGCCGACGAGACCGGCGTGGCGCCCGAGCTGCTCGCCGCCGTCAACGACGGCGAGCTTGCCTTTGTGGCGCCGGCGGACGAGTGCCTGTGCGGCACGGCGACGCTCATCGAGCAGTTGGCCCAGACCAAGGGCATCCCGGTCACGCGCGTGGATATTCCCGCTCAGCTCAAGGGCGCGCTGTTCCTGGTGAGCGACGAGCACGGCGTGGTTCCCGCCGCCGAGACGGACGCTGTCGAGTCCGACGCCGCCACGGTCACCTTCTTCGCCGAAGGCTACGAAAAGCTCCGCGCCCGCCGCTAAATGATTTTTTTGGGACGGGGATTAAAGAATCATTTTGGTCCCCGCCACCGCTGCGAGTGCGAGGCGGACAAAACGCCCCCGCTCGCGAACAGTTCTGTCACCTTGGCACCGCGCGCGGTGCACACCTGCAGTTTCGCAGCCATAATGGTGGCAAGACAACCAAGAGGGGAGCGGAATCCATGGCGCTGATCTATATCGTTGAGGACGACGAGCCCATTCGTCGCGAGCTTGCCGATATCCTTGCCCGTGCCGGTTTTGAGGTTGAGGCATGCGAATCGTTTGAGCACGTCTCGCGCGATATTCTCGCCGCCGTGCCCGACCTGGTGCTGCTCGACCTCACGCTTCCCGTCAAGGACGGCCAGCATATCTGCCATGAAGTCCGTCGCGAATCCGAGGTCCCCATCATCGTCCTCACGTCACGCACGACCGAGATCGACGAGGTCATGGCCATGACGCTCGGCGCGGACGATTTCGTTTCCAAGCCCTATAGCGCGCGCGTGCTCGTGGCACGCATCAATGCCTTGCTGCGTCGCACCGCGACGGCGGGCGAGCGCAGCACGCTCGTCCACAAGGGGCTGGAGCTGGATCTCGCCCGTTCCATAGCCAGCAATACGGCATCCGGCGACAGTACCGAGCTCACCAAAAACGAACTGCGTATCCTCTCGCTGCTTCTGAGCCGCGCGGGCAAGATCGTTTCGCGCTCGGCTATCATGCAGGACCTGTGGGACTCCGATGCCTTCGTGGACGACAATACGCTCACCGTCAACATCAACCGCCTGCGCACTACACTCGAAAAAATCGGTATCAAGGGGTATCTGACCACGCACCGCGGCCAGGGCTATTCAGTCTAGGTGCCGGTCATGTCGTTTGCCAAATTCTTTAAAGACGCGCTGCTTCCCGTCGCCGTGTGGACGTGCGGCGTACTGCTGAGCTGCTTTGTGCTGATGGTCGGCGGCGCACCCGTTTCTATCGTGGTCGTGGCGGTCGGTGTGTCCTTGATCTTTGGCATACTGGGCATCGTGATCGAGTATGTGCGTCGCCGCCGTTTTCTGCGTCAGCTGGAGTGCGCGGCCGAGGAACTGGAGAGCCCCGCGTGGGTGCAAGAGATGGTGCAATGCCCAACATATGCCGAGGGCGAGCTCGAGTACGAGGTTTTACGACGGGTGGGCAAAGCTGCCTGCGACGAGGTTGCCGAAGGCCGGCGTCAGACCGATGACTATCGCGACTATATCGAGAGCTGGGTCCACGAGGCCAAGCTGCCCCTGGCGGCGGCTCACCTGATTTTGGAAAACCTGGACGGCAGCGAAGACGACCTGTCGCGCGTGGATGACCTGGGCTGTGAGCTGGCTCGCGTGGAGCGCTATATCGATCAGGCGCTGTACTACGCGCGCTCGGAAGTCGTGGAGCGCGACTACCTGATTCGCCGCTGGGATCTCAAGACCTTGGTGACGGGTGCGATAAAAGCCAACGCGCGTGAGCTCATCGCGGCGCACGTGGCCCCGGTGTGCGAGAACCTCGACTTTGAGGTCTTTACCGACGAGAAGTGGCTCGAGTTTATTCTGGGCCAGCTCATTCAGAACAGCATAAAGAATGCGCGTGAGGACGGCGCAAGGATCGTGTTTTCGGGTGCGTTGCTGGACGAGGGCCTGGCAAGCGAGCACATCGAGCTTATCGTTGCCGACAACGGCTGTGGCGTGAGCGCGGCAGATCTGCCCCGCGTGTTCGAGAAGGGCTTTACCGGCGACAACGGTCGCACCACCAAGCGCGCAACGGGCATTGGCCTCTACCTGGTGGCGCGTCTGTGCTCCAAGATGGGCATCGACGTCACCGCGGCATCCGACTCCGGCGAAGGCTTTGTCGTCACGTTTGCCTTCTCGACCAACAAGTTCCAATACTTCGAGTAGGCGCGCTCTTGCTGTTTTTCTCTGGGCTATGTTCACGTTCGGGAATATAGCTGAAGCAACTGGCGCAATGTTCCCGAACATTAACATAGCTATGAGGCGCGAAAGGATCCCCCAAACAAAAACGTGCCGCCCCAATCGGAGCGGCACGCCATTTTTCCATCAGCCAACTCGCTGAAGTAAGGCTGCGAGGGCCACGGGGCCGGGAGGGGTTTCCTAAGGGCACATCCCGCAGCCGCAGCGCGGCGAGGACGTGCCCGTGGAAACCCCGCAGGCCTTGCGCCGGCGGGAAGGAACCTACTTCACGACCAGAATGTCGCAGTCGGTGTTGCGTAGCAGGAACGTCGAAATCGAGCCCAGGAGCGCATACTTGATCGAGGACAGGCCGCGCGCGCCGCAGAGCACCAGGTCGGGCTTGACCACGTCGAGCATCTCGTCTTTGAGCGTCTCGCGAATACGGCCGGCGCGAATCATGACCTCGACCTCGGGAATGTCGGGATTGGCCTTGGCCTCTTCGAGCTGCTTGGCGATGGAGTTCTTAAACGCCTCCTCTAGGCCGTTGACCAGATCGACCGGATAGGAACCGGCGCTCTCGAGCGCGGTGGAGTCGATGACGTGGCCGATGATCAGCTTAGCGCCGTTGTTCGCGGCGACCTTGATGGCGCGTGCGAGCACAAAATCCTGCTGCTCAGTACCGTCGAGTGAAACAAATACCTTGGTGTAGCCCTCGTTCATGGTTTCCTCCTTGGTCTATCGCACGGGCGCGGGGCTCGTGCGTCGGGCGGGCGCGGGTGCGTTGACCGCCGGACACTTTACCTTGTCGCAGTTATACCCAAGGATTTCGGTTTGACCGCTCGCAATTCTGTGAACGGGCGAGTTTTTTGGTAAGGGCAGGCGCGGTCGCACCGCCAACGGTTGATAATGGGACATCGCCCGCATCGTCCGCAGAACATCTACCGGCGGGTGTCTAACGAGGGGGTCCCTTTGGATATTATCGAGCTTCTAAAATCTGCCTTCATGGGTCTGGTCGAGGGCATCACCGAATGGCTGCCCGTTTCGTCGACGGGTCACATGATCTTGGTGGACGAGTTCGTCAAGATGAACGTGAGCGAGACGTTCTGGAATATGTTTCTGGTCGTGATTCAGCTTGGCGCCATTTTGGCCGTCTGCGTCCTGTTCTTCTACGACCTTAACCCGTTTTCTCCCAGCAAGGGTAAGGAGGGCCGTCGCGACACCTGGGTGCTGTGGGGCAAGATTGTGCTCGGCTGCATTCCCGCCGCGGCGATCGGTCTGCCGCTCAACGACTGGATGGAGGAGCATTTCTACAACGCTCCCGTCGTGGCGCTGGCGCTCATTGTGTACGGCGTGCTGTTTATCGTGATCGAGAACTGGCGCGCGAACAAGCGCGACCAGGCCGCTCTTGCCGGTTCGTTCGGTTCGCGTGCGGTGGTGGCGGGCGGACGCCCCGCTGGTGCGCATTTTGCCGCTCCCGCTGCGACTGCCGCTGCAGACGATGACGATAGCCTGGACTTTGGCTCCATCGCTACGCTCGAAGATCTGAGCTGGAAGACCGCGCTGGGTATCGGTTGCTTCCAAGTACTTTCGCTGATTCCGGGCACATCGCGCTCCGGCTCCACCATCATCGGCGGCCTGTTGCTGGGCTGCACGCGCTCGGTGGCGTCTAAGTTCACGTTCTTCCTGGCTATTCCCGTTATGTTTGGCGCAAGTGCGCTCAAGCTGGTCAAGTACTTTATTAAGGGTGGTACTTTCGGCACCAACGAGGTCGCTATCTTGGGCGTGGGCTGCGTCGTCGCCTTTGTGGTGTCGCTCATTGCCATCAAGTGGCTCATGGGCTTCGTCCGCCGTCACGACTTCAAGTGCTTCGGCGTCTACCGCATAATCCTGGGCATCGTGGTGCTTGCGTACTTCTTTGTTCTGGAGCCTATGCTCGGCCTGTAACTTGGTTGACGCTGCGCGGCGGCCAGGGCGACAGCTTGTCATTCAAAGCGGGCGGCATGGACAAAAGGTCTATGCCGCCCTCTTTGTCAAAGGATTGGTGAAAAGGGGTCAGGTAATTTTGCACCAACTTGGCGCAGATTAGCTTGACCCCTTTTCACCAATCCCAGGGGGAGATGGTGATCTGGGCGAATGAGCTGGCTGTTCTTCCTGGCCACCAGCAAAAATCGAGTTGTGCGGTCTCTTGGAGGTCTCTCGCTGACCAAAAACGCCATCTCGGCACCATTAACATTCTCAGTAGTGTTTGCTTCTGTGAACTATATGCGTAAATTAGCGAGAATATTCCCAAAATAGGACAAGAACGCTCAAGTTATTTCAGTAACCCTTGCGTGGCGCCAGTGGAAAAGGCCGAACAACTCGAAAAATGTTGGTGGCGGTTTGAGGGCAATGCCGAATGCGGTAAAGGGACTGTCCCTTTACCGCATTCAGGCAACGGTGTGCTGGGGCTTGCGGCTAAAGACGAGTTTGTCGACCACGGCTTGCAACGACATGCGACGGACGGTGTCGTAGGCCTCCTGCGTGCTGTAGGCGCAATGGGGCGTGACGATGCAGCGTGGGTGGGCGATCAAGGCCTGGTTGGGTTCGGTTTCGTCGGCAAGCACGTCAAGTGCGGCGCCGCAGATACCGCGCGTGCCACCGCTGGCGATGCCCTCGTCTAGTGCGGCGACCAAGGCATTCTCATTCACAATGGGTCCGCGGGCCGTGTTGATCAAAAACGCCGTGGGTTTCATAAGCGCAAGCTCGCGCTCGCCAATGAGACGCTCGGTCTCGGGAATCAGCGGGCAGTGCAGACTGACGATATCGGAGGCACCGAGCAGCTCGTCGAGCGTCTGCGCTTTGACGCAGCCGGCGGCGGCAAGCTCTTCTGCGCTCTTGGTCGGTGCCCACACCAGCACCTTCATGCCGAGCGCCTGTGCGATGGGTGCCACGGCGCGCGCGATGCTGCCAAAAAAGACAAGCCCCAGTGTACGGCCCTGCGTGCGGTGCATGATGTAGCCACCCATCGGATTCCAGATGCCGTCGCGCACGTCGCGGTTGAGGAACGTAACTTGGCGCATCAGGTCAAGCATTAAAGCGATGGCGTGCTGAGCGACGTCGTCCGAGCAATACCCGGGGCAGTTGGTGACGGTGATGCCGTGTGAGGCAAGGCGGTCGACAGCAACGTGGTTCAGGCCGATGGACATGTTCGAAACGATACGCATCCCCGTGGCGGCCATGGCGTCGGCACATGCATCATCGACGGGGCCAAACTCGCCGACAAAGCCCTCGCAGCCAGCCAGCTGCTCGGCGGTGGGGCAGACATTGGGTTCATGCGCGCAGCCCACCAGCTCAATCTGATCGCCACCTTCGATTGTGTCGAGCGCCGCCTGGCCTGCCTCGGTCGAACCGTCGACCATGTAATAGAGCACCCTATGCTTCACAGCAACCCTCCTGCCATTTGGGGACGGGGTAGAAATGGTAGATATTCTATACCTCTGAGCCAATCGAAGTTGCGGTGGAATAGTTCCTGTTTGGGGGCCGGAAGGCTGGTTTCAGGAACTATTTCACCGCAACTTATTTGGTGATGTTTGGGTGGCGGCGGCGCACGGAGTCGTGGTGTGATTTGCGTCGGTGTCCGCGCGGCTCGGTATACTGGTACGGCTCAAACTATGGCGCCGCCCGCAGGCGCGCCGTCCGTCAGATGAGGAGTCGCCCATGACCCAGCCCTTGCCCTGGGAAAAGAACGCCGCGGTACCCGTGCCGCCCGCGCCGGAACCCGTGCCACTCGATGCATACACCGCCCCTGCAGCGCCGGAGCCCGAGCTCGTCCCGCTCGACATCTACGACGCTCCCGCGCCGGCACCCAAGCCCGCCAAGCCGTTCGTCGACATCGATAGCCTTAATCCCGCCCAGCGCGAGGCAGTTCTGACCACCGAGGGCCCGTTGCTGGTGCTCGCCGGTGCCGGCTCGGGCAAAACCCGCGTCTTGACCTTCCGCATCGCACATATGCTCGGCGACCTGGGTGTTAAGCCTTGGCAGGTTCTTGCCATCACGTTTACCAACAAGGCCGCGGCCGAGATGCGCGAGCGTCTGGCAGCGCTTATTCCCAGCGGCACCCGCGGCATGTGGGTGTGTACCTTCCATGCCATGTGCGTACGCATGCTGCGTGAGGATGCCGACCTGCTGGGCTACACCGGTCAGTTCACCATCTACGATGACGATGACTCAAAGCGCATGGTGCGTGATATTATGCAGGCGCTCGGCATCGAGCAAAAGCAATTCCCCATCAATATGATCCGCAGCAAGATCAGCTCGGCCAAAAACGCCATGATTGGGCCCGAGGACATGCTCAAATCCGCTGACAGCCCCAATGACAAAAAGGCCGCGCAGGTCTACCTGGAGCTGGAGCGCCGCCTGCGCGCCGCCAACGCGATGGACTTCGACGACCTGCTCGTGCGCACGCTCGAGCTGCTGCGCACCCGCCCCGAGGTGCTCGACAAGTACCAAGAGCGCTTCCGCTACATTAGCGTCGACGAGTATCAGGACACCAACCACGTCCAGTACGAAATCGCCAACCTGCTGGCCGCCAAGTACCAAAACCTCATGGTCGTGGGCGACGACGACCAGTCCATTTATAGCTGGCGTGGTGCCGACATCACCAACATCCTGGACTTTGAGAAGGACTTTAAAGACTGCAAGACCGTTAAGCTGGAGCAGAACTACCGCTCCACGGGCCATATCCTGAGCGCCGCCAACGCCGTGGTACGCCATAACTCGCAGCGCAAGGACAAGCGCCTGTTTACGGCCGAGGGCGATGGCGAGAAGATTCAGGCCTTCCAGGCGAGTGACGAGCGCGACGAAGGTCGCTGGATTGCCGGCGAGATCGAAAAGCTGCACGCCAAGGGCACGAGCTACGACGACATCGCCGTGTTCTACCGCACCAACGCCCAGTCGCGTATCCTCGAAGATATGTTCTTGCGCGCGGGCGTGCCCTACAAGATCGTCGGCGGCACGCGATTCTTCGACCGCGCCGAGATTCGCGACGTCATGGCCTACCTCAAGATGATCGTGAACCCAGCCGACGAGATGAGCGTCAAGCGCGTCATCAACACGCCGCGCCGCGGCATCGGCTCCACCTCGATCCAAAAGATCGAGCAGCTGGCGCGCGACAACCGCTGCTCGTTCTTCCAGGCCTGCGAGATCGCAACAGCCGAGACGGGCATGTTTAGTGCCAAGGTGCGCAACGGCCTGTCGAGTTTTGTGGCGCTGGTGCGCGAGGGCCGCCGCATGGACGGCGAGCTCAAGGATGTCGTCGAGATGATTGTCGACAAGACGGGCCTTCTGCAGGCGTTTCGTGCCGAGGGCACCATGGAGTCCGAGAGCCGCGCCGAGAACATCCAAGAATTCCTGGGCGTCGCTGCCGAATTTGAGGAGACGCACGAGGATATCGAGGGTACGCTCGAGAGCCTAGAAGAGCTGCGCGCAGCCGGTGTTGCCGACGTGCCTGCCGGCGCCGAGCCCGTCGTGGTGAGCGCACCTGCGCCCGAGCCGGGACCGTCCGCGCCCGTGTCCTCGTTCGAGGCACTCGTCGGCGCGCGCGATGCCGCAGGTTCCAATCCGCTCGATAGCCTAGACGCTCCGGCGCTCTCGCCGCAGGATGCCCTGGCCGCCGCCATCGCGGGCAACGCGTATGCCGCGCCGACGGAGATGCCGGCGGGCGCCGTGCATGCCGACGAGATCGAGCGCACCTACGGTCCGCTCACCTGTAAGGCGCTGCCGGCACTCATGGAGTGGCTGGCCCTGCGCTCCGACTTGGATTCCCTGGCCGGCGAGACGCATGCCATTACCATGATGACCATCCACTCCGCCAAGGGCCTGGAGTTCCCGGCGGTGTTCGTGGCCGGCATGGAGGAGGGTATCTTCCCGCACGTGCACGACTTTGGCGGCAGCGATGACCCGGGCAAGCTCGAGGAGGAGCGTCGCCTGGCCTACGTTGCCATCACGCGTGCCCGTAAGCGCCTGTTCCTGACCTATGCGGCCACGCGTCGCACCTACGGCTCGACCTCTGCCAACCCGCGCTCTCGCTTCCTCAACGAGATTCCGTTTGAGGATATCGAGTTTAGCGGTATCGGTTCTGCCGGTTTTGAGGGCACGGGCTGGGAGAAGCGCGGCGACCGTCACGGCACCTTTGGCTCGGGCATGGGCTCGGATATGTATGGCGGCAAGGTGTTCGGTTCGCATACGCGCTCGACCGGCGGTTCCGGTTCGCGTGGCGGATCGAGCTTTGACGATTTCTTTGGCGGCAGTAGCTATGGGACCGAGCGCCATCGTGGGGTCTCACCTGATGCCGGCCGTGTTGCCTCGACCTTTGGCTCGGGCGCGCCGCGAGCCAAAAAGCCGTCGTCTAAGGTGTCACCGACAGTGGAGCGCAAGGTCGATCGCGCCAGCGCATCGCAGGATTTTGCCGTGGGCGATACCGTGAGCCACAAGACCTTTGGCACGGGTACCGTGATCTCGGTCGCCGGAGACATGATCGAGGTCCAATTCGAAAAGACCGGCCAGACCAAAAAGCTCATGAAGGGCTTCGCACCTATAGTGAAACTGACCTAGGCGGCTTTCCCAGGCACGGCACCTCGGCCTTCAATCGTCGGGCATGACCTCAAGGTCTATGCCCTCCTCTTTCAGGCCGATCTGCCGCACCTGGAAAACCCGTACATCTGGCTAGACGGGCGCGCCGGGGGCTTTGGTCGCCTGCTCGGGCAGTCCTGCGCGAGACGGAGGCCACATTAAGTGGCCTCCTTTGCGTGCGGAACTCGCGATCGATGTTGCCCTATACGCCCGCCCAGGTCCTTAGATAACGTTGCTTGCGAACGTCGCTCTGCTCGTCCGCTTTTTGGTCTGGAGAGCCGGGTGGGCTGATAGAAAAATAGATGTGAGTAGGGGCTCTCCCGTACACGGACGGGGGAGCCCCTTGTTGCGTTTTTGGACTCTTTCTTATGACTTTAGGGATTGAGCGTTTTATACGATTCAGTATAATTTCAGATAGATGCTAAAATGTAACCGAAATGAAAACGGTGATTGTACATGCTGCTAAACTGCCTCCCAAAAAGACTCTTCTCTTTAGAGCTCGCCATCGACCCGGAGCCAGTTGAGATGCAGATTCCTCGCATGTATCTTGAGCGGTATTCGCTTCGCTTGGCACGGCTCGGCATGTCTGAGCAGGGCCGTTTTATTGTTGCGGAACCAAAAGAACCGCCCAGTGTCATTTCGGCGCGAAATCTCGTCAGTGCAGCGTGCAAGTTAGATGCTCACCCGGTGGTAATTTGCTGGGATGCTATGGATTTAGGTTTTATGCGCGCGCTTTCTTCGGAGGGAATCGCATATATCCGAGATGAGCGAAATGCGTTCCTGCCGTTTATCGGAGCCGTTATTTCCGATGAAGTGCTGGGTGCTTCTCCCGCTGCTCCGCTTTCGCCCCAATCTCAACGAATCGTCCTAAATCTCCTCGCGGGACGATGGGTTGACTGCTCCGCCGGCGACCTAGCGCGTCTGTGTGGCAAAAGCGCGGCAAGCGTCAGCGGCTATCTTTCGGAAATCGCCGCTATAGCTCCTGGGTTGATTGTGCGGGACGGCAAAAAGCGTATATTGTGCGACGCCGGGCTGTCGACCGAGACGTTGCTAGATGGGTTTGAGGATTATCTTCGCACGCCAGTTATAGAGCGCATCCGGCTTAAGGGGGCGGTCGACAGGGAAGAACTGCGAGCCGTTGATGCGTTGCTTTCCGGAGTGTCTGCCCTTAGCTATATGTCCGACCTTGCTCATGAAGACTCCGCCCCAACCATTGCTCTCGAAAAGAATCAGCTAGAGGCCTTGAAAGAGCATATGGGCGACAGATGGCTGGAGGCTCAGCGGTACGAACCGGCGGCAGTTGTGATTGAGGTCTGGTCGTATCCCGTGGACGCGCCGTCCGATATTAGTTTTGACGCGACGGGTTTGCAGTGTGTCGACCCGTTTTCTTTATACGTTGCTTGCGCAAAAGCAGATTACAAAGAAGATCGTCTGCTCGACGCGGTCGAACAGCTCAGGAGGACGATATGTCAAAAGTGAGGGGAATAGAGCGATTTGCCGATGCCATGAGCGGCTGTAAAGGCGGTTACGTCCTTATTGGTGGAGGGGCCTGCAGCGTTCTATTTGACAATGAGGGCGATTCGTTTAGAGCTACTGAAGACTTGGACGTCGTCGTAATTGTTGATGGGGAAGGCGTTGAATTCGCCACTGCATTGTGGGCATTTATCAAAGCTGCCGGATATGAGACTGGAAAGGTCGGCGATGGAAAGTGCACTTACTATCGGTTCTGTTTGCCCGAAGGATCAAGGCAAGTCCTAGACTATCCCGGCCAAATTGAGCTATTTGCCCGACATCCTGATTTTGTGCTCGAAGATGAAATGAGCGAAGTGGCACCTCTTTCCTTTGACGGGGCCGTATCAAGTCTTTCGGCAATTATTCTCGACGATGGCTACTACGAATTTATTCGCGACAACGCAACGAACGTAGAGGGCATTACGTTGCTCGATGCGCTCCATATCATTCCCCTCAAGATGCGTGCACACATTGATATCAATCGGAGTTATGAAGAAGGGCGCCATTGCAACGATAAAGATCGACGAAAGCATCGCTCGGATATTGTTCGACTTGCGGGTTTGTTGCCGCCTTCGGCTCGCTTGGAGCTAATAGAGCAAATGAGGGCTGATGCCGGAGACTTCTTTGCGGACTTTTCTTCTTATGTAAATCGGCAGACCGATCGTAAAGAGAGAGCGCGTCTTCAGGACACATTATCGTTTCTCGAAAAGGTCTACCTATAGGCACCTTGATTCGTTATGTATGGCGAGGGACTCTCCCGTTTGATGGGCGGGGGAGCCCCTTGTTGCTTTTTGATTGTCGTAACTAGCCAGAGGCTCGCCGGGACGGGGCGCGGGGTTTGGTCGATCGCGAGTTCCGCACGAGCCGGAGAGCACTTAATGTGCTCTCCGTGCGAGCAGGACTGTCCGAGCAGGCGATCAAACCCCGCACCCCGTCCCGGCGAACGCTCGGGGACCGGTGGCTTACAGGTGCGAGATGATCAGTTCCATCTTGCCTTCGAGGTCAATGGAGGTGACGGTGCTCGGAGCCAGCAGGTGGCTTCCCTTGTGGACGGGGTCGCCGCAGACGGTGCCTTCGCCGTCGATGACCGACAGGCACATGAAGGGCCAGCGCTGGTCGAGGGTCTTGTTGCCGTCAACACGTACGCGATCGACGGTGTAGCAGGAGTTAGACTCGAGTTCGGTCACGCCGCCCACCTCGGGCGCGGTCACCGTGCCGTCGGTCGGAGCCTGAACATCAAAGTCGATGCAGTCGAGGCTCTGCTCAATGTGCAGCGGGCGCAGCTTGCCGTCGGTGCCCGGGCGGTCGTAGTCGTACAGACGATACGTCACGTCGCTCGACTGCTGCGTCTCCAAAATGAGCGTGCCGGTCTTGATGGCGTGAACGGTGCCGGAGTCGATCTGGAAAAAGTCACCCTTGTGAATCGGCAACACGTTGAGCATGTCGTCCCAACGGCCTTCCTCGATCATCCGTGCGGCCTCGGCGCGGTCATGCGCGCGCTGGCCGACGATGATCGTGGCGCCGGGCTCGCAGTCCAGCACATACCAGCACTCGGTCTTGCCCAGGCTGCCGTTCTCGTGCTCGGCGGCGTACTCGTCGTTGGGATGAACCTGGATCGAAAGATCGTCCTTGGCGTCCAGAATCTTAATGAGCAGCGGGAACTCCTTGCCCTCGCAGTTGCCAAAGAGCTCGCGGTGCTTCGCCCACAGCCACGACAGCGTGTGACCGGTATACGGGCCCTCCGCAATCTGGCAGTCGCCGTTGGGATGGGCCGAGATGGCCCAGCACTCACCGATGGGGCCCTCGGGAATGTCGTAGCCAAATACGGTTTCGAGCTGGCGGCCGCCCCAGATCTTCTCGTGGAAGATCGGCGTCAGTTTAATCAAATCGGACATGTTCATACTCCCATGGTGTTGTGCGGTCGCCCCTTCTAAACATAATGAGCGTCCGCATGACTACAAAACTACAAAAACCTATGCCAACGTTACATTGTGCAGCTCAAAGCGGTCGCCAACGTTGCGCGAGATCGAATGCTCAAAAGCAGTGCCGCTATCCAAAAAGCCAATCTGGCTGAGCTCGAGCAGGGGAGCGCCGGGTTTGGTGTCCAGGCGCTCAGCCTCTTCCTCGGTTGCCGCTACAGCACGGATAGTGCGGTGGAAGCTTGAAATCTTCAGCCCGCATTGCTTGTGAATGAAGCTGTAGACCGATCCGTATAGGTCTTTCTTTTTAAGGCCCGGAATCAGTTCGATTGGCATATAGGTGTACTCGATAACGATGGGCTTCTCATCGACCTGGCGCACACGAACGATGTGATAGGCGAAGTCATCCTCGGCAATTCCCAGCTGGGCGGCGACGTCCGCCGGCGGATTGACAATCGAGAAGTCGTAGACCACCGAGGTCACCTTTTCCCCGCGATGTGCATATGAAAAGCCCTGGGCGCGGTCGTTCTTGCCCTGGAAAAACGCCTGGCCGGGAAGCCCCACCGTGTCCTTAACGTAGGTACCCGATCCACGCCGGCTGGTAATAAGACCTTCCTCGGTGATTTGCTCGATAGCTCGTTTGACGGTGATTTTGGAAACGCTATAGAGCTCGCAGAACTCAACGACGGTGGGAAGTTTGTCGCCCGGTTTAAGAGCGCCATTCTCGATACTTCGACGAATATCTGCAGCTATCGCCTCGTATTTGGGAATCATGGAACCTCCTTTCCAACCTGATTGAGAATAAAAGAAAGTATAGTCAATACCTAAGTATCTCTATTGAGTTGTTGAAAAGTTCGAGAAAGACAAAATAAAAACTCGCTCTGCTTGCAAAATTAGAGCGTTTTAAATGATAAACATCTGAGTAGTGTCGCGTTGAGAAATGATCGGTCCGAGGACGGGGCCGAACCGATATAGCACCCAGCGAACCGAATCCCGTACTCTGCGCTTCCCCGGATAAAACCTACCAAAACAAACCTGTCCCTTTTTGGTAGGTTATTGCCTTGGGAGCGGTACCATACAGGCAATGATTAAACGAGAAAGGTGGGCCCCTATGGAACCCAAGCAGTATTACATCGGCATCGACGTCGGCGGTACCTCGGTTAAGGAGGGTCTGTTCGACGAGGACGGAAACCTGCTGGCCAAGGCCAGCGTGCCCACGCCTCCCATCGTTGACGCTGCGGGCTTTGCCGCGGTGACCGAGGCTATCGACCAGGTGGTCGCCAAGGCCCAGATTCCGCGCGCCTTTGTGGCAGGCATTGGCCTGGCCGTTCCGTGCCCCATCCCGGCGTCGGGCGATGCCAAGGTCAAGGCCAACATTGCCATTAACCTGCCCGAGCTGAGGATTGCCATTCAGGAGCACTGCCCCGACGCGGTCGTTAAGTACGAGAACGATGCCAACGCCGCTGCCATGGGCGAGGCCTGGCTCGGTTCCGCCAAGGGCGTGCAGAACGTGGTGATGGTCACCATCGGTACCGGCGTGGGCGGCGGTGTTATCGTTAACGGCGACGTGGTATCGGGCGTTGTGGGCGCCGGCGGCGAGATCGGCCACATGTGTCTGAACCCGGTTGAGCAGCGCACCTGCGGCTGCGGCGGCCATGGCCACCTGGAGCAGTATTCCAGCGCAACCGGCGTGGTGAGCAACTACCTAGCCGAGTGCAAGAAGGCGGGCGTCGAGCCCATCGAGCTCACCGGTCCTTCCGATTCTAAGCACGTGTTCCAAGCCTGCCGCGAGGGCGATAAGCTTGCGCTTGCCGCAGCCGATACCATGGCTGACTATCTCGGTCGTGCTCTGGCGCTTATTGCCAACGTGGTTGACCCCGAGGTGTTCCTGATCGGTGGCGGCGCGTCCGCTTCGGCCGATGTCTACCTCGACGCCGTTCGTGAGCACTTCCAGTGCTACGCGCTTTCCGCCTCACGCGAGACGCCCATTAAGGTCGCTTCGCTCGGCAACGACGCCGGCATCATCGGTGCCGCCTACGTAGCCCTGCGTGCCGCCGGTAAATAGTCGGAGCAGGATGGCGAGTGGTACAAGGGGGACAGACGTCGCCCCCAGGCTCGCCCCAAATTGTGCCGTGGCCCTTCCGCCGTCTGCGAAGGCTCGGCATCGGCGTGCTACCATAGCTACGTCCAAGTACACATATCAAGTGGAGGATATCCATGGCAAACGTTCTTGTCTTTGGTCACCAGAATCCCGATAACGACGCCATCATGAGCGCCGTCGTCCTGTCCCAGCTGCTCAACCAGGTTGAGTATGCCGGCAACACCTACGAGGTTTGCGCCCTTGGTCAGCTTCCGGCCGAGTCCGCCAAGCTGCTCGCCGACGCCGGCATTGCCGAGCCTCGTGTGATTGATTCCGTCGAGGCCGGTCAGCTCGTCGTCCTCACCGACCACAACGAGTCCGCCCAGTCCGTTGCCGGCCTTAAGGACGCCACGGTCTTTGGTGTCGTCGATCATCACCGCATCGGCGACTTCGAGACCGCCGGCCCGCTGCACTACATCTGCCTGCCTTGGGGCTCCAGCTGCACCATCGTCACCAAGATCGCCGGCGTGCTCGGCGTTGAGCTTTCCGACGTTCAGGCCAAGCTGCTGCTCTCGGCCATGATGACCGATACGCTCATGCTCAAGAGCCCCACCACCACCGATGTCGACCGTGCCGTCGCCGCCAAGCTCGGCGAGCAGGTGGGCGTCGACCCGGTCAAGTTTGGCATGGAGGTCTTCCTCACCCGTCCGTCCGGCTCCTTCACCGCAGCCGAGATGGTCGGCAACGACATCAAGATGTTCGAGCCCGCCGGCAAGAAGCTGCTCATCGGCCAGTACGAGACCGTCGACAAGAGCCGCGCGCTCGGCATGATCGACGAGATCCGCGAGGCCATGCGTGCCTACGCCGCCGAGAAGGGTGCTGACGGCATTGTCCTGTGCATCACCGACATCATGGAGGAGGGCTCGCAGGTCCTGCTCGAGGGCGAGACCGAGGCCGCTCAGAAGGGCCTGGGCATTGCCGACGAGCACGACGGCGTCTGGATGCCGGGCGTCCTCTCCCGTAAGAAGCAGGTTGCTGCCCCCATCATGGCCGCCTGCTAGGTTCAGTTGACCAAACGCCACGACCGGACCGCGGACGCCCCGCGCTCCGGTCGTTTTTTGTGCACGGCGCCGCGTCGTCTCTTGGGCAGGCGTGCCCGTGCCGTTGGGCAAATAATGTTCAACCTGTGGTTCCGCTTTTCGGCCACGCCTGCGTGCTTGTCGTGCAGGGTAGGCTAGATGCAAGCGTAATACGTTGGAGCGCGGCGCCGCCACTTGGGCGGGCCGTGCTTTTTTAAGACGGGAGTCATCCCGTGAAAGGAGCCGCCCATGGCAGCACCCGAGCAGCTGTTCAACGTCCGTGAGCGCAAGCGTTTTGAGCGTCACGACATTTGGGAGCGCATTGCCGAGAACGGCACGATTTCCGCCGCCGTCATGGTCTGCGCCGCCATCGCCGCCGTCATCTGCGCCAACACCGATGCCTACGAGGCCATCCATCACTTTTTGGAGACCCCGCTGTATGTGGGTCTGGGCAACCTTACGGCCGGCCTCACCGTTGAGCTTTTCGTCAACGACTTCCTCATGGCGATTTTCTTTTTGTTGGTGGGCATTGAGCTTAAGTACGAGATGACGGTCGGCGAGCTCAAGAATCCGCGTCAGGCCATGCTTCCCATGCTGGCGGCCGTGGGTGGCGTCGTCGTTCCCGCCTGCATCTACCTGATCTTTAACCATGCCGGCGCCCGCAACGGTTGGGCCATCCCCATGGCAACCGATATTGCCTTTGCGCTGGGCGTGCTGTCGCTTTTGGGCAATCGCGTGCCCAACGGCGTGCGCGTGTTCTTCTCGACGCTCGCCATCGCCGACGACCTCATCTCCATCGCCGCCATCGCCATCTTCTACGGTCAGAGCCCCAATCCGTTTTGGTTGGGCTCCGCCGCGCTTGTGACCTGCGCGCTCGTGTGGCTCAACAAGACGCAACATTACCGCCTTGCCCCGTATTCGGTACTGGGTCTGCTGTTGTGGTTCTGCATGTTCAAGAGCGGCGTGCATGCCACGCTTGCTGGCGTCATCTTGGCCTTTACCATCCCGGCCAAGTGTGGCGTCAAGCTCGATAACCTCACCGATTGGTTGGGCGAGTGCCTGCCGCTGCTCGATGACCGCTACGACGACGAGGCACACATCCTGGGCCAGCATGACTTTACCGTCTCGACCACCAAGGTCGAGCGCGTCATGCACCGCGTGACCCCGCCGCTCATCCGCATGGAGCGTCTGATCTCCACGCCGGTCAACTTTGTGATTCTGCCAATCTTTGCGTTCGTGAACGCACAGGTTCGCCTGGTGGGCGTGGACATGAGCACGCTGCTCTCCGACCCAGTGACGCTCGGCGTGTACTTTGGCATGCTGCTGGGCAAGCCGATCGGTATCTTTGGCATGACGTTTGCCCTGGTTAAGCTTAGGGCCTGCGAGCTGCCGCACAATGTCAACTGGCACATGATTGCCGGTGTGGGCATTCTGGGCGGCATCGGCTTTACCATGTCGATTCTCATCAGCGGCCTTGCCTTCCCGACGGCCCAGTTTGAGGTTCTGGCTGCCAAGGCCGCCATCCTTGCCGGTTCGGTCACCGCTGCCGTGCTCGGCATGATCTACATGAGCGTGGTCTGCAAACACCCTGCGCCCAAGGGCGAGTAAAAACTCGAAAAAAGACACCAGAACCGGTTTGGATGCGTTCGAAACTCGGATCCGGGCGCTACTGGCCCCCTGCCAGATACCCCAGTGGTCAAAAAACGCCGTTTGTGAGTACTGTCACAAACGGCGTTTCATTTTAGGTGTGGAAAATAATGAACAAAGTTATAAGAACTGTACGTTAATGAGTGACCATCGACTTCCAATTTGGCGCTAGCTGACGGTGATTAGGGAATTTCAAGTCCAGTTTTGCCGATTACAGCCAAGAATCGCTGCTACTAAAATGGTAACAGTGCTCATATTTGCCCTTTTTTGGCCGCAAGCCCTAAAACAAGCCGCGCCAGGGTCGGGAAACGGGCCAAATCGTCGGCCTCGAGGCTTATTCCACGGTGCCGTAGACGGCGCCCCAGCCGTGGGCGGCCAAGGCGGAGTTGAGCTGGTCGCAAAGTGACTGGCGGTCGTAATAGCCGGGCGGCAGCAGGTTGACAATTTCCATGAGATCGGGTGCCAGGTCCAAGATTTCGGCCTGTACGATCAGATCCAGGCGGTCGATGGCGTGGCGGTCGTAAAACAGCCCGTCGACCAGGCGTTGCAGGTCACCGAATTCCTCGGCCTGGAACGATCCGTACTCCATAGTGCCTCCTTGGGCGCCCCGCGCCGGCATGCGCGGCGATTCGTAATTCATTGCGATGGACTTAATCTATCACGGCTTCATAACGTTTCGACGGTGGCGGTCTATACTTAGACGAACTGCAACGTACCGCTTCGCGAAAGGTCGCACCCATGCAGACGATCTACCAGAAGATGGAAACCACCGAACTCGATGCCGCCATCGAGGCGCTCAAAGCCGAGGTCGCCGAGGTCAAGGCCAAGGGCCTGACACTCGATATGGCTCGCGGCAAGCCGTCGCCCTCCCAGGTGGACATCTCACGCCCCATGCTCGATATCCTCAACGCCGACGCCGATCTGCACGACGGCAACGTCGACTGTTCCAACTACGGCTGCTTCGAGGGCATTCCCTCGGCACGCAAGTTGGCAGGGGAGTTCCTGGGCTGCCCCGCCGAGCAGACGCTCGTGCTGGGTTCGTCGAGCCTTTTGATCGAGCATGACATCGCCGGCATGTTCTGGCGTTGCGGTTCGTGCGGCAGCGAGCCCTGGGACGCCTACGAGGCCGCGCACGACGGCAAGAAGGTCAAGTTCCTGTGCCCTGTTCCCGGCTACGATCGCCACTTTGGCATCACCGCCGACTTGGGCATCGAGAACGTCCCCGTCGCGATGACCGACAGCGGCCCCGACATGGACGAGATCGAGCGCCTCGTTGCCGCCGACGATTCCATCAAGGGTATCTGGTGCGTGCCCAAGTATTCCAACCCCACGGGCATCACCTTTAGCGAGGACACTGTGCGCCGCCTGGTCGAGATGCCCACGGCCGCGCCCGATTTCCGTATCTTTTGGGACAACGCCTACTGCGTGCACGACCTGTACGACGAGTCAGACGAGCTCGCAAACATCTTTGACCTCGCTCGGGCGACGGGCACCGAGGATCGCGTGGTGGCCTTTGCCTCGACGTCCAAGATTACCTTCCCGGGCGCCGGCATCGGCTTTATCGGTGCGAGCCCCGCGGTCATCGCCGAGTTCTCCAAGCGCCTGAAGGCCGGCCTCATCAGCGCCGACAAGCTCAACCAGCTGCGTCACGTGCGCTTCCTTCCCACCATCGAGGCGGTCAAGGAGCACATGAAAAAGCATGCCGAGTTCCTGCGCCCGCGCTTTGAGGCCGTCGAGCGCAAGCTCACCGAGGGCTTGGGCGACACGGGCTGTGCCACCTGGACGCACCCCCGCGGCGGCTACTTTGTAAGCTTCGATGGTCCCGAGGGTTCGGCCAAAAAGGTCGCCGCGCTCTGCGCCGACCTGGGCGTCAAGCTTACGCCGGCTGGTGCCACTTGGCCCTATGGCAAGGACCCGCGCGACACCAACATCCGCATCGCGCCGAGCTATCCCACGGTCGAGGACCTGGAGGCCGCGCTCGATGTGCTGGTGCTGGCCGTAAAGCTTGTCGCTGCCGAGCTTGCGCGTGCCGAGCGCGCCTAACGCGCGGCTTCCCGTACTATCCGCATTTTCGATACGTAAAGGAGCGTATACATGGATTTGGGTATTTCCACCAACCCCACGCCAGAGCTCTACACCATTAAGGTAACCGGCGAGATCGATATCTCTAACGCCGATAGCCTGCGCAATGCCATAGACCTGGCGCTCGAGCAGCCCACTGAGGCCGTTGAGCTCGATTTTGCCCAGGTGAGCTACATCGATTCGACGGGCATTGGCGTGCTCGTGGGCGCCGCGCACCACGCGGTCGACCACGGCAAGCGCTTTAGCTGCACCAATGTGCAGCCCCCGGTGATGCGCGTGGTTCAGCTGTTGGGTGTCGACCAGGAGATTTCGATCACCGCTGCATAATCTTGGCCCCAAAAGGGCGTGCCGTTTGGCATATGTTTGTGATGCGCTCGGACGTTTTGGCGTCCGGGCGCTATACTTGATCGAATGAATAGACGAGTTCCGGCCGAATGGCGCGGTGCGGGCTCGACTCACATCGAGCCTTGGAGGTATGTGTGTTTGGTATTGGAGAGGGTGAGCTCGCGATCATCGTGGTCTTCGGCTTTTTGCTGTTTGGCCCGGATAAGCTCCCGCAGATGGGCCGCACGATCGGCCGTGCCATCCGTCAGTTCCGCGAGACGCAGGAAAAGATGACGGCCGTTGTTCAGTCCGAGATCATCGATCCGGTGAGCGAGGCCGCGTCTGCCCCGGTCAAGCCCAAGAAGGCTGCCGTCGATGACGATTCCGATGCGGACGAGGATGCTGCCGAGATGGCAACGCCCGCCAAGAAGGAGACCTTTGCCGAGCGTCGCGCCCGTCTTGCTGCCGAGAAGGCCGCAAGCGAGGGTGCCGTTGAGGGCGAGAATGCTGCCGAGGAGACGGAGGCCGATGCCGCCGCCGAGTCCGCCGATGCCGCTGCCGAGTCCGCTTCCGCTGCAGAGTCGGAGCCCGAGCCCGAGCCGGCAGAGCCCACAACGGCCGATCTCTATGCCCGTCGTCCCCGCAAGCGCAAGGCCGTCGTCGACCAGCTCGCCCGCGAGCTCGAAGCCGAGGACGACACCGCTGCCGCCGACGCCCCGAAGGGAGGCGATGAGTAATGCCTATCGGACCTGCGCGAATGCCGCTCTTCGATCATCTGGGAGAGCTTCGTCGCCGCCTGACCATCGTGGTCGTGTCGGTGTTTGCCGCCGCTATCGTGCTGTATTTCGCCACACCCGTGGTGCTCGACATCTTGAAAGACCCCATCCGTTCCTTTGTGCCGGACGGTAAGTTCTACATCACCACCACGCTCGGTGGTTTTGGCTTGCGCTTCTCGCTGGCCATCAAGATGGCCGTGGTCATGTGCACGCCCATGATCATCTGGCAGATTCTGGCATTTTTCCTGCCGGCGCTGCGCCCCAACGAGCGCAAGTGGGTCGTGCCCACGGTGCTCGCCTCGACGGTGCTGTTCTTCCTGGGCGCCATCTTTTGCTACTTCATCATTATCCCGGCAGGCTTTGAGTGGCTCATCGGCGAAACCTCGGCTGTCGCCACGTCGCTGCCCGATCTGGAGGACTACGTCAACATGGAGCTGCTCTTTATGATCGGCTTTGGTGTGGCGTTTGAGCTGCCGCTCATCATCTTCTACCTGTCCGTCTTCCATTTCGTGTCCTACGCGGCTTTCCGCAGCGCATGGCGTTACGTATACGTGGGCCTGCTCGTGGGCTCGGCTGTGATTACGCCCGACGGCTCGCCCGTTACGCTGGGTCTCATGTATGGCGCCCTGCTTTCGCTCTATGAGATTTCGCTCGCCATCGCCCGCGTGGTCATTACCGCGCGCGAGGGCAAGGAGGGCTTGTTTGTGAGCCGTCTGGACCTGTTCTCGGACGACGAGGACGACGAGGAGTAAATCGGTATGCACGAGGTTGGCATTGTCAACGGCATACTCGATACGGTGATTCGCGCGGCGCGTGGGGCGGGGGCCTCGCGCGCCGTTTTGGTAACGCTGCGTATCGGGGATATGACCGAGGTCGTGCGCGAGGCGCTCGACTTTGCGTGGGAGACGTTTCGCGACGAGGACCCGCTCACGCGCGGCTGCGAGCTTGCCGTGGAGGAAGTCCATCCACAAAGCGAGTGCCTGGACTGCGGCGAGGTCTTTGAGCACGACCGTTTCCATTGCCGCTGCCCCCAATGTGGCGGCGCCAACGTGCGCCTGCTGCACGGCCGCGAGCTCGACATCGCCAGTATCGAAATCGAAACCCCCGACGATTAGCCCACCAGCCACCTGGGAACGGGGTATAACTGTTAGAAGTTAAGGAGTGCCGAATATGGCCGAGAAAACGATTGATATCGCATCGCCGATTCTGTCGCGCAACGAGCGCCTGGCAGATCAGCTGCGTCAGCGATTTAATGAGGCGGGCACCTATGTGATCAATGTGCTGTCGAGCCCTGGCTCGGGCAAGACCACTACGATTCTGGGCACCAACGAGCGCCTGCGCGACAAGGCCGGCCTGCGTTGCGCCGTCATCGAGGGCGATATCGCCTCGGACGTCGACGCGATCACCATGAAGGAAGCCGGCATGCCCGCCATCCAGATCAACACGGGCGGCCTGTGTCACCTCGAGGGCAACATGATCATGGAGGCCGTCGACGCCTTCGACCAGGCGGTGGGTCTGGAAAACATTGACGTCATCTTTATCGAAAACGTGGGCAACCTGGTCTGCCCAGTCGACTTTGACCTGGGCGAGAACCTGTCCATCATGATCCTCTCGGTGCCCGAGGGCGACGATAAACCCATTAAGTACCCGGGCATCTTCCAGCACGCCGGCGCACAGTTGCTCAACAAGGTCGATGTGGCCCCGGCTTTCGATTTTGACATGGATAGGTATACTAAGACACTCGATGACCTCAATCCGCAGGCGCCGCGGTTTGCCGTGAGCGCGCGCAAGGGCGAGGGCATGGATGCCTGGTGCGATTGGCTCATCGGGCAGATTGAGCAAGCAAGGGCGTAAGTCGGCCGCCATACGGGCGGGCGTAGCCGCAGTGATACGAGATAGGAGCCTCTTTTGAAGCTCATCATCGCCGAGAAAAACGACGCCGCGCGTCAGATCGCCGAGCGGCTGTCCACGGGTAAGCCCAAAAAGGACAAGGTGTACAACACCGCCATCTACCGTTTTGAGTGGAAGGGCGAGGAGTGCGTGACCATCGGCCTTGCCGGCCACATCCTGGCGCCCGATTTTTGCGACAGCGTGCTGTTCGATAAAAAGTTGGGTTGGTATTCGGTGACCGAGGACGGTGAGATGTTGCCGGCCGATATGCCCGATGGCCTGGCCCGCCCTCCGTACGACACCAAGCGCAAGCCGTTCCTTGCCGATGGTATCTCCATCAAGGGCTGGAAGCTCGAGAGC
The DNA here is from genome assembly GCA_902494345.1 of uncultured Collinsella sp. Taxonomy (GTDB): domain Bacteria; phylum Actinomycetota; class Coriobacteriia; order Coriobacteriales; family Coriobacteriaceae; genus Collinsella. Next base: position 87,246 of record CABUSV010000008.1, read on the forward strand.
CTGCCTTACCTCACCTGGGCGCCCGTCATTAAGTTGCCGGCCGAGAAAGAGCTCATTCGTTCGCTCAAGAACCTCGCTAAAAAGTCCGACAGCGTCATCATCGCCACGGACTTCGACCGCGAGGGCGAGCTGATCGGCTCGGACGCTCTCAACAAGGTGCGCGAGGTTGCGCCGGACTTGCCGGTTGCCCGCGCCCAGTACTCTTCGTTTACCAAGGCCGAGATCACGCAGGCCTTCGATAATCTCGTCTCGCTCGACCGGAACCTGGCCGACGCCGGCGAGAGCCGCCAGCACATCGACCTCATTTGGGGCGCGGTGCTCACGCGTTACCTGACGCTCGCCAAGTTCGGCGGCTTTGGCAACGTGCGCTCCGCCGGCCGCGTGCAGACGCCGACGCTTGCCCTGGTGGTCGAGCGCGAGCGCGAGCGCATGGCGTTTGTGCCCGAGGACTACTGGCAGATTCGCGGCATGGGTGCCGCGCAGGGCGCTGCCGAGGACGATCGCTTTAAGATTGCGCACAAAACGGCGCGCTTTACCGACAAAGATGCTGCCGAGATGGCGTATGGCCACGTCGACGGCGCTACGACGGCGACCGTTGCCGCGGTGACCAAGCGCTCGCGTAAGCAGCAGCCGCCCACGCCGTTTGCGACGACCTCGCTGCAGGCCGCCGCCGCGGCCGAGGGCATCTCGCCTGCGCGTACGATGCGCATCGCCGAGTCCCTCTACATGGCGGGTCTCATCAGCTACCCGCGTGTCGACAACACCGTGTACCCCGCGACGCTCGATCTGGGCGCCGTGGTAAGCGACCTGGCAAAGATCAATCCGGCGCTGGCGCCCGTGTGCAACAAGGTGCTCGCCGGTCCCATGAAGCCCACGCGCGGCAAGGTCGAGACCACCGACCACCCGCCTATCTATCCCACGGGCGAGGGCGATCCGTCCACGCTCGACGGCGGCCAGCGCAAGCTCTACGACCTCATCGCCCGTCGCTTCCTGGCGACGCTTATGGGTCCTGCGACCATCGAGAACACCAAGCTCGAGCTCGATGTGAACGGCGAGCCGTTCGTGGCTTCGGGCGATGTGCTCGTGACCCCGGGTTTCCGCGAGGCGTACCCGTACGGCCTTAAGCGCGACGAGCAGATGCCGCCGCTGGAGCAGGGCGACACGGTCGACGTGTTCGACATAAAGCTCGAGGCCAAGCAGACCGAGCCGCCCGCGCGCTATAGCCAGGGCAAGCTCGTGCAGGAGATGGAAAAGCGCGGCCTGGGTACCAAGTCCACGCGCGCGAGCATCATCGAGCGCCTGTATGCTGTGCGCTATCTCAAGAACGATCCCGTGGAGCCGAGCCAGCTGGGCATCGCCATCATCGACGCGCTGACACAGTTTGCCCCGCGCATCACGAGCCCCGATATGACCAGCGAGCTCGACGGCGACATGACCCGCGTGGAGCGCGGCGAGGACACCGAAGAGCATGTCGTGACGCACTCGCGCGCGCTGCTGGCCGGCGTGCTCGACGAGCTGCTCAAGCACACGCAGGAGCTGGGCGATGCCATCAGCGACGCCGTCACGGCCGATGCGCGCGTGGGCGCCTGCCCCAAGTGCGGCAAGGACCTGGTTATGAAGACGAGCGCCAAGACCCGTGGCAGCTTCATTGGCTGCATGGGATGGCCCGACTGCGACGTGACCTATCCGGTGCCGAGCGGCGTCAAGGTCAGCCCGCTCGAGGGCGAGGCCGCCGTGTGCCCCGAGTGCGGCGCGCCGCGCATTAAGTGTCAGCCGTTCCGCCAGAAGGCCTTCGAGATTTGCGTGAACCCCACATGCCCCACCAACTACGAGCCCGACCTTAAGGTGGGCGAGTGCAAGGTGTGTGCCGAGGCCGGACGCCATGGCGACCTGATCGCGCACAAGAGCGAGAAGAGCGGCAAGCGTTTTATCCGCTGCACCAACTATGACGATTGCGGCGTGAGCTATCCGCTGCCGGCGCGTGGCAAGCTCGAGGCGACGGGCGAGACCTGTCCCGAGTGCGGCGCCCCCATCGTGGTGGTCAACACGGCGCGCGGCCCGTGGCGTATCTGCGTCAACATGGACTGCCCGACCAAGGAGAAGAAGCCCGCCCGCGGCCGCAAGACCACGACTAAGGCGAGCACGGCCAAGAAGACGACGGCGGCAAAGAAGACTGCTGCCAAGAAGACGACCGCCAAAAAGACGACGGCCAAAAAGACGACGGCCAAGAAGTCGACTACCAAAAAGACCGCTGCCGACAAGTAGCCGTACGGTCGAGACATCACCTAAAACAAAAACGAGCGAGGACCTCAAAATCCTCGCTCGTTTTTTATCCGGCAGTTAGGGACGTTCCTATTCTGCCGGCAGTTTAGGAACGTCCCTAACTGCCGGCTCGGGAACGACAAAGCGCTAGTTCACTTCGACGGGTTTGGCGCCGGGATAGCGCTCCTCAAAGTCTAGGCGGTACTTATTGTCATTGGTGCCCGCCACGTTGTCGCGCGACAGCGGCGCCACGATCTCATTCTTGTGGTCCGCAGGCTTGGCGTATTTCAGGCTGATTTCCCAGGCGTCACAGATTGCGTCAATGCGGTGGTCCAGGTCGTCGTACAAGGCGATGATGTCCTTCCAGGAGCTGTAGTTCTTGGAGCTCGTCGGGACGTCTAGGTCCTCGACGATGTCGTAATACTGCTCGATGGTGTCCTCCGTGCGCTCGGCGACGTCGGCGAGATTTTGACGGGTGGTTCGATCCTCTTCCAGATAGCTGCCGTTGAAGTTCTGCGCGCAGCCACGGACGTAGTTGTCGAGGTCTTCGAGCAAGTCGTAGTATTCGCTCAGTCGGCGGTAGAGGTTCTGCTCGGAGAGCGTTGCTTCGCCGCCATCCTCGTCGTCATCGTCATCGTCGTCGTACAGGCTGTTGGGATCGCCGAGAGGCTCTAGGTCATCGTCGTCGACGTCATGGTGCAGCTTAGCTACCTCGGCAGTCGTCTGCGTGGCGGCGTTGTCGAAAGGCTTGATCACAAAGAAAACGACCAGGGCGATGATGATCGCCACCAGCACAATGATAACGGCGATAAGCGGCCCGGTGCCGCTCTTTTTGGGAGCGGGGGTCTGTGGCGAAGCGGGCGCGTATGCGGGAGCCGGCTGCTGTTGGGGCGAGCCGCTCGCGACGGGTATGCGCTGCGTGGTCTCGACGGCCGCGGGGCCTGCGGCGGGGTCGGGGCGATAGGCGAGGGGGTCGTCCGCCTTGGCTTGCGGCGTATCGAGGGAACCGGTCTGCTCAAAAGCGGGCTGCCTATCGCTCGCGGTTGTTTGCTCAACGGGTGAACCGCACGAGGTGCAGAACTTGGCATTATCTGCAAGAAGCTTGCCGCACGAGGCGCAATACCGAGACATTGCCACTCCTTTCGCCACATTTCAATGCAATACGACGATTATACCCAGCACCCCAAATTCCCCATCATAAGTTGCGGTGAAATAGGGACTGTTTGGCGGTCTCAGAGCTTCAATCAGTCCCTATTTCACCGCAACTTTGGAAAGGCACCTTTAGCCATTGGGGACGCACCGAGCACTGGGGTATCATGGCTTGGTTGCTATAAATCGCATTTACGCGCCTTGTAGGAAGGGGCTGCGCCCATGGCTTTTGAGCCTGCTCAACATAGCTTTATCACGCTCGAGGGCGTCGATGGCGCCGGCAAGTCCACGCAGGCGCGCCTGCTTGCCCGCGCTCTTGAACTCGCTGGTTACCAGGTTGTGAGCCTGCGCGAGCCGGGCGGTACCGCCATCAGCGAGAAGATCCGTGCTCTGCTGCTCGACCCCGCCAACACGGCGATGGGTGACACCTGCGAGCTGCTGCTCTACGAGGCCGCACGCGCCCAGCTGGTGCACGAGGTCATAGCTCCCGCCCTCGCTGCCGGTAAGGTGGTCCTGTGCGATCGCTTCTACGATTCCACGACCTGCTACCAGGCGTTTGCCGATGGCCTCGATCGCCAGATAGTACGCGACGCCAACAACCTGGCCGTCGCGGGGACGCACCCGGCGCTCACGCTCGTCTATCACATCACGCCCGAGCAGGCGGCGCTGCGCATGGCATCCCGTGGTGCGGCCGACCGCATGGAGGCCAAGGGCATGGCCTTCCAAGAGCGCGTCTACCAGGGATTTTGCGCCATTGCCGCCGAGGAACCAAACCGCGTAAAGCTCATCGACGCGACCGCGTCCATCGAGGACGTCTTCGCGCAGACGGTCGAGCAGATTCGCGCGTACGGTCTCGACATTCCGCAAGATGCTGTCGCCGCCGCGCTTGCCAAGGAGGCCGAGTAACATGGCCCCCGCTCAGGCAAGCCTGCTGGCCAAGCTCGACACCCAAGAGCGCGTGCGCGACTTTTTGACCAATGCCGTCGCCAGCGGTCGCGCATCGCACGCCTACCTGTTTTTGGGCGCGCCCGGCGCGGGCAAGCTCGACGCTGCGTGGGCGCTCGCCCAAGCCTTCCTGTGCGAGCTGGATGGCTGCGGCTCATGCGATAGCTGCGTGCGCGTCGCCCGCCATACGCACCCCGACGTGCACTATTACACGCCCGAGAGTGCCACGGGCTACCTCATCGCCCAGACCCGCGAGCTGCTCGATGACGTGCCTCTGGCGCCCATCCGTGCCAAGGCCAAGGTCTACATCATCGACCGTGCCGAGCAACTGCGCGCCAACACCGCCAACGCACTGCTCAAAACGCTCGAGGAGCCGCCCGAGGGCGTTATGTTCATCCTGCTGGGCACCTCGGCAGACGTGATGTTGCCCACCATCGTGAGCCGCTGCCAGTGCGTGCCGTTTCGGCTGGTATCGCCCGCCGTCGCCGCGCAGGCCGTGAGCCGCGCCACCGGTCAGGACCCTGCGCGTTGCCGCATGGCCGTCGCCGTAGCGGGAAGCCCCACGCGTGGCATCGAGTTCCTCAAGAGCGCCGAGCGCCAGGACGCCCGCCGTCAGATGGTTCGCGACATCGATTCGCTCATCGCCGCCGACGAGGCCGACGTGCTCAGCCGCGCCAAGTCGCTCATCGTCGCCGTTAAGGCGCCGCTCGCCGAGGTCAAGTCCACGCAGGAAAAGGTGCTCGAGCAAAACGCCGATTACCTGTCGCGTGGAGCATTGAAGCAGCTTGAGGACCGCAACAAGCGCGAACTCAACGCGCGCGAGCGTTCGGGTATCATGGAAGCGCTGGCGAGCGCGCGGACGCTCATGCGCGATGTGCTGCTGACACTTCAGGACGAGGCAGCCGACGTGGTGAACGAAGACGTGCGCGACACGATCGGTCGGCTTGCCGCCGCGACCAATGTTGCGGGTGCCACCCAGGCGCTCGAGGCAGTCGCGACCGCCGAGCGCAACATCGCCAGAAACGTTACTCCCCAGCTGGCCATCGAGGTCATGCTGTTCGATATCAGGAAGGCACTGAAATGCCGTTAGTCGTACCCGTTAAGTTTACCTACGCCTCGCGCGACCTGTGGTTCGATCCGCAGGATCTGGATATCCTCGAGGCCGATTATGCCATTTGCTCCACTGAGCGCGGAACCGAGATTGGCCTGGTCACGGCCGATCCCTTCGAGGTGCCGCAAGACGAGATCGGTCAGCCGCTCAAGCCCGTGCTGCGCGTGGCGAGCGACATCGACCTGCAGCTTGCCGATGACCTGGCCATCCAGGGCGACGAGGCCATGGTCGACTTCCGCCGCCTGGTCAAGGAGCTCGACCTCGAGATGAAACCGGTGGGCGTCGAGTACCTGTTTGGCGGCGAGAAGGCCGTGTTCTACTTTGCGGCCGAGGAACGCGTCGATTTTCGCCAGCTCGTCAAGGATCTGTCCTCGACGCTGCACATTCGCGTCGACATGCGCCAGATCGGCGTGCGCGACGAGACCCGCCTGGTGGGCGGCTATGCCCAGTGCGGACAGGAACTCTGCTGCACGCGCTTTGGCGGACAGTTTGAGCCCGTCTCGATTCGCATGGCAAAAGAGCAAGACCTGCCGCTCAATTCCTCCAAGATCAGCGGCGTGTGCGGTCGTCTGATGTGCTGCCTGCGCTACGAGTTCGAGGCCTACAAGGACTTTAAGAGCCGTGCGCCCAAAAAGAAGACGCTCATCGATACGCCGCTTGGCAAGGCGCGTATCCAGGAGTATGACACGCCGCGTGAGCAGCTGGTGCTGCGCCTGGAGAACGGCAAAGTCTTTAAGGTCAACCTAGCCGATATGACGTGCTCGGAGGGCTGCAAAAAGAAGGCCGCCGAGCAGGGTTGCAACTGCCGCCCCGACTGCGTGACGCGCGACGTGCTCGAGCGCATCGAGTCGCCCGAGATGCGCCTGGCGCTCATGGAGCTCGATCGCGAAAACGGCGTCGATGTGGGCGATGGCCTGTCGAGTGCCGACCGTCTGGCCGGCACGTCGATGCCCAAGCGCCGTCGTCGCGATGCTGAATCCGATGCTCGCGCCGGTCAGGGTCAGGGCGAGGGCCGTGGCCGCGGAAAAGGCCGCGGTAAGGCCGAGACACCCGAGGCCGAGGGGGCGGCCGATGGCCGTCGCCGTCGCAAGCGCGCGGGCTCGGGCGATGCTACCGAGGTTGCAGCCGCGGGCAAGAACGCCTCTCGCGAGCGCGAGGTTCAGCAGCCCCAGCAGCAGAATCGCGGCGGCGGCATGAACCCCACACGTCGCCGCCGCCGTCATCTGTCGAGCGAGGAGCGCGAGGACGCCTTCCGCGCCGCAGCTGCTCGCGAGGCTGGTGCCGCTTCCAAGGGCCCCTCGGCCTCCGATGCGCCTGCCGACAAGGGCGGCAAGTCACGTGGCGAGGAGGAGCGCGCGCCGCGTCCGCGTCGTCGCCATTCCTCGGGCGCGCAACAGAAGCCCTCAGTGCCCTCCGTGGCCGATCAGGTCTCGGATGGCGAGGTCAAGGTCACGCGCCGTCGTCCCGGAGATGGCGGGGGAGCGGCTGCCAAGGCTTCGCGTGGCGCCGCTCGCGACGAGCGCGAGCCGCGCGAGGATCGCGGTGGCGAGGGCTCGGCCGACCAGGGTCAAAAGCGCCGTCGCCGTCGCCGTTCCCGCAAGCCGCGCCAGGATGGTGGCGAGGGCTCGACTCCGTCTTCGTCCGCACCACAACCGCCCGCCGGCGAATAACGCCCGCGAGCGGATTTAGCCCGCCTTGCCCCGAGCGCATCGGGGTATCATAGCGCCGAATCAACAACCCTCCCTGCGACCGAACGTAGGGAGGGTTGTGTCTTGAAGAGCCATCTGAACATATTGAGCCGTCTGCAGGGTGCCGGTGCCCTACCGTTTGCGGACGAATTGCTACCGTTTGCCGAGCGGGCGGCACGCGAGGCGCTCGAGGCATTGTCGCCAACACGATGTGCCGGCTGCGAGCGCGCCGGTGCGCTTATTTGCCAAGACTGCCTGGCCGCGCTCACGCTCATCGACCCACGTCATAGCTGTACCCGATGCGGCGCCCCGTTTGGGGATTTGCTGTGCACTGAGTGTTCGGTCGAGGGCACGTCCTCGGCAATGGCGGAGGCGCTCGACCGCTGCCTGGCGTGCGCCGTCTATGCGCATCCGCTGCCGCGCATCATTAAAGCGTACAAGGATGCGGGCGAGCGACGTCTGGCTCCGTATCTGGCGGAGCTGCTCTACGACACCGCCCTGCATGCCCAGGTCGTAGCGCCCGAACGCTTAGGAGGTGTGCTGTCCGGTGCGGATGCGGTGGTGTTTGTGCCTGCGACGGCGGCAGCGTTTCGGCGGCGCGGTTTTGATCATATGGAGGCTATTGCGCGTCCATTTTGCGAGCTGTCGGGTGTTCCCCTGCTCGATGCTCTCGTCAAGTACGGGCATGGCGACCAGCGCGAACTCGGTCGTGAGGAGCGCCGCGAGCGTGCCCAAGGCATGTACGAGACGGTTGAGGACGTGCACGGCCGCCGCCTGCTGCTTATCGATGACGTTATCACCACGGGCGCGACGATGGCCGCGGCTTCGACGGAACTCAAGCGCGCCGGCGCCGCAGCAGTTGATGGCCTCGCTATCGCACGCGTTTGGTAGCGGTGATTCGTGTGGCGGTAAAGATTGAGCGGTGCAACGAGCCGACAGGCGAACAGCTAGCGGCTTCCATAATCCTAACAGGCGCCTCGGCGCTACGCATGATGCGCGCCGAGCGCCGGCAGATGGGCTACATCGGCTGGAAGGACCTTGAGCCCGAGGAGGAGCGCCGCGTGCTGTGTGCGTCATCGCCTTCGACCGAGGATATCTATCTTCCCGACCTGGTGCGAATTGGAGCCAAAAGCGGCGAGGTGCAAGAAGATCTGTGCTTGCTGGTGGGATCTGCGGCGCAGCGCCGCCGCATGCCTGGCGTGGGCTGGTCCGTGTGTTCCGGGTTGCCTGCCGGCTCGATTCTAGAGGTGGAACCGGGGGTGTACAGCCTATCCCCCGAGGCCCTTTGTGTTGCCGTCGCCCGCGAGGTCGGCTGTATTCAGGCGTTTGCCCTGGCCCAGGAACTGTGTTCCAAGATTTCACTGAGCGATCGCGGGAAGTATCTACCTCCCTATACCTCGCCTGTTGCGAATAGACTTGCAAAGGACAAGGACCAACCGGCAGACGTGGGCTACTTTGAAGTCGAGCCGGTGCTGACGCCCGATCGCCTGGCAGATTACCTTGCGGCATGCAAGGGGAGTGCGGCCAAACAACTGCGGCGGCTGTGTCCCTATCTGTCGGAAAACCTGCGCTCACCCATGGAGTGCATCATGCTTGCCATGTTTTCGCTTCCGTTTTCCTATGGCGGATTTGCCTGCGGTCCCTTTAAGACTGACTACAAGATCGAGTTCGATGACCGTGCGCAGGCAATCTCGGGGATGCCGCATGCAGTTTGCGATGCGTATCAGGAAGCAGCCCGGTTTGACCTGGAATACAACGGTGAGCTGGGCCATTCCTCTCGGAGGGGACGTATCCATGATGAAAAGCGCAACACGGGCTTGATTACTATGGGAATCGAGGTCGCGACGGTCAACAACGAGATGCTCTGCGACATGGAAGCGATGGAAGCGCTCGCATGGCGCATGCACCAGCGTATGCGAAAGCGGTACCGGAATCGTGTCGATGCCCGCAGGAAGAAGCAAGAGGCGTTGCTTAACACGCTGCGGGCGTGTTTTGGGCTTAAGCCGGTCTAATTCGCGTCGAAAATAGAGGGTTAATCATATGCCCTGGCCAAAATATGGCAAATATGAGTACTGTCACTAAATCAGTAACAGCAAAATCAAGGAATTTAGAACTCGGAGGCGGCGTAAAGTGAGAAGATAATAAACAAATGTAGAATAACTAAGCATCAGGTTGGCGACACTGAGCGCAAAATCTGTCCGAGAGGCCAAAAGTGCCTGTTACTAAATTGGTGACAGTACTCATATTTGCCGTATTTTGGCCGGGGCACCCTAAGAAGGGCGCCCCGGAGCTCCCCGTAGGGGAGCTCCGGGCTTCATAGGGGCACGAATAGCCCACTCCGACCTGCAAAATCTGTGCGCACGATGCGAATGACGCCCTTAACCTTAAACTTTAGCTTGAACTTAGCTATAATGCGCTACGTTCCTGCCAGGCTGTGGTTGCGGACGGACGAAATGCCCGTCCTAGTCCAAGACAGACGCGGTCAAAGGGATCCACGTAAGCGACCGCGTGCGCGCGGCGCGATCATGGCGCGTCCTAGATGTAAGCCGCACCGTCCGTTCTACTTTCTTTGGGGCAATACCGCCTCGCGGGCGAGCGGGTCAGTCGTGAAGGTGGCTGCGGCCTCCCGAGCAAACACCCCGGTGCGCAAGTGTGGGGTCAAATACCAGGTCAGCTGGTGGGAACAACCTGATATTCCGCGCAACGCACGGATTGTATACGACACAGAAGGCAGGGTAGTGGACATGGTGAGGGGCAGCTTGATGCACGCGGCTCGGTTAGGTGCTGGGACCGCAGCGGTCATCGCCGTTTTGGGCCTGAGCGGATGCGCGTTCAACCCGCTGTCTACGTTCACGACTCCCACGATCGACCAGATCGAGCGCGAGACCGTCACCCCTGCGGTGTCGGACGATGCCCTGGTCACTCCCGGCACCCTGACGGTTGCCCTCGATACCTCCGATGCCCCGCAGGCCATGCAGGGCGCCGATGGCAACCTCACGGGCTACGCGGTCGACGCTGCCCGCGCCCTTGCAAGCCGCATGGGCCTTAAGGTTGCCTTCGTCGATGCGTCTTCTGCCGATTCCGCGCTTGGTGACAAAAAGGCCGACATCTTCATTGGCGACATCAATTCCACGGATGGTGACATCAGCACGCTTGGTACTTGCCTGTACGACGCTGCGGCAGTGTTCGGAAAGACGAGCGACGGCGAGTCGCTGAGCGTTTCCACCGAAACGCTTAACGCCGCTACCCTGGGCGTTCAGACCTCTTCGGCCTCGCAGGAAGCGCTCGCCAAGCAGAGCATCACGGCCAACCAAAAGACCTTCTCCAACATCAACGAGTGCTTTGAGGCGCTCGAGTCCGGCGAGATCGACTACGTGATTTGCGATTCCACGGCCGGCGGCTACCTTGCGCGCCTGATGAGCCAGATCTCTTACGTCGGCGCGCTCGAGACACCCTCGACGCTCGGCGTCGCGGGCCTCGCGGCCAACGATGAGCTATGCCGTGCCGTGAGCGATGCCCTCGACGGTATCACGGTCGATGGCACGCTCGAGGCGGTCCACTCCGTCTGGTACGGTACGATGCCCTATGACCTCACCACCAAGACGGTCTCGGGCGCCGACGTGCAGTCGACCGACACCGGATCCAGCGAGTCCGCATCCTCCGATTCGAGCAGCGAGGGTGCAAACTCCGAGGACAAATCGTCCAGCCAGGAAGGCGCCATCACCGACGACGACATTAACAAACTCAATAGCTAGTTATTGCTAGGGGTGGTGTCTCCTATACGTTGGAAAGGACACCTCTTCACGGTTTCAACACGCACTGCCGGGCTTCCCCAATAGAGGAGCCCGGCTTTTTCATCCCTATAAAACCAGCAGGTCAAAGCCAATTTCAAGAAGAAAAACCAACTCTGCCGACGCCCTCCTATAGCGCACTTTGCCACAGAAAAGTGCGAGACTTCGGTATGCGGTATCAAGCAATCGTTATTCGGGTCTTTGGGAATCCGCGTGATTAAATGCACAGCAATGGGTACATAGCCAGTACAGTAAGTTCCCGAGGCAGATTGGAGCCACGTATGGATATCAAGGTTTCTGGACGCAAGACGACGGTAACCGATGCTCTGCGTGCGCATGTGGATGAGAAGATCGGCGAGGCGCTCAAGGTTTTCGATATCGAGCCCATGACGGTCGACGTTGTGCTTCGTTATGAGAAGAATCCCTCGAACCCCAACCCGGCAATTGTCGAGGTCACGGTTCGTGCCCGCGGTTCTGTGATTCGCGTTGCCGAGCACGGCGCAGATATGTATGCCGCCATCGATCTCTCCGCCGATAAGGTTACGCGCCAGCTGCGCAAGTTTAAGACCAAGGTCGTGGACAACCGCCAGGGTGGTGCCAGCGCCGCGGATGTCGCACCGGTCGAGCGCGTCGAGGATCTGGCCGACCTGCTGCTGCCCGAGGAGGAGGACGACCTGCTCGTCCGCGAGAAGGTCATCGAAGTCACCCCGATGACCGAGGAGCAGGCGCTGGTGCAGACCGATCTGCTCGGTCACGACTTCTATGTGTTCGAGAACGCGACGACCGGTCTCATCAATGTGGTGTATCACCGTAAGAATGGTGGATATGGCATCATCAAGCCCCGTATCGAAACACTTGACGAGTAAAATACGTTAACTTGCATGAGTTAACGGCTGGCGGCCATCCCATGCGGATGGCCGCCTTTTTTACGTAAGGAGTCGCTTTGATGGACAAGGCCGCATCCGCCGGTCATTCGGACCGTTGCCGCATCGTCGTCGATACCTGCTGCGACTTTAGCCCCGAGGTCGCCGTGAACCTCGATGTCGATATCCTGGGTTTCCCCTTCATTATCGATGGCGAGGAGCGCACGGACGACATCTGGTCGAGCATGAGCCCTAAGGAGTTCTACGACCGCATGCGCGCCGGTGCTCGCGTGTCCACCTCGGCTGTGTCGCTCGGTCGCTATATCGAGTTCTTTACCGAGTGCGCCAAAGAGGGCACGCCCACGGTCTACCTGTGCTTTACCTCGGCGCTGTCGTCGAGCTACAACTCCGCGTGCCAGGCAGCAGATGCCGTGCGCGCCGAGTATCCTAACTTTGAGCTCTATGTGGTCGACAACGCCCTACCCTGCGCGACCGGCGAGCTCCTGGCGCTCGAGGCCGTGCGCCAGCGCTCGGCGGGACTCACCGCCAAGCAGCTGGTCGATTGGGCAAACGAGGCCAAGACCTACGTGCACGGCTACTTTACGCTCGAGAGCTTTGACGCACTGGCCGCCGGCGGCCGCATTCCGCCCGCGGCGGCGCAGCTCACGGCAAAGCTCGATGTCAAGCCCGAGCTCTCCTACGACCTTGCCGGCTCGCTGTCGCTGATCGGCGTCAACCGCGGCCGCAAGAAGGCGCTCAAGTCCATCCTCAAGTCGTTCCGCGAGAACTACGTGCCCGATCGCACCATGCCCATCGCTATTATGACTGCCGATGCCGAGAAGGACGGTGACTGGCTCGAGGCCGCTATCCGCAAGGAGGAAGGCTGCGCCGACGCCACGATTATCCGTAGTTCCGTCGGCCCTACCATCGGCTCGCACGTGGGGCCCGGCATGGTGGCGCTTGCATTTTGGGGCAAGAACCGCGCCGAGAAAGCCTCGCTTTCCGACCGCATCGCGCGCCGTGTACGCGGTGAGTAGACAGGCGCTACAACCACAGGCGCCCCGCAGCTCAAGCGCTGGCGCTGAGTATTTAACCTGGTAACAACACCCAACCCAAAAGGAAAGGTTTCATGGCAAACAAGCTCTCCGTCGCATTTATCGGCACCGGAATCATGGGTGCCCCCATTGCCGGCCACATCCTGGACGCCGGCTATCCCGTCACGGTCAACAACCGCACCAAGTCCAAGGCCGCAGCGCTTATCGAGCGCGGTGCCGTCTGGGCCGATACGCCGGCCGAGGCCGTGGCTAACGCCGATGTCGTCTTTACCATGGTGGGCTATCCCTCCGAGGTCGAGGAACTCTACCTGGCGGGCGACGGCCTGCTCGCGTGCACTAAGCCGGGTGCGGTCTTGATCGACCTCACCACGAGCTCGCCCGAGCTCGCCCGTGACATTGCCGAGGCCGCCCAGGTTTCTGGTCGCATGGCGTTTGACTGCCCCGTCACCGGCGGCGAGTCGGGCGCTATCGCCGGTACGCTCACGGCTATCGTGGGCGCTACCGAGAACGACATCGCGCCGGTCCGCGACATCCTTGCCACCTTTGCGGCCAACATCTGCTGCTTCGACGGCGCCGGCAAGGGCCAGGCTGCCAAACTCGCCAACCAGGTGTCGCTGGGCGCCTGCATGGTCGGCATGGCAGACGCCATGGCATTTGCCGAGCTGAGCGGCCTTGACCTGGAGAAGACCCGCCAGATGATCCTGGGCGGTACCGGCAAGTCCGGCGCCATGGAGAGCCTGGCTCCCAAGGCGCTCGACGGCGACTACAAGCCCGGCTTTATGGTCGAGCATTTCATTAAGGACCTGCGTCTGGCGCTCGCCTACGCCGATGACCGCGAGCTCGCGCTGCCCGGCGCCGATGTCGCCTTTACGCTCTACGACATGCTCGACGCCATCGGTGGTGCCAAGCTGGGCACCCAGGCCATCACGGTCCTCTACAAGGAGGAGGCCGACGCCATCGCCGCCGGTCTGGACTGGTCGCAGTATCGTCCCGAGGAGCACGGTGCCCACGAGGAAGGCTGCGGTTGCGGCGAACATGGCGACGACCACGAGTGCGGTTGTGGCCACCACCATGGCGAGGACCACGAGTGCTGCGGCGGCCACGGCCATGACGACGGCCACGAGTGCTGCTGCGGCCACCATCACGGGGAGTAGCGCCCATGAGCTGGACGTTCGTGGTACTTGCGCTGGTGCTCTTTCTCTTTGCGATCTACATTGGCTTTTTGTGCGGCCAGTGGGCGTGCGAAAAGCGCGTCATCACCAAGCGCGACTACTGGATTGCCAACTTTGCGGGAGCGGCGGCAGTCGTCCTGCTGACCTGGGTGTTCTCGCTGTTCCCGCTGGTGCAGTTTGCGCCGATCGGCTGGCTCGGCGGCTTTATCGCCGGCCTTAAGATGAGCTTTGGCGAATCCGTCGGCCCGTGGCGCAAGCACGACGAGGTCTTTAATGTCAACAAGGCCCATCGCGCCGCCGCCGATGCGGGCGACGCCGAGGACCGCCGTCGCGCACGCCACAATGGCGCTTCCGACCGACAGCTCATCTCAGTCACCGATGACAGCAAGGGTGCTGGCAAGCACGCCAAGAAATAAATAGAAGAGGTAACTATGGCAGAAAATAAAGACGAACAGCTCACCGACGAGGAACTGGCACAGCTTCAGCTGGCAGAGGAGAACGAGAACGCCGTCGACCGCCTGGTCCAAGAGCTTGGCTGTCCCACGCGCCGCATCCGCCAGTTTGCCGCCCGCGTGCTGCACCTGCTTGCTGAGCGCGATCCCCAGCGTGTCGTGCCCTGCGCGCCCGCGCTGATCGAGGCGCTTGACCGCCCCGAGGCGCAGACCCGCTGGGAGGCCCTCGATGCCCTGGCGGCGCTCGCCACCACCTGCCCCGAGCAGCTGGGCGATGCCTTTGAGGGTGCTGAGACCGCGCTGTTCGACGAGATTTCCTCCACGCTGCGCTACGCCGCCTTCCGCCTGCTGTGCGTGTGGGGAGCCACGGGCGTCGAGCGGTCGCGCGAGGCTTGGCCGATTCTGGACGAGGCCATCCAGTGCTACCACGGCGACCTCGAGTATCGCGACATGCTCGGTTGCCTGTACGAGTTCGGCCAGGGCGAGATCGACGCCGAGGTTGCCGAGAAGCTCGCGCTGCGCCTTAAGTTCGACGCCGAGAACGGCAAGGGCAGCTATCTCAAGGCCCGTTCGAGCGAGATCTGCGAAATGCTTGTTAAACGTTTTGGCCTGGATCTCTCCAAAAAGAAGAAGCGTGCTAGCGTTAAAAAATCCGACGACGCCGAAGACGAGGAGTAACAGATTATGGCGCACGATGTAGTCCTGATTCCCGGCGACGGTATCGGTCCCGAGATTACGCAGGCCATGCGCCGCGTGGTCGAGGCCACCGGTGTCCAGATCAACTGGAACGTCCAGGAGGCCGGCGCCGGCGTCATGGACGAGTTTGGCACGCCGCTGCCCCAGCATGTGCTCGATGCGGTCGCCGAGACCAAGGTTGCCATCAAGGGCCCCATCACCACGCCGGTCGGCACGGGCTTCCGCAGCGTCAACGTGGCCCTGCGCAAGCACTTTGACCTGTACGCCTGCGTGCGCCCCTGTCTGTCGCAGCCGGGCGACGGCTCACGTTTCTGCGACGTCGACCTGGTCATCGTGCGCGAGAACACCGAGGACCTCTACGCCGGCATCGAGTTCGATGAGGGCGCTGCCGAGGTCGAGGAGCTCTCGCAGCTCGTTGAGCGTTCGGGCCAAAAGACCTTCGCCGCCGATTCCGCGATTTCGATCAAGCCGATCTCCATCGCCAAGAGCCGCCGTATTGTGGAGTATGCCTTTGAGTACGCCCGCCGCTGCGGTCGCAAAAAGGTGACGGCCGTGCACAAGGCCAACATCATGAAGGCGACCGACGGCCTGTTCCTGCGCGTGGCGCGCGAGGTGGCCGCCAACTATCCCGATATCGAGTTCAACGACAAGATCGTCGACGCCACCTGCATGGGCCTGGTCCAAAACCCCGACGACTTCGATGTCTTGGTGCTGCCCAATCTGTACGGTGACATTGTGAGCGATCTGTGCGCTGGCCTGGTGGGTGGCCTGGGTATGGCCCCCGGCTCCAACATCGGTGCCGACTGCGCCATCTTCGAGGCAACGCACGGCTCCGCGCCCGATATCGCTGGTCAGGATATCGCCAACCCCACGGCCGAGATTCTGTCTGCGGCTATGATGCTCGATCATCTGGGCGAGAACGATGCTGCCAATCGTATCCGCGCCGCCGTGTCCGCCACGCTCGACGAGGGTAAGCAGGTTACCGGCGACGTACGTCGTGCCCAGACCGGTTCCGTCGAGGGTGCGGTGGGTACGCAGGCCTTCGCCGATGCCGTTATTGAGCACTTGGCCTAAGACATGCAGGCTGCAAACGCCTAAATAGTACTTAAGTGTTTGCGTATAACCTAAGAATCAATATGCCCGGCGCCTCGTCGGGCGTATTCTGTTAGGGATTGTGTTCCCAATAAGGAGTAGCTGACTATGGGTCTGATTCAAAAGAAGGACGAGAAGGACGAGATCGACGGCATCCAGATCATCGAGCGCGGCGAAGGCCCCGACGGTGATGAGGACGAGAAGATCGATCTGGTCACCGGCACGTCTGCCGAACATATTGCCGCCGGTACGACCGCCGAGGAGGAGGACGCCCGCCTGGAGGCAAAGGTCGCCGCGGACGCCGCCGACGAGAACCTCATGCCCGAAGAGCAGGACGATGACGACTGCGACGTGGACGACCATGCATCCAAGCACAAGAAGACGATGATTGCCGCCTTTGTGGTCGCCGTCGTGATTGCCGCGGTGGTCGGCTTCTTTATTGGCAATGGCGGCTTTGGCGGCAAGGGTGTCGGCTCGGCTACCCTCACCGAGGACCAGCTCGATTCGACCGTGGCAAGCTATAGCTACAACGGCAAGAAGAGCGATATCACCGCGCGCGAGGCCATCGAGAGCCAGTACAGCCTCGATAAAGTCAAGAATAGCGATGGCAATTACACCGCTCCGTCCGCCGACGTCATCCTGTCCTATGTGCGCAACAAGATTTTGCTCGATGCAGCCGAGGACGAGGGCATTACCGTCTCTTCTAAGGAGATGAAGAAGTACGCCGAGGATTCTATCGGCACTTCGGATTACGGCACCATGGCCAAGCAGTATGGCGTGTCCAAGGACCAGGCCAAGCAGATTGTCCGCCAGTCCGCGACACTGCAGAAGCTCTACAAGAAGAAGGCGGGCGATAGTGCGAGCATGCCGACCGCCCCGACCGAGCCTTCCGACGGCAACGAGGACACCGCGAGCAAGGACTACGCCGACTACATCATCAACCTTGCCGGTAACGAGTGGGATAGCGAGAAGGGCACCTGGAAGGACGAGAACAGCACCTACGCTAAGGCCTTCGCCAACGATTCCTTTACCGCCGATAGCGCAACCTATAAGCAGGCCATGACCGCCTACTACACCGCCTATCAGCAGTATTCTTCGCAGGCCTCCAGCGCCAGCTCCAAGTGGACCGGGTACGCCAACGGCCTGTACGCCAAGGCCAACATCAGCATCTACGGCCTGTTTGCGTAAGGTTTGCCTGAGCTTCCGAGTGCGAAGCCGGTATATCTGATGAAGCCCGTTAGAACGGACATCGTTCTAACGGGCTTTTTGCGTTGCGGGAGAGATTGGTATTACAGTGTAAAGCTTATCTACTCGTAAAAATTGAAATATATGGGTTGACCTGCTGTTATTCCATTAAAACTGCTATAGTACGTGGTGTCTGGTTACAACCAATTTCGAGTCATTTATCCGGCAGGTATCATTATGGCAATGGGAGCGCGCAAACAACCTCTGTACGATCAGCTCGTCGATTTGCTGACCGATAAGATCGATCACGAGCTTCGACCCGGCGACTATTTGCCGTCCGAGCGCGATCTGTCGGAACGCTACGGGCTTTCGCGTACGACGGTTCGCCTTGCCCTGCAGGAGCTTGAGCGCTTGGGCTTGGTGGTCCGTCAGCGCGGCCGCGGAACCATGGTGTGCGACCGCTCTCTGCAGACGGCAAACCTCACGCAAACCTATAGCTTTACCGAGCAGATGAAGGCGATCGGCCGTGTGCCCAAGACGACGATTCTTGAGTTTACCGAGGTCGAAGCTGACAAGAATATTGCCGTAGAGATGAACGCGCGTCTGGGCGAGCGTCTGTACAAGATCAAGCGCCTGCGCATTGCCGACGGCGTGCCGCTGATGATTGAGTGCACGTATCTGCCAAGCCGCAAATTCTTTGCGCTTAAGCGTCCCATGATTGAGAACAAATCGCTGTACGACATGATCGAGCAGGACTATCACGAGAAAGTTCGACTGGCCGAGGAGGAGTTCTATGCGAGTATCGCCCGCCATTCCGATGCACGTCTGCTCGAGATTGCCGAAGGTGCGCCGGTCCTCGATTTGGTTCGTACCACCTATGACATGAACAACGAGATTATCGAGTATACGCGTTCGGTTGCGCGCGCCGACCAGTTTAAGTACAAGGTCTACCACAACCGCGCCGTCTAGAGTTATTGGGTATAAACGGCTTGGCGTGTTTTGCGACGGGTGCAAAGTGTGCCGAGCGGTAGAAGGCAATGAACAATCGCTCAAATTAACAGTGCAGTGGTTTTTGACCCGCCCTTAAACACACTGCGGGTACGGGAGCATAGATGAGCACGTATGCTATCAAGGCCGACAAGTTCTTTTTGCCGGCGGGGCCGCAGCTGGGCGGCTACCTCATGGTCGAGGACGGCGTCTTCGGCGCCTGGCGGGCCGACGAGCCCGCTTGCGAGATCAAGGATTATTCGGGCACATGGATCGCGCCGGGCATGGTGGACACCCACATCCACGGCTTCTATAACCATGCCACGACCGATAACGATGCCGAGGGCATCAACATCAGCTCGACCGAGCTCGCACGTCGTGGCACCACCAGCTGGCTGCCCACGACGTTCACCGACGGCGTGGA
>CABUSV010000009.1 GCA_902494345.1 uncultured Collinsella sp.
ACCGGGACGGGTTCAACGGCAGGCCCCGCCGACCGATTGCAAGCGGTCGGCGGGGCCATTGTGGCTCTTGACAGCGGATTGGGTCATATGAGCGAAAACGCCCCTAAGCGAGCAAGGTGCCTTGAAACGAGGCGGCATTGACCTTCTGGTCATGCCGCCGAAGTTGAAAGGCAGATTGCCGCTTAGGAGCGTTTGCAGCGTCGAGCGGTTACGGCGTTTGGCAAAACGCCGTAACTTAATAAGTTTGGTACCTTGACATTGATTTCTCACGCTCCTAAATTGGTTAGGCACAAAACAATTCCACTACCTAACTAAAGAGAGGAGCGAAGCTTAGATATGTGTGTTGAACCACTCGTCCTTCCGCATGAGCCCGGCGGTGACCCGTCGCAACCGGTAGACATACCCGAAGCGGTCAGCGCTGAAGACAAACTCGCCAAGCGCATCCTGAGCGGCCTGGGCTTTTGCGGCCATTACATGCATTTTCATGGCGGAGGCGTGTCCGGCAAGGCGCCCATTATCTGCCTGCTGGCCAAACAGCCCGGCGGCGAGATGTCGCAGCAGGAACTCGGCATGCACTTTGACCTCAAGCCGGGGTCGCTTTCCGAAATCCTGTCCAAGCTCGAGGTCAACGGCCTCATTGAACGCAGCCGTAACCCCAAGGATCGACGGCAACTCACCATTCGCCTGACCGAAACCGGCCGGGAAAACGCCCGCATCGACCAGGCGGCCCGCATCCGCTTTAGAAAACAGGCCTTTAGCGCGCTCACCCACGACGAACGCGAGGACCTCGCCGAAATGCTCGATAAAATCCGCGTAACCTGGGAGGAACTGGATGATTAAAACCCTCATGGGCAGCATCCGCGACTATATGAAAGTCACCGTTGCCACGCCGTTGCTCGTGCTTGGCGAGGTGCTCTGCGAGATGCTGATTCCATTTATCACCGCCAACCTGATCGACGCCATCAAAGACGGCGCCACCGTAGCCGAGATGCTTCCCACTGCAGGCTTTTTGGTGCTCATCGCGCTGACGTCACTTGCTTTTGGCGCCGCGGCCGGCGTCACCTGCAGCCATGCGAGCTGCGGGTTCGCCAAGAACCTGCGTCACGACCTGTTCTACAGGATCCAGACGTTCAGCTTTGCCAACATCGATGAGTTCTCGAGCTCCTCGCTCGTCACGCGCCTGACCACCGACATCAACAACGTGCAGCAGGCCTTTATGATGATCATCCGTATCGCCGTGCGCGCGCCGCTGGTATTGATCTTCGCCTTTACCATGGCGTTTATCATGGGCGGCAGCGTCGCCATGGTCTACCTGGTCATCATTCCGCTGCTGGGCTTTGGACTGTTCTTTATCATCTTTAAGGTGCGCCCCATCTTCTCGCGCGTGTTCCATAAGTACGACGCCCTTAACGAGTCCGTCGAGGAAAACGTCACCGGCATGCGCGTGGTCAAGAGCTATGTGCGCGAAGACTTTGAGAAGGAGAAGTTCGCGACCGCCGCACGCGACGTCCAGATGGACTTCACCCGCGCCGAGAAGCTGCTGGCCTTTAACAACCCCATGATGAACATCTGCGTCAACGGCGCGTTTGTCGTCATCATCTACCTGGGCTCCAAGCTCATCATCACGAGCCAGGGCACGCTGTTCGACGTGGGCCAGCTCTCCTCGATCTTTACCTATGGTTTCCAGGTCCTCATGAGCCTGATGCAGCTGTCGATGATCTTTGTCATGGTGACCATGGCCGACGAATCGGCGCACCGCATTACCGAGGTGTTGGCCGCCGAGCCCACGATCGCCGATCCCGCCGAGCCCGTGCTCGAGGTCGCCGACGGTTCCATCGACTTTGACCACGTGAGCTTTAAGTATTCCGCGCATGCGAAGCGCCAGGCGCTCGACGATATCGACCTGCACATTAAGAGCGGCGAGACCATCGGCATCATCGGCGGCACTGGCTCGGCCAAGTCCACGCTCGTAAACCTCATCGCCCGCCTGTACGACGCCACCGAAGGCACCGTGCGCGTGGGCGGCATGGACGTGCGCGACTACGACCTGGACGCACTGCGTCACCAAGTGGCCATGGTGCTACAGAAAAACGTGCTGTTTAGCGGCACCATCGCCGAGAACCTGCGCTGGGGCGACCCGAACGCCACCGACGAGGAAGTCCGCGAGGCGGCACATCTGGCCTGCGCCGATGAGTTTGTCGACGGCTTCCCCAAGGGCTACGACACCTGGATCGAGCAGGGCGGCTCCAATGTTTCCGGCGGTCAGAAGCAGCGCCTGTGCATTGCGCGTGCCCTGCTGCGTCGCCCCAAGATCTTGATCCTGGACGACTCCACCAGTGCCGTCGACACCAAGACCGACGCCAAGATCCGCGCAGGGCTGGCAAGCTATCTGCCTAACACGACCAAGCTCATCATCGCCCAGCGCATTAGCTCCGTGCAGGACGCAGACCACATCATCGTCATGGAAGGTGGCCGCATCGCGCAGATCGGCAACCATGACGAGCTGCTTAAGACGAGCGAAATCTACCGCGAGACCTTTACCTCGCAAAACAAGATGTCTGCCGAGGGCGAAGGGGCCGTCGAGGCCGACGCCGAGGCATCCGCAACGCAAGCTCAGACCCAGGAAGGAGGCGAGGCACATGAGTAAGGCAACGACCGCCGAGCGCGCTCTCAACCGCAAGGGCGGCACCATGTCGCGCCTCATCAAGACGCTCTTTGGCTTCTACCCCGTGCTTTTGTCCCTCGTCGTCGTCGGCGTGGTGCTCTGCGCCATCATCAACTCCATCGGCGCGACCTTCCTTCAGAGCGCCCTGCAGATTATTAGCGAATCGTGGCAGTCGGGCGATTGGGAAGCTGCACAGCCCAAAATCGCACAGCTCGTGACCACCCTCGCCTGCATCTACGGCGTCGGCATCCTGTCCTCGCTGTTCTGGAACCGCGCCATGGCCATCGTCACGCAGGGCTCGCTCGAGAAGCTGCGCGAGAAGATGTTCAACCGCATGCAGGACCTGCCGATTCGCTACTTCGACACGCACCAGCGCGGCGACATCATGAGCCACTACACCAACGACATCGACACGCTGCGCCAGATGATCAGCCAGTCGCTGCCCAACCTGCTCATGACGACCATCGTCATCGTCACGGTGTTCTTTATCATGCTGTACTACAGCGTTTGGATGTGCCTGGTCATCATTGCCGGCGTCGCCTTTATGACCTTTATGACCAAGCTCCTCGGATCCAACTCCGCGCGCTTCTTCATTGCACAGCAGACCGAGCTCGGCGTGGTCGAAGGTCATATCGAGGAGGTCATGAACGGTCAGAAGGTCGTCAAGGCGTTTTGCCACGAGTCCGCCGCCGAGGCCGATTTCGATGAGCGCAACGAGAAGCTCTTCGAGGTCTCGCAGAAGGCCAACATGTACGCCAACATCCTCATGCCCATCCTTATGAACCTGGGAAACCTGCTCTACGTGCTGGTCGCACTGGCAGGCGGCATTTTCCTGGCGCTGGGCGTGCCCAACCTGAGCATCTCGGGCATGGCACTGTCCATCGCCGTCGTGGTGCCGTTCCTCAACATGACCAAGCAGTTCTGCGGACAGATCGGCCAGATCTCGCAGCAGATCAACGCCGTGGTCATGGGCCTCGCCGGCGCCGACCGTATCTTTGAGCTTATCGACGAGGAGCCCGAAGCCGACGAAGGCTATGTGACGCTCGTCAACGCTCAGGTGAACCCCGACACCTGGCAGCTCGAGGAGGCCGACCACCACACCGGCATGTGGGCGTGGAAACATCCGCACCGCGCAACCGGCGAGATCGAGTACGTGCCGCTGCGCGGCGATCTGGTCATGGACAACGTGGACTTTGGCTACACGCCCGACCACGAGGTGTTGCACGGCGTGTCCGTGTTTGCCAAGCCGGGCCAGAAGGTCGCGTTTGTCGGCGCCACCGGTGCCGGTAAGACGACCATCACCAACCTCATCAACCGTTTCTATGACATCGCCGACGGCAAGATTCGCTACGACGGCATCAACGTCAACAAGATCCGCAAGGCAGACCTGCGCCGCTCGCTGGGCGTGGTGCTGCAGGACGTGAACCTGTTCACCGGCACCGTGATGGATAACATCCGCTACGGCAACCTGGACGCTACCGACGAGGAGTGCATCGCGGCGGCCAAGCTCGCCGGCGCGGACGACTTTATCACCCGCCTGCCCGACGGCTACGACACCATGCTCACCGGCAACGGCGCGCAGCTGTCGCAGGGCCAGCGCCAGCTGATCTCGATCGCCCGCGCCGCCGTCGCCGATCCGCCGGCGATGATTCTGGACGAGGCCACGTCGAGCATCGACACTCGCACCGAGGCCATCGTGCAAGCAGGCATGGACAAGCTCATGGAGGGCCGCACGACGTTTGTCATCGCGCACCGCCTGTCCACCGTGCGCAACTCCGACGCGATCATCTGTCTGGACCACGGCCGCATCATCGAGCGCGGCAACCACGACGAGCTGATTGCCAAGCGCGGGTATTACTACCAGCTCTATACCGGAGCGTTTGAGCTGGAGTAGTTCGGCTCGCCGAGATGGCCGATTTGCCGCTCATTCGTCGGGCATGACCCTAAGGTCAACGCCCTCCTCTTTCGGGGCAAATCGACTCATCTCAACGACCCAAACACAATGCACCGCAACGAATAAAGCCTCCGCAGCACACACGGGCTGCGGAGGCTTTTCTATGCCCTTCGTTACAAGCTTACCGTTCCTCGCGTTGCAGCCCGGCTGCCTCAGCTGTCTTTACGCGGTTCTTGTCGATGTACATGTTTTTGTCGGCCTGGGAAAAGAGCTCGCGCATCGTAGGCGGTTCATCAAAATCACTGGAAAGCGCGTAGCCCACCGCATAGCTGATAGGCATGTCGGGGTGAGCCTCGGAATACTCGTTCACGTTCGCACGAACCCGAGCGAGACAGGACTCCACGGCAGCTCGATCGGCATCCCGCAGCACCGCGATAAACTCATCGCCACCGTCGCGGCCTACAAAGCAGGTCTCGGACGCCACGCACCCCAGCTGCTGGGCAAAAGAACGGATGTATTCGTCGCCCTTCTCGTGGCCGAAGTTGTTATTGACCGTATGCAGATTGTTAAGGTCGAAGACGCACAGCGCAACGGGCGGTTCAGCGGAAACGGGATGCTCCTGCCCCAAGATCTCCTCGCACTTATTCTTATTGGGCAGTCCTGTGGCTTCGTCGAGATAGACTTTGTTCTGCAGCTCGCGGTTGAGCGCGGCAGTGCGCACCGCGCGAACAAGTTCGACCGCAAAGGTCGCCACCAAGCCCACGATGTCGATGATCACCAGGCCCTCGAGATAGTTGAGCGCCGACGCCTTCTCCTGAGAGTAGTCCTCTGCGAGTCGCGTAGCATCGTCGCAAATGCCAAAGAACTCCTCGCTCATCGCGATGATACCGGTGTTCTCGTAGCCGACTTCGCGCACGCGGACGATCTCGGCGCAAAGCTCATCAAAATAACTTGCAAGCTCGGTCATCTTTGCCTGATACTCGTCGTCGTCGAGACGGACGAGGTTGAGATTGTCACTTCCGTAACGCAAACCGTTGATGTATGAATCCACGGCTTTGAGCAGGTCATCTTGAGGCTGGCCCGCGTCCTCGAGCTTAACGATTCGCTGCGTGGTACCGCGCACCAGACCGGTGTAGTTGACCACGCGCGCCGTGCCCTGGATATCGGAGACGAGCAGCATAACATTAATGAAGAAGAAGATGAGAACTGCCGTGAGCACCATCATGAGCAGGCGCATCGCCCGACTGGCTTTCTTGGCGACAGAAGTATTCACAAGTTCACTCCCCCAAATGACAAAAGCACAGGTGATACGCAGTGTGCTGAAATTCACGTGAGGTCAACTCTACCAGATGATTTTTCTAGGACGGGAATTAAAGAATCATCGACACGATAGCTATTTGAGAAGTTGTGCCATGGCGTTGACGAATTTTTGGACTTGGAGGGTGGGCTCGAGCGGGTAGTGCAGAAAGACCGGCACCTCGCGACCGCACAGGAACGGCACGCCCACAAAGGCTGGGTGCACCCCCGACCACGCTCCGCAGGTGAGCACCGCGTCGCCCTTTTCCTCCGCCTCGTTAGCCTCGTTAAAGAGCGCAAAGTCAAAGCTGTCCACATCGATCACGTCAACGCCGCCGTCTGCCAAAAGATCGATGCGCAGGCTGTCCATAGCGTCGTTGCCGTGGCGGAGCACGCGCAGACGCATACCCTCCAAGTCGGCGACCGTAATGCGATTCTTGCGCGCCAGCGGGCTCGTGCGCGGCACGTCGATATAAAACGGCACGTTGACAATGCGGAGCTTTTGGCAGGCGTCACCCCAGCGCGGGGTCGAAAAACTCGACTGCACCACATCGACCTCGCGGCCCAAGCTGCGCATGACGGATTCGCGTTCGTCGTAGAGGTCGCTCACCGGCACGATCTCGAAGCGCAACGATGGCTCCAGCTCGTGTACGCCCGTCCACATCGACAGCGTCTGGCGCCCCGGACACATCATCGACACGCCCAGACGCACGGCCCCGCCATCGCCTGCCGCGCGTCGGGCACGGCGTAGCGCGTCCTCGGACTGGCGCATGATCGAGCGCGCATCGTCCACCAGCAGGGCACCTGCCGGCGTCACCTTAACACCAGAATGCGAGCGCTCGAACAACGTGATGCCAAACTCGGCCTCAAATCCCGACACCTGCTTGACGAGCGCCGGGGTCGACACGCGCAATTTTGCCGCCGCACGCGAGAAGCTTCCCAGCTCCGCGGCGGCCGATATGGCCTCAAGTCGTCGATCGTACACGTCAATCTCCCGTTTTCGCGTCTGTGGCCACATGGTGCCACAGGGGGTTGTTTTCGCAGGTCACGCACTCAATTGAGAAAAACTGCATCGCACGGTGTAAACCTACGGTTAACGCCATTCTAACAAATATGCAATTCACCTGCGCAAATGCAAAGCATACGATAACCAGCGAAAACCACGTGGGTCAGTTAATGGGAACGACCCACCGGGAGGCACAAGAAGGGAAGTTCCTATGAGCAACTGGCTTAAGCTCGAGGGCGATGTCTGCGCCGTTACCGGCGCACTCGGCGGTATGGGCGTCGAGATTTGCCGCGAGTTCGCCCGCAACGGCGCCAACGTCGTCCTGCTCGATCTGGACGAGGAAAAGGTCAAGGCTGCAGCCGCCGACCTCGCCGCCGAGTTTGGCATCCACGCCGAGGGCTACAAGATGAATGCCACCGACGAGGCCGAGGTTCAGGCCGCCGTCGATGCCACCATCGCCGACTTCGGCCGCGTCGACGTCCTCGTCAACACCGCCGGCATCCTGCGCTTCGCCGCCATGGAGGACCTGCCGTTGAGCGACTGGGAGCAGGTGCTCAACGTCGACCTCACCGGCTACTTCATCACCTCGCAGCGCTTTGGTCGCGAGATGATCAAGGCCGGTCAGGGCCGCCTAGTGCATATCTCGACCGTCGCCAGCCACTCCCCCGAGACGTTCTCGGGCGTGTACAGCTCCACCAAGGCGGGCGTCAACATGATGTCCAAGATGTTGGCTGCCGAGTGGGGCCCCTACGGCGTGCGCTCCAACTGCGTCGAGCCCTGCTTCGTTAAGACCCCCATGTCGGCAAGCTTTTACGCCGACCCCGAGGTCGAGAAGAGCCGCAGCCGCCTCATCGCCACGCGTCGCATCGGCGAGGTCAGCGATATCGCCAACGCCGTCATGTTCCTGGCGTCCAAGCGCTCGGACTTTACCACCGGTGACGCCATCAAGGTCGATGGCGGTTTCTCCAATATGATGGGCGACCTCACCGCCAAGCCCGGCGGCCGCCGAGCCTTTGCCGACAACTACCTCAAGAGCAAGGGTGTCGAGCTCTGGTCCGATGAGTCCGGCGTCGCAAAGCCGACTGACCAGTAAACCAACCTGACAGGGAGGCCCCGCGGACACGCCCGCTCCTCCCCCGTATCGATTAGAAAGAGTCCAATGGCTTCCACCAACTCCAACAAGGGTCGCGCTGTCGTGCTTTCCGCCGCGTGCGTCACCATGTTCTTCATCAGCTCCATCGCGCTGTATTCCGTCGTAAGCAAGAACCTGCTCGCCGTCTACCCCGAGTGGTCCAGCGCCCTTACCTGGGCTTTCCCGGTCTTTCAGACCATCATGGCCGTGACGGGCATCTTCGCCGGCCGCATCTCCGATAAGATCGGCCCGCGCAACGTCGTGATCGCCGCCGCCGTGTGCTACGGCCTGGGCTGGTTCATGTCCGGCACCGTCACCGAGCCGTGGCAGTTCTACCTGTGGTTCTCGCTCGTCGCCGCCATCGGCAACGGCTTGGGCTACAACCCCGCGCTCACCACCGGTCAAAAGTGGTTCATCGACAAGAAGGGTCTCGCCTCCGGCATCACCCTGGCCGCTTCGACCGCCGGTCCCGCCGTGCTGTCCCCGGTACTCGCCTCGCTGCTCATCCCGAGCCTGGGCATCTTTGGCGCCCTCAAGGCACTCGGCGTCATCTTCTTTGTGACGATCGCCGCCTCTGCCCTGTTCCTGAAGGCCCCCGAGGCCGGTTGGCTGCCCGAGGGCTTCGAGGCCCCCAAGGGCGGCGCGCATGCCGGCACCTTCGGCGACCTCACTCCGGGCGAGATGGTCAAGACCCCGCGCTTCTGGGTCCTCATCATCACCTTCGCCTTTGCCGCCACCGCCGGCACCCTGCTCGTCGGCAAGGTTGCCTCCATCGCCGCCGTCCAGCTCTTCGCCGATCCCACGAGCGCCGCTGCCGTCGCCCTCGGCGGTGTGGTCGTCTCCGTCAACACCTGCGCCAACCTGGTCGGCCGTCTGTCCTTTGGTCAGATCATCGACAAGCTCGGTGCCTACAAGTCGTTGCTCATCAGCCTTGTCGTCACCATCGTCGCGCTCGTCATCATGTCGATGAGCTTTACGCAGAGCATGTTCTTTGTGGCGCTCGCCCTGCTCGGCTTTAGCTTTGGCGCCCTGCTCGTCATCTACCCGCCGCTCACCGGTGGCGCCTTCGGCACCAGCAACATCGGCGTCAACTACGGCATCATGTTTTTGGGCTACGCCGCTTCCACCTGGATCAGCCAGCCCATCACCGCCGTGCTGTATCACGCCGAGGCCGGCAGCGCCGCCTACCAGCAGTCCTTCTACGGCGCTATCGTAATCGCCGCCATCGCCGTCGTGCTCACCGTCTACATGATGGTCTCCGACAGCAAGAAGAAGTCCGCCTAGTTTTACCGATGCGACAAAGGGACAGCCCCTTTGTCGCATTCCACCGGTCACCAGTATTAAGGAGTCGAAATGTCTGAGCTCAACCCCATCCGCATTGCCGTTATCGGCGCCGGCGCCATGGGCCGCAACCACATCCGCTTTGTCACCGAGGAGCCCGAGGCCGAGCTCGTCGCCATCGCCGACGCCTTTGAGGGCGCCCGCGCCACGGCCGAGGCCGCCGGCGTGCCGTTTTACACCGATCCCGCCCAGATGATGGACGAGGTCAAGCCCGAGGCCGTCATTATCGCCACCCCCAACGACCTGCACCTGGGCGTTGCTCGCGAGGCTGTGAAGCGCAACATCGTGCCGCTGGTCGAAAAGCCGATCTCCAACGATCTCGAGGATGCCCAGGCCTTCGCCGCCGAGGCCGAGACCGCCGGCGTGCCCGTGCTCGTGGGTCAGCACCGTCGCCACAACCCCTTCGTCAACAAGGCCAAGGAAATCATCGAGTCCGGTGAGCTGGGCAAGCTCACCGTGTCGAGCTTCCACTACATGATCTATAAGAATGACGAGTATTTCGATGTCGAGTGGCGCCGCAAGAAGGGTGCCGGCCCGATCCTGGTCAACCTGGTGCACGACGTCGACCTGCTCCGCTACCTGCTGGGCGAGCCCGTTGCCGTCCAGGGTATGCAGTCCAGCGCCGCCCGCGGTTTTGAGACCGAGGACTCCGCCGTGGTCAACATCCGTTTTGCCGACGGCGCGCTCGCGAGCATGACCATCTCTGACGCCACCGCCAGCCCCTGGAACTGGGAGGCGACCGCTCGCGAGGATCCGCAGTACCGCCCCTTCGACGCCGACGCCTACTTTATCGGCGGCACCAAGGGCGCCCTTTCGCTGCCCCGCCTGCACCAGTTCTCCTACGACGGCGCCTCTAACTGGCACAAGCCGCTGCAGATGGAGATTCCGGCCGTCGACCCGGCGTTGCCGCACAAGATGCAGCTCAAGCACTTTGTGAGGGTTGTCCGCCGCGAGGTCGAGCCCGTCGTGACCCCCGCCGATAACGTTAAGACGCTCACGCTTCTCAACGCCATCAAGGAGGCCGCCGAGACCGGCCAGCTCGTCGAGCTGTAACGCTGTATTAGGGCAGGCCTCGGCAGAAACCCCATGCCGAGCCCTTCGGTCCGCCACCAACAAGCCCCTCTTCTTTGCCCTGCGAGCAGCCTCCTGCCCGCGGGGCTTTTTGCTACCTTGCCGACGATTATTCTGGAGCGAGGCTATTTTGCGTCTCAGCTTGG
Organism: uncultured Collinsella sp.; assembly: GCA_902494345.1. Taxonomy (GTDB): domain Bacteria; phylum Actinomycetota; class Coriobacteriia; order Coriobacteriales; family Coriobacteriaceae; genus Collinsella. The sequence continues at coordinate 10,552 of CABUSV010000009.1, forward strand.
TTCGTTCGCCACGAAATGGGCCTATCTACTACGCTTAACCGATCACCCTCAAGCACGCCGAATTTCTCGAGATAAAAACCGCAGGTAAACGGCTTGCCGACTTTCGGTAAAACCAGGTATGGTCAACCCCTACGGGTAAAACGTAGTAGATAGGCCGTTTTCGTGGCGCGGTCCCAAAACAGCCTTTTGGGACGGGTGGTATCCTTGGTAGCCCTGTGCTGCAAACGCACCTTAAACGCAAGGAGTCCCATGGATCTTATCGCCCAGCTCGCCCGCGAGCTCAACCTTAAGGCCGCCAACATCGAGGCGGCCGTCAAGCTCATCGACGAGGGCAACACCATCCCCTTTATCTCGCGCTACCGCAAGGAAGCCACGGGCGGCATGGACGACGTCGCCCTGCGCGCACTCGACGAGCGACTGTCCTACCTGCGCAATCTTGAGCAGCGTAAAGAGGACGTCATTCTGCTCATCGACGCCCAGGGCAAACTCACGCCCGAACTCGAGCAGCAGATTCGCGAGGCCACGCAGCTCCAGCGTGTCGAGGACCTCTACAAGCCCTACCGCAAAAAGCGCATGACCCGCGCACAGAAGGCCCGCGAGGCCGGCCTGGAGCCGCTTGCCAACATGATCATCATGCAGGCCTCGGCCAAGGGCAGCGCGCTCGACACCGCCGCGGCATACGTCAACGAGGAGGCCGGCTTCGACACGCCCGAGAAGGCGCTCGCCGGCGCCGCCGACATCGTGGCCGAGACGGTGGCCGAAGACCCCGAGAACGTCGCCGACCTGCGCGCCTTTACGCAAAACACCGCCGACATCATCGTCGAGGCCACCGACCCCGCCGAGAAGACCCCCTACGAGCCGTACTACAGCTATGATGAGCCGCTGCGCCGCATCCCCAACCACCGTGTGCTGGCTATCGACCGCGGTGAGCGCGAGGGCAAGCTCCGCGTGCGCGTGAACGTCGACGGCGCCGCTGCCACGGCACGCCTCGGCAGCCGTTGGCCCCGACGCCAAGGCGTCTTCGCGTCCGTCTTTGACGCCGCCATCGCCGACGGTTACAAGCGCCTGATGGCCCCCTCGCTGGAACGCGAGGCCCGCGCCAAGCTCACCGTTCGCGCCCAGACCGAGGCCATCAACGTCTTTGCCAAGAACCTTGAGGGCCTGCTCTCGGCACGCCCCGTGCGCGGCGCCCGCGTGCTCGCGCTCGATCCGGGCTACCGCACCGGCTGCAAGGTCGCCGTTATGGACGAGACCGGCAAGCTGCTCGACCACGGCGTGGTCTACCCCACCAAGCCGCGCCACGACGTCGCCGGCACCAAGCGCGAGCTCGCCCGTCTCGTCAAGAAGGACGGCGTCAACACCATCGTCATCGGCAACGGCACCGCCAGCCGCGAGACCGAGGAAGTCGTCTCGGAGTTCATTGCCGAGCAGGCGCCCAGCCTTCGCTACACCATCGTTAACGAAGCCGGCGCGTCGGTGTACTCCGCCTCCGAGCTCGCCAGCCAGGAGTATCCCGACCTGGACGTCACCGTGCGTGGCGCCATGAGCCTGGGCCGTCGCCTGCAAGACCCGCTGGCAGAGCTCGTCAAGATTCCGCCCCAGTCTATCGGCGTTGGCCAGTACCAGCACGACCTTGACCAGGCCGAGCTCTCGCGCACTCTGGGCCACGTGGTGGAGGACGTCGTTAACCGCGTGGGCGTCGACGTAAACACCGCGAGCGCAAGCCTGCTGGGATATGTATCGGGCATCACGCCGAGCGTGGCCAAAAACATCGTGGCCTACCGCGAGGAAAACGGCGCCTTTACCGATCGCCGCCAGCTTAAGAAGGTCCCCAAGCTGGGACCCAAGGCATACCTGAACGCCGCGGGTTTCCTGCGCATTAGCGGCGGCAAGAACCCACTCGACGCGACAAGCGTCCACCCCGAGAGCTACGAGGTGGCCACGTCCGTCCTGAAGCGCGCCGGCGTTGGGGCCAGCGAGCTCAGCCGCGGCGGCGTGCCCGACATCGAGCGCCGCCTGGGCAGCATCTCGGCGCTGGCAAGCGACCTGAACTGCGGCACCCTCACGCTCATCGACATCGTCAACGAGCTCAAGAAGCCCGGCCGCGACCCGCGCGACGACGCGCCCGAGGTGGTCTTTAGCCGCTCGGCGCTTTCCATCGACGACCTGGAACCCGGCATGGAACTCAAGGGCACGGTGCGCAACGTTGTGGACTTTGGCGCCTTCGTCGACGTGGGCGTGCACCAGGACGGCCTCGTGCACATCTCCAAACTGGCCAACCACTTCGTCAAGCACCCGAGCGACGTGGTGCGCGTCGGTGACACGGTCAAGGTGTGGATTGAAAAGGTCGATCGCGACCGCAAGAAGATCTCCCTCACCATGGTGCAGGGCAAGTAAACCGCCAAAGCAAAGGTACCCCCTGCAGCGACGTGCAAAATCGCGAGTATTCTGCAAATTCCACCGTTCCGGATGCCCCTCAGAGACGAAAAAGCAAAAAACGGCCCCCGTTTTAGCGTCGTCAGAGCCAAAACGGGGGCCGTTCCGTGCTTCACCCAACTGGTAAAAGCCTTTACCTTGCTGAATACTCTCAATTTTGCACGGCGCAGGCAGGGGTACCTTTGCCCACGGCAGGATATGGAAGCCAAGCGCCAACTTGCTGGCAAGCTCGTGTCGGCAGCCCCGGCCTTTCCTTTGCCTAGCGCGACCCTCGAGAAGCGCGTGAGCGATAGGGAAAGGAAAGGCCGGGGCGAGCAGCCCGCGGCGTAGCCAGTGTTCGCGTTACGGCAGGATATGGAAGCCCAAAGCGGCGATATCCTTGGCAAAGCCGCGCACGGTATCGAGCGAGACCTCGTACGGGTCGCGACCGATGTTCTTGCGCTTGGCCAGGATGCTGTTGGGTACCGTGATAATCTGGCAACCGCAGGCCTCGGCCTGATAAATGTTGATAAGCTCGCGCGTGGACGCCCACAGGACCTCACAGTTGGACTTGGCAGCGGCCTTCTTGACCGACTCCGTCATAAACGGAATGGGGTCGACGCCGGTGTCGGCGATGCGGCCGGCAAAGAGCGAGATGATGGACGGCGTCTCGGTGTCAACGGCCTCGACCATCTCGTCAACCTGCTTAGGCGTAAAGATGGTGGTGACGTTGACCTTGATGCCGTCGGCCGAAAGCTTGCGCACCAGCTCGGCGGTGGACTCGCCCTTGGTGGTCACGCACGGAATCTTGACGTAGACGTTCTCGGCCCAGGTAGCGATCTCGCGCGCCTCGACCTCCATGGTCTCGACGTCGTCGGCAAAGACCTCAAACGAGACGGACACATCGGTGATATGGGCCAGGACCTCCTTGGCAAACGCGCGGTAATCCGTCACGCCGCCCTTCTTCATAAGGGACGGGTTGGTCGTGAAACCCTGAACGTTGCCGTTCTCGTACATGTCGAGCATGCCCTCGAGGTTTGCACCGTCAGCGAACACCTTGATTGCCATCTGCCTGATTCCTTTCGTTAGCATACGGCCGATAAACTGCTAAACACTTTACCTACGTTTATCAAGGCGTGAGCTGCGGTTTTTTATCTTCTCGGCGAACGGTATAAACACCTCAGTGTTTGGATTGATAAATCGATTGAGCATGCAAAAGCAAAGAGTCGCAGTTTGAGCAAGCGTCAGAACGCGGGATTCATTAGATGAGGCCAAAATGCTGCATCGCTGTGACGGTGCCGTCGTGTGCGACATCATCAGTCACGTAGTCGGCGAGCGCCTTGACCTCGGGCATGGCGTTGCCCATGGCCACGGCCGTCTCGACAGCGGCGAGCATACCCAGATCGTTGCCGGAATCGCCAAAGCCAAAGGTGCGCGCGTTGCCGGTGCGACCCAGGTATTCCAGCGCTCGCGCCACGCCCACGCCCTTGTCAATGCCCTTGGGACTCAGCTCGCGATTCTGACCACCGGTGTTGCACAGCTCAAACTCGCGATCGATAAAGCCGTCATCGTTGGCTACGCGAGCCAGGTAGCTCGCGACGATGCACACCTTGCCCACGCGCAGACGGCCGTCGACGCGCATTTCCTCGGTGCTGTGCACCACAGAAGTGCCGATCAGAGACGACTGCTCAACACCCGCGGGTTCCAGGGCAAAAGTAGCCACGTTGGTCTCGAAAAAGGCCTCAATCCCTGCCGCGGCCATACGGCGCGCAAGCTCCTCGATAACGTCCTCGTCAAAGCAGTCCTCATGCACCACGCGGCCCTCGACCTCGAGCGTCGCTCCCGCCATGGCAACGACACCCGCCGGGTTCAGCGCGCGCAGGCCATCGGCAATCAGCCACAAGGGACGACCCGTGCAGATAAATGCCTGGTGTCCCGCGTCGCGCAGACGATGAAACGCCTCGACGACCGCCTGCGAGGGGTGAACCGCCGAAAAGTCCTTGTCGGTCATGTTGTCGGGATCGAACGACGTCAGCGTGCCGTCCACGTCAAAAAAGAGCACGGCGGAATCGGGGCACGCATCAATCATATGGGTTCCTTTCGGGGGCGAGAGTAAACGAAGCATCCATCATATAATGGAGCGACGCAACCAGAGAGGTCACCCATGGAATTTTACGCAAGCTGCCCCGAGGGCTTTGAGTCCGCACTCGCCGATGAGCTTAAACGCCTCGGGCTTTCGCATGTTCGCCGGCTGAAGGGCCGCGCTACATTTGAGGGCGAGCTCGAAGAAGGCTACCGCGCCTGTCTGTGGTCGCGCCTGGCGAGCCGTGTGTTCGTGGTACTCGGGCGCTTTGAGGCGCAGGATGCCGATGAACTGTACGACAGCGTTTACGACATCGCCTGGGAGACCATCATCCGCCCCGGCGCCACCATCGCCATCACCGCCCGCGGCGTGACCGAGCAGCTGCGCAACACGCGCTTCTCGGCCCTGCGCGCCAAGGACGCGCTGTGCGACCGTCTGGCCGAGACCACGGGCCGTCGCGCCGATGTCGACGCTGCCGATCCCGACGTTCACCTGTTGCTTTCGCTGCGCCAGCGCCGCGCGAGCATCAGCCTGGACCTTTCGGGCGACCCGCTGTTCAAGCGCCTGCCGCCCGCGGCGACCCGTGCCGGCGAGGGTGCGCACGTGTTGCGCCCCGACTACGCCGCCCTGGTGCTGGCGCAGGTCGGCTGGACCGCACTGTGCGAGCGCGAGCTGACGGCCGATGATTACGAGAACGAAGCCCTGCCCACGCTGATCGATGCCTCGTGCGCCGGCGGCGGCCTGTTGCTGGAAGCCGTGAACATTCTGACCGACCGCGCCCCGGGCGCCACACGCGAGCGCTGGGGCTTTGAGGGCTGGCAGCTGCACGACGCCGCCCTGTGGGAGCAGCTGCTTGCCGAGGCGCGCGAGCGCGAAGCGGCAGCGCGCGAGCGCCAGGCGCGCATCGTGGCTGTAGACATCGACCCCGCCGCCCGCAAGACCGCCGAGCGCATGGTCAAGTGCGCCGGCTATAAGCGTTTTGTCGACTTTTGCGCTGCCAAGCCAGCCACCATGCTGGACCATGCGGGCGCCGTCGCCGGTGCCGCCGTGGTCGCGGATACGACCGAGACCCCGCTTTCGCTCATGCACGACGCCATGACGTTGGTAGGCGAGCTGCGCCGCGCGCCCGAGCTTGCCGCAGCGCCGGTCGCCGCGCTCACCCGCGACGGATTGCTGGCCCGCGCGCTCCATGCCGAGCCCGCGCGCTCCATCGCCGTCATGCCCAATAACGAGGAGGCGGCTATTGAGGTTTGGCCTTCGCTCGACCACGCCGCCGCAGCGTTTGAGGCTGCGACCAGTGCAGATGCCGAGGAGCAGACCGCAGATGCCCAAGGCGAAGCCGCTGCTTCCGCCATGCCCGAGCCTGCCGCCATGCTCGACCTGGGCGACGGCAAGCCGCTGCCCGTGCTCATTCCCGAGTCTGAGCAGTTCGCCAACCGCCTGCGCAAGAATGCCCGCCTGCGCCGCAAGTGGGCCAAGCGCGAGGGCGTGAGCTGCTACCGCGTCTACGATGCCGACCTGCCCGACTACTCCGCCGCCATCGACCTGTACGAGGGCTGCCCGCAGACGCCGGGCCGCTGGCTCGTCATCGCCGAATACGCCGCACCCAAGACCATCGACCCCGCGCTTGCCCAGGCCCGCATGCTCGACATCTTGGCCATCGCGCCGCGTATTCTTGATGTTCCGGCCGAGCACGTGCACGCCAAGGCCCGCATGCGTTCGCGCGGCGGCTCGCAGTACGGCAAACAGGGCGCCGGCAAGGGTGGCTCGGGCGAGCGCGCCAACATCGCGCGCCGTCGTCTGCCGCTCATCGAAGAGGGCGGCCTTACCTTTGCCGTCAACTTTGACGACTATTTGGATGTGGGTATCTTCTTGGATCACCGCGTCACCCGCAACCTGGTGCGCGAGCACGCCAAACAGGCACGCCGCTTCCTCAATCTGTTCGCCTATACCGGCACCGCCACCTGCTATGCGGCAGACGGCGGCGTCGAGGAGACCGTGACGGTCGACCTCTCGAACACCTACCTAGACTGGGCCGAGCGCAACATGCGCCAGAACGGCTTTGTGGGGCCGCAGCATCACTTTGTGCGCGACGACGTGCTCGCCTGGATTCGCGACCAGCGCCAGACGCGCAACCGCTGGGACCTAATCTTTGTCGACCCGCCCACGTTTTCGAACTCGTCCAAGATGGGCCGCCGCACCTGGGATGTCCAGCGCGACCATGTTGAGCTTTTGGCCGGCGTTTCACGCCTGCTTGCACAGGGCGGCCATGCCATCTTTAGCTGCAACCTGCGCGGTTTCCGCCCCGAAACGCGCAAGCTCGCGCGCGCGGGCGTCGTGCTGGAGGACATTACGGCGCAGACCATCCCCGAGGATTTCGCACGCAACCAGAAGGTGCACCACTGCTATATCGTGCGCCGCCTGCCCATCGAGGACGCCATGGCCGAAGTCGGCTTTAGCGCCGAGGAGATTGCCGAGCGCGTCGAGGAGCTGCGCAATCCCGAAGCCCGCAAGCCTCGCGCGGCAGCGCCCGCGCACGTGCAGGCAGGCGACCGGGGGCCGCGCGGCAACGGCAAACCCTCCCCCGCCGGTAAACCAAAAAAGAAGAAGTTCTACGCCAGCAAACCCAGAGGCAAATAAACAAAGTTGCGGTGGAATACGGACTGCTTTGCCTGGAATTAGGCAAATTTAGACCGTATTTCACCGCAACTCATATTGGGATGGCGGACGCCGTCCTACCCTTGGGTGACCAATCGGTAACCGATGCCTACGTGGGTTTGAATATAGCGCGGATGCGCGGGGTCGGACTCAATCTTCTTACGCAACGTGCCCATAAAGACACGCAGGCTCGCCAGGTCGCTCTTAGTTGCCGTGCCCCAAATCTCGTGCAAAATAAACTGGTGTGTCAGCACCTTGTCGGCGTTATGCGCCAGCAGGCACAGGAGCTTATACTCGATCGGCGTCAGATGCAGTTCCTCGCCATCCATCGTGGCGATGCCGGCATCAAAATCGATATGCAGCTCACCGGTATCGAACGAGCCCTCGGAGGCAACACCGCCCGTTTGCGCATACGAAAGGCGCCTGAGCGTCGTGCGAATGCGCGCGAGCAGCTCCTCGACCGAAAACGGCTTGGTCAGGTAGTCGTCGGCGCCGGCATCGAGCGCGCGAATCTTGTCCGCGTCCTCGCTGCGCGCCGAGACCACGATGATCGGCATGCCCGACCATGCGCGCACCGACTCCACTACCTTGACGCCGTCCATATCGGGCAGGCCCAAATCGAGCAGCACAATGCTCGGCGCTTGCGATGAGGCGGCGGCGATAGCGGCATGGGCGGTCTCCACGGCCATATGACGCAAGCCGTGCGCCTCGAGCGCGGCAACGATAAGATTGCGAACGGCGGGGTCGTCTTCAACGACCAAGATGAGCGGTTTTACGGCAGAGTTCGGCACGACGCTACTCCTTATCAAACGAAACATCGGCGACGGGAAGCTCAATCGTAAAGACCGAGCCGTGCGGGTCCGCCGCGGCAACCTCTATGCTACCGCCATGCGCCAGCGCAATGGACCGGCAGAGCGAAAGCCCCAGGCCCACACTACGGTGGCTGTCGGCCAGGCCATGGTTGGCGGTATAGAACGACTCAAAGATGCGCTCGCGATCCTCGGGTGCGATGCCCGGACCATCATCGGCCACCGAGCACGCCACGCGTCCATCGTCGACGCTAATCGAAATCACGATATGCGAGCCTGCGGGTGTATAGGTGATAGCGTTATTCACCAGATTGACCACCAGCTGCACCATCAGGCGCGCATCGACGTTGACGAGCGCCGGCTCATCGCACGCCACCACCTTAAGGTCGTGCTCGCGCACGGCAGGGTTCACGTGGCGCAGCGCCTCCTCGACGATATCGTCCATGAGCTCGAGTGTGGTCGACAGGCGCATACCGCCACCCTCGAGCTTGGTGATGGCGAGCAGGTTCTCGACGGTGGCGTTGAGCCATTGCGCATCCGAGCGAATGGACAGGAGCAGGCCGCGGCGCGTCTGGGCATCGAGCACGGCGGTGCCGGTCGAGCCCTGGTCGAGCAGGACATCAGCATTGCCCGAAATACTGGTGAGCGGCGTACGCAGATCGTGCGAGATGGAGCGCAGCAGGTTGGCGCGCAGCTGTTCGTTTTTGGCAAGCACCGCCGCCTCCTCGCGGGCCTCCATGGCGCGGGCGCGATCGAGTGCCAGCTCGCCTTCGCTCACGATGGCATCGGCAAGTGTTCGCTCCTCGTGCGTCAGCACGTCGGGCTCGGCAACGATAGACAGCACGCCCACCACCGAGGCGGGGTCGCCCGAGCGCGCGAAGCCGTCGCCTGTGCGAACCGTCAGGTAGATGCCATAAAACGCCGAGCCGCCAAACGTGGCGTCGAGCGGCGTTCCCACATAGGCGGACGCCGAGAGCCGCGGCGGCATCTGCGGCGCCAGTTCGTGCACCGGTGCGGCATCGCCCACGGCCGTGTATGTCGCACGCGGCAGCAGGTCATCGCCCTCGGCATCGGCGCTGTACCACACGACCGGACAGCCCGAAAGACGCGCCAGCTGCGTTGCCATGGCGTGAACGATCTGCTGCTCGTCGGCGCACCGCTGCAGCATGCGGTTGGTCTCGAGCACCATATGCGTGCGGCGGTCGCTGGCGGCAGCCTGTGCCAAGGCGCGCCGCAGGGCCAACGCAATCGAGCTCGACACAAGCGAGACCACGAACATGATGAAGAACATGCCGGGATAGCCGCGGTCGATAAGCGACAGCGAGTAGCGCGGGTCGACAAACAAGAAGTTGTAGAGCGCCACGGCGGCAGCCGAGCTCAGCAAGCAATACAGGCGACTCCAGGTAAAGAATGCGCACAGCTGAACGGCGAACACATAGACGATCATGATGCTCGGCGCGAGACCCGGATGGTCGAGCAGCGCGCCCACAATCGTCGCCGCGACCAGCAGCCCCACCGATACGCAGGCGTCATACAGAGGAGTGCGGCGCGTCAGCGTTGTGCGCCGCCACCAAAAGCTATCGGCAATATCGCCGTCCGTACGGACGTCCATCAGTGCCCCGCCCCTCTCTCAAAAACAAAAACCACCACAAAGGGACAGGCACCTTTGTGGTGGTTTCCCTTGTGGTGGTTCCAAGTGTATAGCCTTTGCAACCGGCGGTCACTAGACAAACAGCACGTGCGCGAGCAGCGCGCAAACGCACGCCGCGACAAGCACCGTCACCACGATCGAGATCACGCGGTCGGCCATATCCATGTTGGCACGATTCGTAAAGAACCGATCTTCGGCGGCATCGACGCGCGCCTCACGCACCAGCTCGGTCGCAAAATCGCAACCGTCAAGCACCTTTGCATCCATGGTTTCCTCCCAGGACTCAATCACTGTCATTGCAAGCCTGCCCGTTCGCAGCCAAACCTCAAGCGTCGACTACGGGCGCTCGTTGGGAGCCAGGCGCTGCATCTTGTTCACGGCCTTGAACTTGGTGAACAGCGGCACGTACTCAAAGCTCACGTTGGAGTTCTCCAGGCCGTACCAGCGTGCAGGCGTGCCGGCGGCGCGACGAATGATGTACTTGAGCGTGATGGCCGTACGCTCGCTCGGCTCCACATCGCTTTCGGGCGCCAGAAGCTTACGGATCAGGACGAACTTGAACGTACCGATGTTACCCGGATCCTTGTAGACCGAGTAGTCATGCGTCTGCGGCGGCAGCTCGCCGGTGGCAGCCAGGTCCTGAACGACCTGACGCAGATAGGCATTAACGCGCTGGTTGATCTTGTAGCCCAGGTACAGATGCACGCGGAACACGTAGTCGGTGCCGAACGTCTCGACCGAATAGGCAAAAGTGTGCGGTTCGTCCATGGTCTCGACATTCACAAACCACCAGGCGCGAGCGCGCTTGGGATGCTTGTCCAGAATCGAGTAGACGATGTCGCGGTCGATGTAGTCGGTATGGGTGTCCTTGGTCAGGTACACGATGTTGTCGCTCAGGCGCTCGTAGCGATCGTCATCGCGCAGGCGCTTGAGCTGCGGCAGGTAGCTGCGCAGCGGCAGCAGCGTAAACTGGCGCTGCTCGACAGCCGTGCCATTGTACCAGCACACCATAATGCCCATGATGAGTGCAGCCATGAGGATGGTGAAATAGCCGCCGTGGAAGAACTTGGTGAGCGAGCTCACGAAGAAGAAGCCTTCGAGCAAAAGGAAGAAGGCCGCGAAGATCCACGGCGCGACCTTGAGCTTGCGCTCCTCGTGCAGGTAGAAGAAGAGCAGCAGCGTGGTGCACATCATGGTCAGCGTAATGGCAAGGCCGTAGGCGGCTTCCATATGCGCCGAGTTCTGGAACAGCAGCACCACGATGACGCAGCCCACGAGCATGACGTTGTTGACCATGGGGATGTAGAGCTGGCCTTTGGTCTCGGCAGGGTAGAAGACCTGCATGTGCGGCATGAGGTCCAGACGGCTGGCCTCGGACACCAGCGAAAACGCGCCGGTAATGAGCGCCTGCGAGGCAATGATGGCCGCGACGGTGGAAAGGCCGACGGCAAACGGGCGCAGGCCCGGGGCGAGCATCTGGTAGAACGGGTTGAGGTCGGCAATGCCCATGAGCTCGGGGTTGGCAGCGTTGTTCATAAGCCAAGCGCCCTGGCCCATATAGGAAAGCAGCAGGCAGCACTTAACGAACGGCCAGGTAGCGTAGATGTTGCCGCGGCCGACGTGGCCCATGTCGGAGTAGAGCGCCTCGGCACCGGTGGTGGCGAGGAAGCAGCTGCCCAGAATCATGATGCCCGCGTGGTTGTTGGGGCTCAGCAAAAAGGCGATGCCGCGCACCGGGTTGAGGCACAGCAGCACGGCGGGGTGCTGGAAGACAAAGAACAGACCCGTGCCGCCCAGGAACAGGAACCACAGCGTCATGATGGGGCCAAAGGCGTGACCGATCTTGGCCGTACCGATGCGCTGTACCAAGAAGAGCACGATGATGATGGCGAGCGTAATGGCGACGACGCGGCCTTGGTCATCGCCCAGCACGGCATGGACCGCCGGGATGGTGCGCAGGCCCTCGATGGCCGTGGTAACGGTAACGGCCGGCGTGAGGATGCCGTCGGCGAGCAGCGCGGCGCCACCTAGCATGGCGGGGATGATAAGCCACTTGCCACAGCGCTTGACCAGACTGTACAGGGCAAAGATACCGCCCTCGCCATGGTTATCGGCGCGCAGCGAGATGAGCACATACTTGATGGTGGTCAGCAACGTGACCGTCCACACGACAAGGGAGAGCGCGCCGAGCACAAACTCCTCCGTGACGCTTCCGATGCCGCCGTTGCCGGCAACGAGCGCCTTGGTTACATACATAGGGCTGGTGCCGATATCGCCGTACACCACGCCCAGCGTGACGAGCATCGCCGAGATGCTCACAGGAATCGCAGCGTGCGAAGCTGCCTCCTTGGCCTTTTGTTCCATAAGCCGGTTTCCTCCCAACTTTAATGTTCGAAGGAATTATAGGTAATCGGCCCATGTTTGAATGGCACTGTTTTCCCAGCTAGATAAACATTTATACGGCCTTTAAGCCACCTCGGCGATATGGAATGTGACAAAGGGACTGTCTCTTTGTCGCATCCGTCATTTTCCGAGCCAATTTTTGAACCACCACTCCATGGAGCGGCTCATCTCGGCCATAAAGGGACTCGTGTGCTTGCGGGTATAGATGTCCACGACGCGCTCCCCCACCACGCGGGCATGCGGACGGAACATCGCGTCCATCTCGGCCACCTGCGCGTCCATGGTCGCGGCATCGGCGCGGCAGTAGCGCTCCTCGTGCACCAGGTTCACCACGGGATGCGCAATGGCCGGACGCTCCTTACGGGGCGTGCCGATGATGAGCATCGACAGCGGCATGGTATAGGGCGGCAAGTCCAGCAGCCCGGCAACTTCCTCGGCATTCTCGATAACATCGCCGATGTAGCAGCTCCCCAGCCCCAGGGCCTCGGCGGCGACCACGGCGTTTTGCGCGGCGATCACGGCGTCCTGGGCCGCGATGGCAAAGTCGCCCAAACCCGGCGCGCGGCGGGGCGCCTTACCCGTGCGCTCGACAAACTCGGGCTCAAAGCAGCCCACGTGCTCAAACAGATCGATCCACTTGGCATAATCGACCACAAATATTAGTGCCCAGGGCGCCTTGGCGATCATGGGCTGGTGGTCGCACAGGTCGGCCAGACGATCCAGCGTAGCCTGCTCGCGAATGCTCACGATGGAATACATCATCATGGCGCCTGCCGACGGCGCACGGCTCGCCGCATGCAGAATCGCCGCCCGCCGCTCGTCGGTCACCGCCACGGGACGATCGTCGTCATCACGCGCGAAGGCACGCGTGGAGGAACGGTGCTCCAACGTGTCCAGCACCGCATTGCCCGTGGTCTCGACCGGATAGCCACACGTATCCACAGCCTTGGTGCAAACCTGCTCGTTCATCGCCTCATCCTCGCTAATTCTTTAAGAAGCCTTTACGTTTCCGTGTAATTCCCGTCCATTATCGCGCAGGTCGCCACTACATTGAGCCACACCGCCGCACATGCGCGTTAATATGGCTGGTTGTTGTGCGCAGCCCGCAAATGCAGCGCATATTTAGGTAACAATCGGGTAAACCCCCGCTTTCGTAGGTTTTAAGTTTGTGAGGAGTCTCAGCATGTTCGCTGCCGCCATCTCGCTCGTCGGTCTTGCGGCGACCGTCTACCTTGTTTTGCGCGAGGCCAAGACCATTCGCGCTCAGTCGGGCACCGTTGCCAAAAGCGCTCTTGGGTGGAGCGTCGCCTTCGGCCTGTTCCAGCTCTTTTTGACCATTTGGGGCGCCATTGGCCTCGTCGCCCAAAACGAGCCGCTCGCCTTTGTGATGCTCATCCTGACCAATGCCATCCTCACCGGCTGCGCTTGGGCCAGTATCGCCCGCGACCGCATCGCCCCGCGCGTCTTTGCGTTCGCCTCGGGCGATGCGCCCACCCCCACCGGCAAGCTCGCTCGTTTGCGCGGCGCCTTTGTGGGCAAACCGCTCGTCGCCGCCGTCCTGTGCCTGCTGCTCGCCGGCGTCTTTGCGCTGCTGGGCATGGAGGTCTCGTCCAACCACGACTTTACCTGGGTCTACCCCCTGTGCATCCTGCTCGAGTGGGCCATCATCACCACGCTCATGGTCGGCCTGTTCTTCCTGTTCCAGCGCCACGGCGCAGCTCCCGCGGTCCTGGCCTTTGCCCTCTTTGTCCTGGGCATTGCCGAGTTCTTCGTCATCACGTTTAAATCCATGCCCATCCAGCCGGGCGACCTTTCGGCCATCTCCACCGCCGCCGCGGTCGCCGACACCGGCTACACCTTCTCCATCTCGCTGTTCTGCGTGCTGTCCATGGGCTTTACCGCCATCGCTATGCTGCTGTGCGAGTACGCCGGCCTGGTAGCACCGCACCGTCAGAAGGGCGCCGCCAACGCCAAGCGCATGCTGCTCACCAATCTGCTCGTCGCCGTGCTGTGCCTGGGCGGCGTGACCGCGCACGTCACGCTCATCGACTACTACAACACCCTCGGCATCACCGTCTATACCTGGCGCCCGCTCGAGAGCTACTGGCGCGAGGGCTACCTGCCCGCCTTTATTAGTGCAGCGCAGTCCATCAAGCCGCCCAAACCCGCCGACTACTCCGTCGACGATGCCAAGGCCACGCTCAAAAAGTACGCCAAGGCCTACGACAAGTCCGACGCAGCCAAGAGTGACGAGCGCACCGCCGCAAAGGAGCAGTTCGACAGCGAGAAGCCCACGGTCATCGCCATCATGAACGAGACCTTCTCGGATCTGTCGATCTATCAGAACATGCGCGCCGGCTACGAGGGCCCGCAGTACTTTAAGAGCCTGTCCAACTGCCTCAGCCGCGGCAAGCTCTACGTGAGCGCCTACGGCGGCGGCACCGCCAATACCGAGTTTGAGTTTATGACCGGCAACTCCATGGCCAACCTGGGCTCGGGCGTGTACCCCTACACCATCTACAACATGGAAACGACCGGGAACCTGGCAGAGCAGTTCAAATCGCTCGGCTATTCCACCACGGCTATGCACCCCAATCACGCAACCAACTGGAACCGCGAGAACGTCTACAAGGACTTTGGCTTTGACCAGTTCCTGTCCATCAACGATTTCCAGGGAGCCGACACCCTGCGCGGCATGGTGACCGACCAGGCTACCTACGACAAGATTCTTGAGCTGCTCGACCAGAACGCCGATCCGCAGTTTATCTTCGACGTGACCATGCAGAACCACTCGGGCTACGATACGGGTCTGCTGCCGGTCGATAAGCAGATGCACCTGAATATCGACACGACCGATCTGGACGCCAAGACCGTCGAGGACGGCACGCTCTCCGATGTCGACGAGTATGTCTCGTGCATCGAGCAGTCCGACCAGGCGCTTCGCTACTTCCTAAACGCCCTGAGCAAGCTCGACCGTAAGGTAGTCGTGGTGTTCTGGGGCGACCACCAGCCGTTCTTCCCGTCCAAGTTCAACGACAAGTGGTTTACCGGCGAAGACGACGCCACGCACCAGGAACGTCTGTGGCAGACCGACTACATCATCTGGGCCAACTACGACGTTGCCGGCTGCGACCAGACGAGCGAGGTCGACGACCTGTCCACCAACTACCTGTCCACGCAGCTTATGCAGCTGATCGGCGCACCGCTGACCGACTACCAGAAAGCGCACATGACGCTGCGCGAGTCGCTGCCCGCCATCAACTCGGTGGGCTACGAGGACGCCAGCCTGCGCTGGGCGCTTTCCTCCAACGTCACCGGTGACGATGCCGCCGCCGCAGCCGCCACCAAGGCGCGCGAAGATTACGCCAAGATGCAGTACTACGAGATGTTCCGCGACGGCAAGAACGTGTACACCGAGCACTTCCAGACCGAGGCCAACGAGACCGACCCCAACCTGGCACCGGGCACGACCAAGATCAAGTAGCGGGTCGCTCATAACTGGTTCGTCTGCCCGGCGGCGCGGAACGTAAGGTTCCCTGCTCGGACAGTCCTGCTCGCACGGAGAGCACATTAAGTGCTCTCCGGCTCGTGCGGAACTCGCGATGAACCTTACATTCCGCGTCGCCGGGCAGACGCCTCGGTGTTGAAGCGCGGCTTGTCATGGAGACACCTGCTGAACATATATAAGTTGAAGGCCACGTCATGTGGCCTTTTTTGCATCCGGAAACCGTGTCCCAGAATTCTTGTCTGGAATGGGATGCAGTTTCCGCTTGGGACCCGATTGGGAAAATGGGGACCTCGGACGTTTTTCCGGACCATGTCCCGGCGCTATGCCGCATGGCCCCTCTCCTCGCGATACTCCCTAATGGTCTTCCATCCTAGGTCCTTCTTGAGCTTGCCGTCCCTGTACCACTCGATATATTCGCCGAGCAGGCGGGAGAACTCGTCGAACGGCACGCCGGTCCAGTCCCTGCCCTCGAAGAAGTCGCACTTGAGCGTGCCGAAGAACCCCTCGGCGCGCGCGTTGTCGGGGCTCCGGGCCCTCCTCGACATCGAGCGCACCACCCCGGGGCCGCACGCCTCGCGCCACTCGCGCCCCATGTAGACGGCGCCGCCGTCGGTGTGCACCGTGAGCGGCCGGTCCTCGGTCGGCCCGACTATCCCCACCAGGTCCCTGAGCATGCCGACCATCAGGTCGGAGTCGGCGTGGACCGAGACCCTCCAGCAGATCGGCCACCCGTCGAAGCAGTCGATCGCGGGCGACAGGTACGCCCTGTACCCGTCGAGCCTGAACTCCGTGACGTCGGTGACCACGAGCAGGCCGGGCGCGGGCGCGCGGAAGTCGTGCGTCCCGTCCGCGCGCAGTGGGACGTTGGCCGGGCGCTCCGCGAGCTCGCCCCGGTAGCTGCGGTACCTCGCCCTCCGGCGCATCTGCGCCGCCTTGCGGGCGACCAGGCCCTCCTCGCGCATGATCCGGCGCACGACCTTCTCGGACGCGACGACGGGGCTCTCGGCGTCCCCGGGCGCGAGCTCGCGCCACGAGACGGGCTCGCCGGGTCCCCTCCTGAGGTCGGCGGTCACGGACTCAGGCCCGTAGACGCCGCCGCTCGCCTCGAACGACGCGCGCACGCGCTCCCTGAGCGCGGCCTTGGGGTCGGGCCTCGAGATCCTGGGCGCCTGGTCAAGATAGGTGCTCTTCGGGATCGACAGGGTCCTGGTCACGTCCGCGAGCCTCACCGCCGGCGAGAGCCTCCTCGCCGCCTCTCCCGCCCTGTGCTTCTCCTCGTTCGTCAAAGAGCCAGGGCCTGGTGCTTTTAGGACGTCCAACACCGCCAGGGCCTCGGCGAGCCTGACCTCGGCCTCGCGGGCGCGCTCGGCGGGGTCGTCGGGAAGCCCCTCCAGGCCCCAGTCCCGCCAGTCGGTCTGCTCGGGCGGCTCGCCGCCGGCCCCTCCGCGCCCGGTCCTCTCCATCTTGCCCGCGCCCCCTTCGGCTCGACGCTTCCGCGGGGAGGCGGGCTCGGTGCCCGGTCGCCTCGCGGCGAATGCGGGGCTGCCCTCGCCGTGCGAGCAGTGCATGCGCTCCGCCCGGTCGGGCATCTCACGGGCGGTCAGCTCGCCCGCCTCCTCCAGCTTGAGCCAAGCATACAGGTTGTCCTTGTTCGGGAAAAGCGGCAGGCTCCTGCAGGCGGCGGGGGCGGACAGGCCGCTCCGGTGGAACTCCCAGAGAATCCCCTCGCGCTCCTCTTTCGTATACATCGGACTCCCTCCTGGACCCAGATTGGGTCCGAGATTTTGTCCGAGGTCCCATGCATCCCGTTTCTTGACCGAATAATGGGACGCAATTTCCCGTTGGAGCGCCTTTGGGAAAGTGTGTCCCACTTCGACCGCCCAGAGTGGGATGCACTTTCCGCAAAGCACCTCAACAGGAAACTACGTCCCATTCCAAAGGCAAATTCCGGGACGCACTTTCCGAAACCCCGCCCATCCGGAAACCGTGTCCCACTCTGAATACATCCAGCGAACGCATGCGAGCGTGTCGTCCAGGACGGCCTCGTCATCAGGGCGATGGAAAATATCGCCCCAGACGCTTGCCATCGTTGCGCCCACGAGCGTCAAGAAAAAAGCCTCGAGGATTTCGAGGCTTTCACATTTGTATTGTTTTGCACGAAGCACCACAAACGACGAAGCTACTCGCCCAGCACGGCCTTCTTGGCGGCTGCGGCCATGTTGCCCAGGTCCTCCTTGGTGGGATGGTCCTTCGCGGCAACCCAGTTGTCGAGCAGCATCTTAAATCGGGCGTTGTCGGGATCTTGCTCGAGCATGGCCTCGTAGCGCTGCTTGACCGCGGGGCCCATCTTGCCCTGGCACATTGCCCAGCCCGCAAGCTCGGCATCCCCAGCCAAATTGGAAGTTACGCGGTCGATAATCTGCTGATAGTAGCTCTGGTCGGCGCCAAAACCGCAGGTGCCAAACAGGAAGACGCGCTTACCGTGCAAGGCGGAGAGCAACGCCGCGACCGAAGGCGTGCACGCGCCCTTGTCGCACCAAAAACCGACGAGCACCGTGTCGGCCGCGCAGGCGCCCTGCGCCTCGAGCGCAACCTGATCTGCATCCGCATCATCGCTCAACGCCGCGGCATGGACAAACTCAACACCCGCAGCCTGCAGAGCGCGCTTGATCGCGCCCGAAACCATCCTGGTATTACCGCTCTTGCTGTTAACCACCAAAGAGCACGTCATAGTCACGTTGCCTCGTTTCCCCCAAAACTAAAGCCACTAATGCAATTTATTAGATGAATATCTTAGTACTAACGTGACAGATGTAAACCACCGTCTGTCGATTGATTAATTTGCCCCACGGGCTTGCTCACTGGGCGAATTGGCTGCGGTAGAGTTCGGCGTAGAAGCCGCCTGCCGCTAGCAGCTCGTCGTGCGTGCCGCGCTCGATAATCTGGCCGTCGCGCATCACCAGAATGCAGTCGGCGTTGCGGATGGTGCTCAGGCGGTGCGCCACGACAAAGCTTGTGCGACCGGCCATGAGCTCGTCGAATGCCGCCTGCACCTGCAGCTCGGTGCGGGTATCGATGCTTGAGGTCGCCTCGTCCAGCAGCAAAATCGCCGGGTCGGTGAGCATGACGCGCGCGATGCACAGCAGCTGCTTTTGGCCCTGGCTAAACGTACCGCCGTCCTCGCCGATCACCGTGTCGTAGCCGCCTGGCAGCTGCACGATAAACTTATGCGCATGCGCGCGCTTGGCCGCCTCGATAACCCGCTCGCGCGTGGCATCCGGGCAACCGTAAGCGATGTTGTCCGCCACCGTGCCCTCGAACAGCCAAGTGTCCTGCAGCACCATGCCAAAGGCACGGCGAAGGCTTGCGCGCGTGTAGTCACGCGAAGACCTGCCATCGACCATGATGCGTCCGGCATCGATATCGTAAAAACGCAGCAGCAAGTTGATGAGCGTTGTCTTGCCGCAGCCCGTGGGGCCAACTAGGGCAAAGCGCATGCCGGGCTTGGCCTCAATACAGATATCCTGCAGCAGCTTGCGGTCGGGCACGTAGCTAAAGTCCACATGCTCAAAGGCGACCTCGCCCTGCGGGGCGGCAAGCTCTACAGCGTCCGACTCGTCGGGCTCCTGCTCGCGGGCATCGAGCAGCGCAAACATGCGGCGCGCCGAGGCATACGCCGTCTGGATCTGCGTAATGACGTTGGTGACCTCGTTGAACGGCTTGGTGTACTGGTTGGCATAGGACAGGAAAATCTGCACGCCGCCCACCGTGAGCGCCGCCGGCACGCCCGTGATCACGCCCACGCATCCGATCACAGCGACCACGGCATAGATGATGTTGTTGATAAAGCGCGTACCGGGGTTGGAGAGCGAACCCATAAACTGCGCGCGCTCGCCCGCGGTGTAGAGCTCGGCATTGAGGGCGTCGAAGCGCTGCTGGGCGTTCGGGCCATAGGCAAAGGCGTCGACAAGCTTTTGCTCACCTACGTACTCCTCGATATGACCACCGAGCTGCCCTTGAATACGCTGCTGTGCCGTAAAGCTTTTGTTGGAAAGCTTGGCGATGGCGCCGGCTGCAAAAATGGAAAGCGGCGTGACGAGCACCACCACAAGCGTCATGGTCAGGTTAATGGAGAGCATAAACGCAAGCGTGCCCACGATGGTAATAACACCGGTGAAGAGCTGCGTGAAGCCCTGCAGCAGACCGTCGCCCACCTGGTCGACGTCGTTGACCACGCGGCTCATAAGGTCGCCGTGGGCATGACTGTCGATAAAGCTGAGCGGCATGCGGCTGAGCTTGTCGCTCGCCTCCACGCGCATGTCGCGCACCGTCTCGTAGGACAGACGGTTAACGCAGTAGCCCTGCAGCCACTGGAAGGCCGCGGCTCCCACCACGACGAGCGCGAGCTTGGTGACGAGCGGCAACAGCGCGTCGAAGTCCACCTGCCCGGCGGCGACGATCAGGTCGATGCCCTCGCCGATGAGAATGGGCGTGTAAAGCTGCAGAATCACGGAGATGGCGGCACTCACAAACGACGCTACAAACGAAATGCGATGCGGACGAACGTAGCCCATCAGGCGGCGAGTCACCGCACCCACGGGATAGCACTCGGGATCGCCGGACCGGCGCGGACCGTCACCCAGGTCGTTGAGGTTATCGTTGCCGGACACGTTGGCCGTCATCGTGGCGACCGAACCGGAGGAAGTGTACGGATTCATTTAGCATCCCTCCTTTGCGCAGGCAGATGCAGGGGCGGTCGGGGCACCTGGGGTGGGCGCGGGCGCCGCACTCCCCTGCTGACCCTCGAGCTCCTCGCGGCGCAGCTGCGACTGGCAAATCTCGCGATAGAGCTGGCAGGTCGCGTACAGCCCATCATGCGTGCCCAGACCCGCAACCGAGCCGTGGTCGAGTACGCAGATCATGTCGGCGTCGCGCACGGTCGAGACGCGCTGGCTCACGATGACGGTCGTGAGCGGCAGCCCGCCCTCAACGGCACCGCGCACGCTGCGCTCGCGAATGGCATGGCGAAGCGCCGCGTCGGTCTTAAAGTCGAGCGCCGACGCGGAGTCATCCATGATTAATATCTGAGGCGAGCCCACTAGGGCACGCGCGATGGTCAGACGCTGGCGCTGGCCACCGCTGAAGTTCTTACCGCCCGCCTCGACCGGGGCATCGAGCCCCTGCGACTTGCTGCGCACGAAATCGCTCGCTTGCGCCATATCGAGCGCTGCCCAGAGCTCCTCGTCGGTCGCGGCTTCATCGCGCCAGGTCAGGTTGCTGCGAATGGTGCCGCTCACCAGCGACGCGCGCTGCGGGACGGTCGCGACCACGTGGCGCAGCTGGTCGAGCTGCCAGGCACGCACGTCGGCGCCCATCACGCTCACGCTGCCGGTGCTCGCATCGTACAGGCGCGGGATGAGCGAGACGAGCGTGGACTTACCGCTACCCGTGCCGCCGATAATGCCGAGCGTCTTGCCCAGCGGGAGCTCCAGGGTCACATCGTTGACGGCGTTGGCAGCGCCGGTGCCAAACGAGAAGCTCGCATGGCTCAAGCTCAGCGCAGGAACTGGAGCGACATTGCCCGGCTTGGGCAGCGCAACCGACTGATTGCCCTCGTCGGTGATGCTCGGCTCGCAGTTGAGCACCTCGTTGATACGCGAAGCACTCGCGCTCGCCTTGGTAAAGACCACAACCAGGTTGGCGACGTACACGATGGAGGTCAGGGTCTGCGTCATGTAGTTCACAAACGCCATGACCTGGCCCTGCGTGAGCTCACCCACGTTGACCTGGATGCCGCCCACCCACAGGATGGCGCACACGCCTAGGTTCATCACCAAAAACGTTACGGGGTTAAGGATTGACGAGAGCTTGCCCACCGCGATGGCAGTATTGGCCTGGTCATCGGCGGCTTGGGCAAAGCGCTCGCGCTCGTGGCCCTCGCGCACAAAGGCGCGAACAACGCGGGCGCCCGAAAGCCCCTCGCGGCAAATGAGCGCGATGCGGTCGAGCTTTGCCTGCAGCTGCTTGTAATACGGAATGCAGCGCGCCATGACAAACCAAAACACCAGGCCGATAGCGGGCGTGCAGATCAAAAAGATGATGCCGAGCTTAAGGTCGATGGCAAGGGCCGCGCACATAGAGCCCACCGCCAGGAAGGGCCAGCGGATGAGCATGCGCACGCCCAGCGCCACGGCAAGCTGCACCTGGTTGACATCGTTGGTAATGCGGGTGATAAGCGACGGCGTGCCAAAGCAGTCGAGTTCGGCATAGCTCAACTTGTTGATGTGCTGGTAGAGCGCACCGCGGATATCGGTGCCCATGCCCTGCGAGGTGAGCGCCGCCATCTTTTGGCAGACGAGCGTAAACGAGATGCCGATCACAGCCATAGCGCCAAGTACCATGCCGTAGTGGACGACAGCATTCACGTCGTGCGCGCCGATGCCTTTATCGATCATCTGGGCAATCACCAGCGGCGTAAGCAGGTCAAAGATCACTTCGATCAGCTTGCACGCTGGGCCGATCACCATATACCGGCGAAACTTACCACCAAAACGCCTGAGCAGCTCAATCATGTATAGGCGCTCCCTATCATCATCCACATTCAATTCGAACCATGATAGTACGGTGAGCCCAAAAGAAGCGTAAACAACTCGTCATTTCTAATGGGATTCGGTTTCCAAAGAAGCGGAAAACACGCGCACACCCAGCCAGTGTCGGGTCGACCGCTTGGTATACTTACATTAGTGCTACCAAGTTAGTCGCCGACCCTTGAAATGAGGTGCCGAGATGAACGACATTCTCGCAAGAAGAGCAAGACGAGCAACTGTGGGCATCGCCCTTTCCGCGGCACTTGTCGCGGGAATCGCCCCCGTAACGGCGATCGCGGCAGAAACCAGCGCCCCCACCGGTGCAGTTGCCTTGCAGACGGAAGATGCGGCCGCCGCAAAAGAAAAAGCGTATGCAGCCATGCAGGAAGCGCTCAAAAACCTCGAAGCCGCAAAAGACGCCGCAAGTCCCGAGAAACTTGCGGGAATCGATGATGACATTGCCGCTCTTCAAGAGATCTACGACAAGCTGGTGGCGGAAGCCGCCAAATGCAGGGGACCCCTTCCCGCCATGCAAGCGAACGTCGATGCAGCCCAAGCCAGATACGATGAGGCCCGCAACCGGACAAGCGGCCTTCAGGCAAAATTAGATAAGGTGCTTAAGGACCTCGGCGACGAGGAGCCTAGCAAAGCTATTAGCGAAACCATTAAGCAGTTGCGTTCGGAGATCATGGCGGCAAAACGGCAAGAAGAGTTTTGTGAAGAGGAGCTTGACCAAGTTCGGCATAGGCTCGAGAGCCAGGAAAGAGTGATTAATAACCTTGAAAGTGATACGGAGAATGTCAAAGCCCATATCGACGAGGACATAGCCAAGCGAGATGCGCTCCTCGGCGATTTGGAAAAGGCGCAAGCGGCCTATGACGACGCCTGCAAGGCATACGAAGAGGCAAAGGCCGCGGCAGACAAGGCCACCTCGCCCGAGATAACGAAACCCGCCGAGACAGTGCCTCCCTCCGGCTCAACGCAACCCGCCGAGGCGACACCGCCCGTTGCCTCACCTGCAACCGGCAAAGACGCCCTACCAAGCTCCACCAAGCAGGCGAACTCGAGCAGCAGCAAGCAGGCAAGTACGGACGGTGGCAAGCTCGCAAACACGGGCGACACAGCACCGAGCGCAATCGCACTCGCAGGAATCGCCGCCGCAGGCCTCGGAATAACCGCCACGGGCGTACGCCGCCTCAAGAACTCAAAATAGCCGCCAGAGCATACCATCTTCGCCAATCCACAAACCCAGAGACAAAAGAGGCCCGTTTCCCCAGGGAAACGGGCCTCTTTAACTGCAAAAGTTCAAGCAACAGCACCGCCGCCTCTTGAACCACATAGCCATCAATGCCCAGACAACACCAGCAAGCCGCATTCCGCAAGGGATAGATTTAATTAGATAAACGCGCCTTTACGGGTGATTTTTGGACGACGGGGCCCGGCCGGCGGCGAGGTGTTTGGTAGTCGAGCGATCCCGCAGGCGAAGCCGAGGACCAGCGAGACACCAAATACCTCGCCGCCGGCCGGGCCATGTCGCGGCACCAAAAAGCGCCCGTGCGCTCGATGGATTCGGATGCCCGACAGAGGCTCCTTATGGCTGCTTCCTTCCGGACCTGACCAGATTCGGAACATGTCGTCATCCGAACCCATCGAACGCGCTAGGCGCTCGGTATATCTTACCTGCTCCCGCCCAGCAGGGCAAGTGGGGCGAACCCATCGGATGGATTCGCCCCACTCGTCCATATCGTTAGCGGCGCTTGCGGTACAGGACCGCGCCGCCCGCGACGGTCAGCGCGCCGATGCCGGCCATGGCGCCGAGCGCCTCGACCGGCAGGCTGCGGTCGCCGGTGTCGGGCATGCCGCCCTTGGAGCCGTCGCCGCCGGAGCTGCCGCCGGAGCCGTTATCTGAACCGCTGCCCGAGCCGCCGCCCGGCGTGCCGGGGTTCTCGGGGGTGCCGGGGGTCCCGGGATTCTCGGCGTAGCTGTTGGTGAAGACCGGCGGCACGTTGGCGTCGCCCTCGTAGGAGACCTTCGCCGACAGGTAGCCCGTCTTGGTGCCGTCTGCCGCCTCGTCGCCCACCGTGACGACGATCTTGTGCACCGCCTTGTCGTAGGTCACGTGCGCCTGGCCGTCGTCGACCTCGCTCACCGTGAAGGTGTAGGTGCCGGCCTGCTTGAACGTCAGCGCATCGAACGTGACGCTGCCGTCCGCGGCGCTCTTGGCGGTCGACATGACCTTGCCGTCCTGGCTCTTGAGCTCAAAGCTAAACTGGCCAGCCTTGAGCTTGGCGCCCTTGAGCACCTTGGCGGCGCCCAGCTTGAGGGTGACGGGTGCGGCCTCGTAGCCGTTGGTAAAGGTCGCCGAGGTGTCGCCCGCGGCATTGCCCTCGGCATCCACAAGCTCGTGCTTGATGGCGAGCGTGCCGTTTTTGGCATCGGTGACCGTCGTGCGCACGCGGTACGTCGCCTTGTCGTACGTCACGCCGCCCGCCGTGCCGGCGACTTCGCGCAGCTCGTAGCTGTGCGTGCCGGGCGCGGTGTAGGTGACGGGGCTGAGCGCGACCGTGCCGTCGGCGGCGTTCCTGCCCGTCGCCGCGACGCTCTCACTGCCGTCGGCGGCAATCTCGACCAGCTGGAACTCGAACTCGCCCTCGGCCAGGTCACGGCCCTCGAGCATCTTGCTCACCGTGATCTGGTCGGTGACGGAGCTCGGCGTCGGGTTCACGCCGTAGGTGTTGGTGAACTCGAACGCGCCCTTGCCCTCGGGCGTGTCCTCTGCGGGCAGGACCTCCGCGGCGAGCGTGCCCGCGTTGGTGTCCTCGACCACCTTGACCGTGAAGGTCCTAGTCGCCGTCGCGTCATTGACCACGCCGTCGACCGAACCGGACTCGCTCACCCGGTAGGCAAACGTCTTAGTGCACAGGCCGCCGCCGTCGATCTCGGCGTCATCGAGGTCGCTCGGCTGCTTAAACGTGACATGGCCCAGCTCGACGTTGCCGGCGGCGTCGTTGGTCGCCTCGGTCACCGTCTTGCCGGAGGCGTCGACCGGTGCGGGCGCGCCGTCCAGCGGCTCAATCTTAAAGGTGTACTTGCCCGCGATGTCGGCCTGCGTGAGGCCGAGTCCGGCCTGGCTGAGCGCCAGCGTCTTGGTGCCCGCGAGGTCGACCGTCGCCTCGTTGGTGCCGTAGCCGTTCACGAACGACAGCATGCCGTCGGAGCCCTCGGGGTAGGCCACGGCCACATCCAGCCCGCCCTTGCCGTTATCGGTCACCTTGACGGTGATGCCGAAGCTCGACACGGCCGCCGTCACGCCGGCGGGCAGCGCCGCTGTGTCCTCGGAAACGGTATAGGGGATGGACCAGGATCCGTCGTCGGCCTTGGTGGCGGTGCCGTCCGCCACCATCTGCTCGAGCGAGCCGGTGGTGTAGGCGATGGGCGAGAACGCGAGCTCCGCGGCCTCGCCGTCGCCGGAGGCCCGGTTGGACGCGGTCGCGGCCACATTACCCTGGGCGTCACGGACGGAGAACGAGAACTCGCCCGCCGCCGCGGCGCGGCCCGTCAGCGTCTTGCTGGCGTTAATTGCCACGTTGCCCTCGCCGCCGAGCGCGCCGGTGGCCTCGTAGGAGTTCTGGAACGCGACCGTCACGGGCGCGGCCTGAGCCGTGGCGTCATCCGCCGTGGAGACCTCGCCGCGGGCGACCTCGACACCGTCCTTGGCAACCGTGGTCGTGACCGTGAGCTTGCCCGTCGCGGCGTCGTAGGCGGGCGCGATGGTCACCGTGCGCGGCGCGGTGTCGTTGGCGTAGCCCTCGCCGCCGAGCTTGGTCTCGGTGACGGTGAAGCTGTAGGTCTTGCCCGCGTCGGCGTCGGTGAACTTCACGTCGCTGCCCGCAGCACTGCCGATGAGGTCGACCAGGTCGGCGGCGCCGTCATCGGTCGCAGCCACGGCGTAGGCGTCCCTGTCGGTCTTGAGGCCGAGCTTGGCGGCCGTCTCGGCGTCGGCGGTCACGGTGAAGGCGAACTGTCCCGCCCCCATGGCGCGGCCGGAGAGCGTCTTGGACAGGCGCACGCCCGCGCGGGCCGAGTAGTCGAGCTCGGTCGTGTAGGTGTTGACGAAGTCGCCGCCGCTCGCCTGCGCGATCGCGGGCGTCGTGGCCGTGAGGTTGCCGGAGCCGTCATCGATCACGGTCACCGTCATCGTGGCGGTGTGGCCGTCGTAGTCCACGCCGGCGATGGCGGAGCCGTCATCGGGCCTGACCTCGCGCACCGTGTAGGTGAAGGTCTTGGCGCGCACGCGCTTGTCGCCGACCTCGGCGAACCCGGCGTCCTTGATGTCGTCGAGCGTGTAGCGGATGGAACCGAAGTCGAAGGCGACCCTATCGCCCGCCTTGGTTCCGGCGGCGGCCGTCACGCTAACGGTCTTGGAGCCGTCGGCAGAGCCCTCGGGCATGGGGGCGCCGCCCTCGCCCGTAAGCGTGAACCGGAAGCTGTCGCCCTCGGCCCAGTCGCGGCCCTCGAGCGTCTTGGTGAAGAGCCCCGCGGTGGAGACGTCCCTGCCCTCGGTGGCCGTTCCGTACGTATTGGTGAACGCGACGGTCGCGCCGTCCTCGGTCACGGTGCCCTCGGCCTTGGAGCCGTCGGCCCCGTTGACCGTGGTCGTGTAGCCCTCGGCGGCGTCCTCGGTCACGGTGTAGTGCGCGCCCACGGGCAGGCCGGCGACGGTCTTCTCCTCGCCGTCCTTGAGCGTGAAGGTCGCCTTGCCGTCCGTGAACGTCACGGCGTGCTCGTCCTTGCCGAAGATGCCGGAGACGGGCTCGCCGTCCCCGTCGGCCAGCGCGACCGTGAAGCCGAACTCGCGCTGGCTGTCGCCGCCGACGACCGTCTTCTTGACGGTGAGGCTGCCCTCGCGGGGCATGCTGTAGGTGTTGGTCACGGTGAAGCCGTCCTTGGCGTCGCCGGTGACCTTAGAGCTGTAGCCCTCGACGGGCACCTCGGCCACGGCGTAGGAGACCTCGGAGCCGGACTCGGAGTACTTGGGCAGGCCCTCGAAGGAGCCCTTCCAGCCGTTGGACTCGGTGAGGTCGATCGACTTGCCGGCGTCCTCGCCGTCGGCGAGCAGGCGCACGGTGGCCTTCTTGGCCGCCGGGCCGACCCACTTCTTCTCGACGGGCACCGAGACCTTGGCCGTGGAGGTGTTGGTCACGGTGAAGCCGTCCTTGGCGTCGCCGGTGACCTTAGAGCTGTAGCCCTCGACGGGCACCTCGGCCACGGTGTACTTGATCACGGCGCCGGAGGCATCACACTTCGGCAAGTTAGAGAAAACACCCTCCCAGCCGTCAGACTCGCTCAGGGTGATCGAATCGATGACGGTCTTGCCGTTCTTGAGATTTACTTTGACCTTATTAGGATGGGGAATCCTGGGGTTCTCCCAGACCTTTTTGACGGGAATCTTGATGTTCTCGGACTTGCCGATGATGACACCGCCGTTGGCGCCGATGCCGCCTCCCCGCTTGGCCGTATTGCCGGAGATCGTCAGCGACGTCTGGCCGCCGCCGAGGTTATACACATCCTCACTCATCACAGATTTAAGCGCGACGTTCGGCGTGGCGTCGGTAAAGGACAGAGGCTCGCCGTTGTCACCATCGGGCGTGAATCGCGGGATATCGGGGTTTGTTGCCGCATAAGTGCCTTCGGGGTTAAACAGTCCACCGTCTTTGTACCAGTTGACCTTTCCGCCGCCCGGAGCGCGGTTGGCCAAGGTCAGTTTGTATTCGGCGTCTTTGAAGCCGGTGAAGACAAGGTCGTCTCCCGCCTTACCAGCCTTGTTCTTGGCGATCAGGCCGCCGTCCTGGACGTAGACCTTGGCATCTCCGGTCGGGCAGAACCACATGCCGCCGCCCTGCTCATCCGCATAGTTATCAACAACGCGAGCGTTTTCGATATGGAGCGTGCTATAGACAAGATACTCGTTGCCTTCGCTATATACGCCGCCACCCATATTCCAGGCAGTATTGCCCTTGATCTCGCCCGCGCTGAGCGTAACGTCATCCGAATAGGTATAGATGCCTCCGCCGGCAGAAGCGGAGTTACCCGATACGGAGCCACCTTTCATAGTGAAAGTGGTATGGTCCCTGCCACCCTGCTGCAGGCCGCGATCGACCACGCACACTCCGCCGCCTTTGCCATCAGAATACGCAATATTGTCCTCGATCTTGCCGCCCTTCAAGGTAAACTCGGCATTCCCCTCGACGTGCACTGCACCGGAGGGAGTTCGATTCCCAAGTTTATAGCCCTTGTTGCGCACAAGCTGACCGCCAGTCATCTCAAAGGAGGCTCTCTGGTTCCACGCCTCGCTATACATGACCACCGCGCCGCCCTGATAGCCAGCGTTGTCTTCGATACTGCCGCCGCTCATGTCAAGACGGGCATTGCCCATCAACATGATGCCGGTAGACGAAAGGTAATTTCCAGCGGGATCCGTGGTGGAGGAAGCAACGTGATTCTTACGAATAACGCCGCTCTTCATGACAACATGGGCGCCGTCCTTCGCGTGGACAACACCGCAATACGCGTCCTTCAATTCGCACTGCTCGATAACGCCGCCCGTCATGGTAAGCGAGGCCTTGTCTCCCGACACGTCGACGACACCAGTATTGACGTTGCTCGCAGCGCCGTCGCACACAACGGCCTCGTCAGAGAGCACAACCGCTCCCTTGCTAGAAATAATGGCGCCCTTGTTGTAGCGACCCCTCAGGGACACGTTCCCCGAGAGTTCAAGGGATGCCCCCTCGGCAACATTGACCAGTACGGAGACGCTGCTCCCCTGCTTCGCTAGGACGGTACAGGGCCTATCCGACGTGATCTTAATCATCTTCCTGGCAGGAATCGTGAGCGTAGAGCCGAGCTTCACGTGCTTTTCCAGCTTGATGACGGTCTCCTTGCCACTGGGGGCCGCGTTGACCAGATCCTGAAGGGTCTCGGTGCTGTCATCGCTCACGTTATCGCCGACGCCGTCATTGATGGACTCGCGCGTGTAGACGAGCTCGACGCCAGAGCTCGGGAGGTTATCCGAGCCGGTGATGTCGTCCACGCTGTTTTCGATTGTGATCTTTTGAACGGTACTGTCGTCAAACATGCCCGAGGGTATTTTGGTGAGGCCGCGCCCAATCGTCACGTCTCTCACGCCATCTACGCTCGAGAAGGCGGCCGTGCCGACGGAAGTCACGGAGTCGGGAATGGAAAGCTGTTCCGGCAACGTACCGCCAAAAAAGGTGTAGTTGCCAATTTTCTCGAGCGTCTCGGGGAGCTGGACGGCAACGTTGCTCCAGATAAAGGCCCAGTCGCCAATGCTCTTCAGGCTGTCGCAGAGCCCCACGATCTTAACCGGCGTGTAGCAAAACGCATAGCCCGGAACGCTCTGAAGCGAGGACAGGTCCACGGACGCCCGCAGATTTCCGCACTCGCGAAAAGCCCCGCTGCCCATCTTTGTCACTTTGCTCAGGTCGGGCACACTCACCAGGCTGGAGCACCCCTGGAAAGCAGAGGATCCGATGCTCGTTAATGTTCCCGGGAAATCAATGCCGGTCAAACTCGAGCAATTTTGAAACGCCCCATCGCCGATGGATTCGATTTCGCTCACCGCGGTGACAGACGTTAGAGAGGTGCATCCGTCAAACATGTGCGAGGGGATCTTCGTAACCGAAGCGGGCAACGATACGCTTGTCAGAGACGTGCAGCCTTCGAGCACGCCCGTTATGGTGTCGGCAAAGACGACATCCTTTGGGAACTCAATGCTTTTGAGGGCCGTAGCCCCCTCAAAAGCGCCCGATCCCGAAATCGTTTTGAGAGTGGAAGGAAAATTGATCTCCGAAAGGCTACTGCAGCCATTGACCATCATGTTGGCGCTAATTTCTTCGACGCCTTCATCAAAGGTGAGCTTTTCGAGCGAGCTGGAGTTTTGCAGCGTGCAGCTGAAGTCCTTAATGGAGCCAGGGATATGAAGCTCCTTGACCTTTACGAACTTCCGGAAATACCATCCGCGCACGTTTTCGAGCGTGTCGGGAAGCGTCAGCTGCTCAACGTTCTCGGCCACGATATCATACGAAAATTTAAGTTCGGTAACCTTATAGGTCTGGCCGCCATGCTCGATGGAGCCGGGCACATTTACCGCAGTCACGCTATCGTCGGCAACGATACCCGTAATTTCCGCCGTGCCCTCATCCGTGGTCTCGCCCGAATAGGTCACGCCGTCCTGAGTGATCTTAAACTCCTCCGCAGTATACGCAGTCCGCGATGCCGTGCCCGCATATGCGACACTGACCGTCGCGCCGGCGGATAAGCATCCGAAGCCGAGAACCAGCGCGAGGCAGAGAGCGGCGACCCCCCCTGCCGAAAACTTTCCTCTCCAATTCCCTTCTCCCCCTCTAGTGTCGCCCCTCTTCCCAAGAGCGATCTATTGATTAGGACAGTTAAAAGACAACATTATGCCCAAGAAGGGTCGCCGCGAAGATATTCCACATCTTCGCCCGAAATGTTAGGCAACTGAAACGCCCCGTAAGCTAAGTCGTCAAATCGTAAAGGCAGCCGCTACCAGCGAGCGACACCCAGGGCGAACAAGTTGGCACAAGTAGCCAAAAAGCCCCGTCCCAAAAAGACTGATCTGGTGCTGTGCCACGAAAAGGGCCTATCTACTACGTTTGGGCCGCAGGGGTCGACCATAGCCGAGTTTTTCGAAAATCGGCAAGCTGTCTACCTGCGGTTTTATTTTCGCAAATTTCGGGATGGTCGAGGATACCCGGCTAAACGTAGTAGATAGCCGCATTTCGTGGCGAACGGTCCGATTCAAGGCTCAAGACAGCCTGCTTCGTCCTAGATACGGCCGAGGTCGTACGCTTGAGCGGCCGCTTCGCCGGCACAGATGAGGTTGGTTGTGGCTTCTTGCGGATCGAGTGCCTGTTCCAGGCCCATGGGTTTGCGGCAAATCGGCAAAACCAAGTCAATACCCTGCTCACACACCGCATCCAGGTTGACGGCGCGACCGCCCACGACGGCGACCACCGGCTTGCCATATCGCTTGGCACGGCGGGCCACGCCCACCGGCGCCTTACCGGCGGCGGATTGCTCGTCCATATTGCCCTCGCCCGTTATGACCAGGTCGACATCGCGTACGCGCTCGTCAAACCCCACGAGATCGAGCACCGTCTCCACACCCGAGCGTAGCTCCGCGCCGAGCGCCAGCAACGCCGCGCCCAAGCCACCGGCAGCGCCCGCGCCAGGCACACCGAGCACCGAGCCAAATGTCCGTGCGCCCTCAGGTGTGCGCAACAACCCTTGGGCTCGAGCTCCGGCAATTGCCGCATCGAGCAGACGACCGTAGCCGACCATCCAGCTGTCGCACCTGCGCAGGACCTCGGCATCCCCCGTCAGCAGGCCCTTCTGCCCACCGAACACTGCTAGGGCGCCTCGACGCCCCACGAGTGGATTCTCGACATCGGAAAGCACCACGACACGTGCGCCGTTCAGTGTCCGAAGCGCTGGCGCCAAATCGATACTCGCCACGTGTTCAAGGCCTGCAAGACCGGAAACGATATCGCGGCCGTGTTCATTGACAAGGTGGGCGCCCAGCGCCTGCAGCATACCGGCGCCGCCATCGTTGGTGGCACTGCCGCCCAAACCAATATAGATAGTCTTTGCGCCCATGCGGACCGCGCGAAGCATGAGCTCGCCCACGCCATAGGTTGTAGCAGCCAGCGCCGACGACTCCGTGCAAGGTGAATACCCGATGCCTGCGGCTTCGGCCATCTCAATAACAGCCGACTCGTGCTCGATATCAACCAGCATCCGGGCAGACGTGCGCTTGCCCAAGGGACCTGCCACCTCGCAGGTCACGATCTCACCGCCGCACGCGGCGATAGCATCGAGCGTTCCCTCGCCGCCATCTGCCAGCGGCAATACGCACACCTCGGCATCGGACCACACACGGCGCATGCCCTCGGCAACCGCCGCCTCCGCCTGCGCGCTCGAAACGCTACCCTTAAAGGAGTCGATCGCCAACAGCACACGGCGGGGCCGGCGCTGCACGGGGCCAAAATCAACCGCCGCGCCAGCATCCTCTTCGGCACCCGCGAGCGCTGCGGCGTGAGCGGCGTGTGCTTCAAGATCGGCCCCACAGCCGCAATCAGCGCCGCCCGCTCCGCGCAGACCGCCAAAATAGCTACTCAGCAGCTCACGGCATTCATCCGCCAAGGCCCCAGCCGTCACGTTAAACCGATGATTCAGGCGCGAGTCGGCATTCAAATCGTACAGGGATCCCAACGCGCCCGCCTTGGCGTCGCTCGCGCCATACACGCAGCGCCCCACGCGCGCGTTAACCATAAGGCCTGCGCACATGCAGCAGGGTTCCAACGTCACATAGACCGTACAGTCGGAAAGGCGCCAGCGACCGAGCGACCGAGCGGCAGCGCACAGGGCCGCGAACTCTGCATGAGCCGAAGGATCCTGATCGAGCTCGCGACGATTATGCGCCCGCGCGACAATCTCGCCGTCGCGCACCACTACGGCTCCGATGGGCACCTCGCCCACCGCCGCGGCGGCTCGCGCCTCGGCCAGCGCCTCGCGCATGAACTTCTCGTCGATTTCGGTGATCGTCATCGTTCGCCTTCCCTGTTGCAAATTCAAAACGATGCTATCATTACGACTCACGGAGAGATGGCAGAGCGGTTGAATGCGGCGGTCTTGAAAACCGTTGAGCGCGAGAGCGTTCCGGGGGTTCGAATCCCCCTCTCTCCGCCACTTTAGTGATTCACCGGTGTCATGGTCCGCTCAAACAGTGCATCGACCACGTCGGCTATCTCAGGTCGACGCTCAAGATCGTGGCCCGATTCCCACCATATCGTGAAAAGTCGAATAATACCGCCGGCGACAAACTCAGACGTCGTCTCAAGTGACACGGGGGCCAGGGCATCCTCGGCAAGCACGTTCATCACACGCTCGCGGATGGAGCGGGCAATGCGGTCGCAAATAACGTTGGTCAACATGCCCGACATGCTGCTTGCCAAAATGTTATCCATGAGCTGCTCGTGCGCCAGAATCAAATCCATGGCATCGTCCAAAATCGCGTGTCGAAGCGCGCGCACGTCCTCGGCAGACACTGCACCGGCCTCATCGGGCTGTTTTTGCGGCAAACCCGACATGAGCTCATCGATATAAAAGGCAAAGTAATCGTTCTTGTCGCGAAAGTGCTTGTAGAACGTCGTGCGGCGAATCATGGCGCGGTCGCACAGCATGGCAACCGTCAGGTCCTCAAAACGATGCTCCTCGAGAAGCTCGGTAAAGGCATCGAACAGGGCGCGGTAGGTTTTCTTGATGCGAAGGTCCACTGGTATCGCCATCCTCAGGGCAAAGACAACACTCGTCAATCTGTCGCATATCTTACACCTGTACCTCGCGCGCTTTGCCCCGGTGCCGACCCCGACGAAAACACAACGCTTACCGGAAAGTTCGGCACGGCAAAACGTTGCGGGTATACTAGTAGCGTTATACCAACGGCAGCTGGCGCATGCCGCCGCGGCCATTCGAAACGGAGACATCATGCTTCCCGTCATCATCGGCATCGTTGTTGTCATTGTGATTGCCTGCGCCATCGCCGGCATCTACAACAACATGGTCACCAAGCGTAACCGCATCGATAACGCCTGGCAGAACATCGATACGCAGCTGCAGCGTCGCAACGACCTGATCCCCAACCTGGTCGAGACCGTCAAGGGCTACGCCAAGCACGAGCAGGAGACGCTCTCCGCCGTGATCAGCGCGCGTAACACCGCCGTCAAGGCCACCACGCCCGAAGCCAAGATGGAAGCCGACAACGTGCTGACCGGTGCGCTGCGCCAGCTCTTCGCCGTAGCCGAGGCCTATCCCGATCTTAAGGCAAACACCAACTTTACGCAGCTGCAGGCATCGCTCGAGGATACCGAGAACAAGATTAGCTATGCACGCCAGAGCTACAACGACTGCGTGCTCAGCTACAACAACGCCATTCAAACGTTCCCGGCTGTCATCTTTGCCGGCATCTTCCAGTTTAAGGAGCGCCAGGGCTTCGAGGCCGCCGAAGCCGCCCGCCAGGCACCGACCGTCAAGTTCTAACAAATCCTCAGCGTATCCTTAATTGCGTATATGCATAAACCGCCCCGTCGAATGCATACTTCGACGGGGCGGTTTCCTTTGTTGTGAAGGTCCCCCTCTATGCACCGTGCATTTTTAGGAGTATTCAACATAACCAAGGGCTTCGGGCGCCACGGTAAATGCCAAAGACCGCGAATATCCCTGCAAATCAAACGCTGCCAGCCCATACCCCCGCCCATCATTCGTAGGAAACATCGAGAAATCCCGATTTTTCGCCCGAGATCGGTATGCAGGGGCCTTCGATTGCAGAATACTCGCAAAAATGCACGTCGCCACCACCCCCACATGGCGCGAAGCAAAATAAAAGCGCGGCCTAAAAGGCCGCGCATCATTTTTAATTCAGATTAATTA
Organism: uncultured Collinsella sp.; assembly: GCA_902494345.1. GTDB lineage: Bacteria > Actinomycetota > Coriobacteriia > Coriobacteriales > Coriobacteriaceae > Collinsella. The sequence goes on from CABUSV010000009.1 coordinate 45,197, forward strand.
TTGTTCGTTGTGACATCGCCGAGCCCGCAGGGCGGAGAGTAAGTTCCCTCCCGGCGCACTCCGCAGGACGCAAGAAGCCCTCGCCGCACGAAGTGCGCAGCGAGGGCTTCTTGCATGTCCGAGGACGCGCCGGGAGGGAACTTACTCTCTGCCCGGACAGGAAAGGCTAATTACGCGACGGTGTAAACCCAGTTGTGCTTGTCCTCGACAGCACCAGACTGGATGCCGGTCAGAGTCTCGCGGAGCTTCTTCATCACAGGGCCGATCTCGGTGTAGCCAGCCGGGAAGGTCACGGTCTCGTCGGCGCCGTAAACCTTGTTGTCGATCTCGCCAACCGGGGAGATGACGGCAGCGGTGCCGCACAGGCCGCACTCGACAAAGGTACCGGCCTTGACCTCGGCCCACTCGACGGGACGCTGGTCAACGGTCATGCCCAGGTCCTGAGCGACCTGAACGAGCGAGCGACGGGTGATAGAGGGCAGGATGGAGTCGGTGTGCGACTGCGGAACGACGAGCGTGCCGTCCTCCTTCACGAACAGAACGTTGGCGCCGCCGGTCTCCTCGACATAGGTGCGGGACTCGGAGTCGAGATACAGGTTCTCGGCATAGCCCTCGCGATGGGCCTCCATCGTGGGCTTGAGGGACATGGCGTAGTTCAGGCCGGCCTTGATGTTGCCGGTGCCGTGAGGTGCCGCACGGTCATACTCGGAAACGCGCAGCTTGACGGGCTTGAGGCCACCCTTAAAGTACGGACCGACCGGGGTCACGAGAATGCGGAACGTGTACTCAGGAGCGGGAGCCACGCCGATCACGTCACCGGAGCCGATCATAAACGGACGCACGTACAGGGTCGCACCGGAACCGAAGGGCGGAACCCAGGCGGCGTTGGCAGAAACGACCTGCTTGACGGCTTCAACGAACTTGTCCTTGGGGAACGGGGGCATCTCGAGGCGCTGCGCAGAGTTGTACATACGCTCGGCGTTCATGTCGGGACGGAAGCAGACGATGCTGCCGTCCTCGGCGGTGTAGGCTTTCAGGCCCTCAAAGACCTCCTGGCAGTAATGGAAGATGCCGCCGCACTCGGAGACATGCAAGGTGTGGTCGGTGGTCAGGCCGCCCTCGTCCCACTCGCCGTCCTTCCAATGGGCCTCGTAGCTGTAATCGGTCTTCATGTAGCCAAAGCCGAGGCTACCCCAATCGATATCCTTCTTCTCGACAGTCATGTGTCGCTCCTTACATACACAGTTGCATACTCGCGAACTCGCACGCAAGGACCGAGGCCGACCGCGTCGCAACGTCGCACGCCCGGAGCGTAGAGCCGGACGGGACACGCGAACAGCATCAAAGCCGATGGCACGTCGATTCGCATGCACGAGATTGTACTCCGCACGCGCGTCGGATAAAACGTTTTTCTTTAACTAACTAAAGTATTTTCATTTGACCGAAGCTGAAGAGGCCCGCCACCGTAAACGGTGACGGGCCTCAACTGCACGGTTTGCGCGCTGGCTCGAGCTACGCGTTCTTTTTGCCCAGCTTAGCCTTAACCAGACCGACCACGGTCGGGATGATCGACACAGCAACGATTCCGACGATCAGCAACTCAAAGTGCTCCTGCACAAAGGGGATGCCGCCAAAGAAGTAGCCCAGCAGTGTAAAGAGCGTCGACCAGGTAATGCCACCCAGCACGTTAAAGATGACAAAGTTGCGCCAGTGCATGCCGCCCATGCCGGCGATAAAGGGCACAAAGGTGCGGATAAACGGAAAGAAGCGACCCAGGAAGATGGCCAGGTGACCCCACTTGTCCAAGAAATCCTCGGACTTTTTGATGCGCTCGGGCGTCATGGCCTTTACCTTGCCCGAGGCGATGATCTTGCGGCCAAAGAAGTGGCCGATCATAAAGTTGCACTGGTCGCCCAGGATGGCTGCGGCCCATGCGGTGGCCAGAAGCGCCACGATGTTAAAGCCGCCGTTGTGGGCAAAGAAGCCCGAAGCAAACAGCAGCGAATCGCCGGGAAGGAACGGGAAGAACACCACGCCTGTCTCGATAAAGATGATCAGGAACACACAGCCGTAGGCCATAAGCGGGCCGGCGGCGATCCAGCTGGCGATCGCGGTGCGCGGGTCTTTGAGCAGCTCGGCGATAAAATTAATGAAACCCATGAAGTAAAACCTCTCAGTTGTGGGCGCGGATACGTCCAAGTTGACCAGTATACGGTTGCGGCGCCCCCTCGTGCGCAACCCCACAAAAGCATGACCCCATTACCAGCAAGTTTGCATAACTGACACCTGTTGCGCAATGCCGCCAAGATTGTCCTTCCTAATCCCTAGCGAATCGCTATACTTTATTGAATCGCATTGCCATGGTGCTAAGGGAGGGCGGCCGGTGAGCTTTATCAATACCATTCGCGAGGACATCAAGACCGTCCAAGCGCAGGATCCCGCCGCGCAAAACGGTCTAGTCATCTTCCTTTCCTATCCTGGCCTGCACGCCAAGTGGAACCACGTGCCCGAGCACTGGCTCTGGGAGCACGGTCATCGCTCGCTCGCCCGCGTGCTCTCGCAGATCACCCGTCATATCACCGGCGTCGAAATTCATCCCGCCGCACAGATTGGCAAGCACTTCTTTATCGACCACGCCATGGGCGTCGTCATCGGCGAGACCACCATTGTGGGCGACAACTGCGTGCTCTACCAGGGCGTCACGCTCGGCGGCACCGGCAACGAGACCGGCAAGCGCCACCCCACCCTGGGCAACAACGTCACCGTGGGCACGGGCGCCAAGGTGCTCGGCAACATCCGCATCGGCAACAACGTCAAAATCGGCGGCAACTCGGTTGTCGTCAAGGACGTGCCCGACAACTGCACCGTCGTGGGCGTGCCGGGGCGCATCATCAAGCGCAACGGCTGCCGCGTGTTCGAGGAGAGCTTCGATGCCAAGCAGCATCGCGAGTACATGCCCGACGATGCCGCCGAGCAATCCGCGCTCAACCGTCAAGGCATCACCGAGAATGCCCGCCGCGTCAAGGAACTCGAGCGAGAGGTGGCCGAGCTCAAGGCCCTCGTCGCCAAGCTCGCGGACGAACGCTAGGGCTGCGAACGGTACAAGCCCCGCATCAACACAAGAAGGCGCGCCAGGGAATTCATCCCCGGCGCGCCTTTCTTTTTGATGTGACATGCGGGGCTATCCCTTTGTCACATTATGCGAACTGACTCAAGTAGAGGTCGGCATAAGCGCCCTCGGCAGCCAGCAGTTCCTTATGCGTACCTTGCTCGATAATGTTGCCGTGGTCCATGACCAAGATCAGGTCGGCGTCCACGATCGTCGACAGGCGATGCGCGATCACAAAGCTCGTGCGCCCGCGCATAAGCGCGTCCATGGCACGGCCGATGGCAAGCTCGGTACGCGTGTCCACGCTTGAGGTCGCCTCGTCCAGGATGAGAATCGCCGGGTTGTTGAGCAGCACGCGTGCGATGGTCAGCAGCTGACGCTGGCCCTGGCTGATGCTTTCGGCATCGTTGGCCACGCGCGTGTCGTAGCCCTGCGGCATGGTACGTACAAAGAAGTCGACCTGCGCGGCGCGTGCGGCCGCCACGATCTCATCGTGCGTCGCCTCGGGGCAGCCGTAGGCGATGTTCTCGGCAATCGTGCCGTCGAACAGCCAGGCGTCTTGCAGCACCATGCCAAACTGCTGACGCAGCTCGCCGCGATCCATGCGGCTCGTATCCACACCGTCGAGCGTAATGCGGCCACCGTTGATCTCGTAAAAGCGCATGAGCAGGTTGATGAGCGTCGTCTTGCCTGCGCCCGTGGTTCCCACCACGGCAATCTTCTGGCCCGGCTCGGCGGTAAACGACACGTCGCGCATAAGTGGCTTGTCGGGCGAATAACCAAAGCGCACGTGCTCAAAGGAGACACGGCCCTCTACGCGACCCGGCAGCTTGGCGGCCTCGTCCGGCAGCGGATCGGCTTCCATCTCGGGCTCATCGAGCAGGTCGAACACGCGCTCCGCACTCGCCAGCGCGCTCTGCAGCGAGTTGAAAGTGAACGACAGCTGCGTCATGGGTTCGGACGCCTCGTAGATAAACTGGAAGAACGCCTGGAACACGCCGACGGTCATGTGACCGGCAACCAGCATGCTGCAGCCCACGAGCGCGATCACGATCTGCGCCAAACGGCCGATAAAGCGCACCGCAGGGCCGACGGCGTTGATCATAAAGTCGGCCTTGGTGCTCACGCGCGCCAGCTCGCCCGAGGCCTCGTGCACCTCGGCCGAGCTCTGGTGCTCGCGATTGAATGCGCGAATCACCAAACGGCCCGAATAGCCCTCCTCGACCGCGCTCGTGATTTTGGACACCCACTCCTGGCGCTCGCCGGTCACGTCATGCGTGCGACGCGAGACCACTTTGGTCACCAGCAGCGACAACGCCATAAAGAACAAAAAGACCAGCGTGAGCGGCACGCTAAACACGAACATCACGCTCACGGCGCCCACCACGGTGCCAATCGACACCAGAAGCTGCAGCAGTCCGCGCTGCATGCTCTCGGACATCTTGTCCAGGTCGTTGGTCGCGCGGCTGACGACCTCGCCGGGACGATGCGCGTCAAAGTAGGCGAGCGGCAGGCGGCTGAGCTTTTGCGCGATGCGGTTGCGCAGGCGCAGATTGAGACGCTCAGCGACGCTCGACATCAAAAAGCTCTGGAGCGCATAGAACGAGGCAGCGGCAGTCCAGATCATAAAGTAGACGAAAATGGTCTTGCCGCAGTTCTCCCAGGTGATGCTGAAAGTGGTGTCGTTGGCAAACGCCACCTGAATGTGGCCCCACAGCTCATCGATCACGCGGGCGCTATATGCCGGCGCTGCGGTGTTGAAGATGACATAGAACACAATGCTCGCGAACACGATATAGAAGCGCCAATGGTCGCCGGCAGCCTCGCTCCACAGGCGGCGCACCGTCGCCCAGGTATCACGGGGCGTCTCGTCCTCGTCTTCGTCGTCCACGTCGCGCATGCGCTCTGCCTCGGCGCGGGCACGCTCGTCCTCGGCGCGCTCATTTTCCTCGTAGAGCGCTTGGCGGCGAGCCTCGCGCTCGGCTGCAGCCTTGGCGGCGTCATCCAGCTCGGGTGCCGCGACAACCGTTTCCTCGACCAGTCCCGCGGCAACGGCGTCATCAACGCCGCCCTGCTTCTTGAGCTCCTCGGTCATGCTACTCACCTCCCTTCATTTGCGATTCCGCGATGGCGCGGTACACCTCGCAGGTTTCCATAAGCTCGTCATGCGTGCCCAAGCCCACAACCTCGCCGTCCTTGACCACGACAATCTGGTCGGCGTGCAAGATCGTCGAGATGCGCTGCGCGATGATGAGCACCGCAGCGTCACGCGTCTCATCTTGCAACGCATGGCGCAGGGCCGCATCGGTCTTAAAGTCCAGAGCCGAGAAACTATCGTCGAAGATATACAGGTCGGCGCGCTTCATGAGCGCACGGGCGATGGCCAGACGTTGGCGCTGGCCGCCCGAAAAGTTCGTGCCGCCCTGCGCCACCGGGGTATCGAGCCCCTGCGGCTGATCGAGTACAAAGGTGCTCTGAGCAACCTCAAGCGCGTGAAGCATGTCAGTCTCGGTCGCGTCCTCGTTGCCAAAGCGCAGATTGCTTGCCACGGTGCCCGAGAACAGCCACGCCTTCTGCGGCACATAGGCAATGCGCCCGCGAATCTCGCCTTGCGAAAGCTCGCGCAGATCGATGCCGTCCAGGCGAATGGCGCCCTTGGTGGCATCGTGGAAGCGCAGCAGAAGCTTTGCCACCGTCGACTTGCCCGAACCCGTCGAGCCGACGATTGCGGTCGTCTGACCGCGACGACAAGTAAAGTTCAAATTGCACAGCGTGTCCTTGTCGGCGTCGTCAAAGCGAAACGACATATGATCGAACACGGCGACCGCATCGGCCCCGTCCTTTGAGTCGGACGCGGCCGCATCAAGCGTACGCTGGCCATCGACGATGCTCGGCTCAATCTCCAGCACTTGCTGTGCACGGCTTAGGCATGCCGCGGCGCGTGGCAGCGTTAGCACCACCATCTGCGCCATCATCACAAAGAACAGGATCAGGATCGCGTACTCCAGCACGGCCGAGATGCTACCGATTTGCATGGCGTGGGCGCCTACGCGGTTGCCGCCCACCCACAGCACCGCCACCTCGGCGATGTTCATCAAAAAGAAGCTTGAGCTGTCGAGGCCCACAAACAGGTGGTTGACTTTGATGGCGTTGGCGGCGTATTCGCTAAACACCTCGTCCAGACGCCGTTCCTCGTGGCGCTCCTTGTTAAACGCACGGATGACGCGCACGCCCACAATATTTTCGCGCAGCACCACGTTCATGCGGTCGATAAAGCCCTGTAGGCGCATAAAAATCGGCGCCGCGTTGGCAACCGTAAAGACCGCCGCCACCAGCACAATCGCAACGACTACGCCCAGAAGCGTGCCCATGGCGGGATCGATAAACCAGGCGAAGATGATGCCCGCCACAGCCAAAAAAGGCACGGGCAGCACCAGCTGAATCGTCTGCAGAATCGCCTGCTGAATCACGTTGATGTCGTTGAGCGAGCGCGTGATCATCGATCCGGTGCCAAAGCGCTCAAAATCGCTGGCCGCGAGCTCGAGCGATTTGTCGTACACGGCATTGCGGATATCGCAAGCCACGTTGGCGGCCAGGCGCGCCGAAAGATAGCAGCCCAGCACCGTACCGCCGCTAGCCATGCTGGTCGCGATAAACATGTATAGGCCGTTGCGTAAAATGTAGTCGACATCGCCCGTGGTAATACCGGTGTTGACCATGTTCGCCAGCATCGTGGGAACCAACAGCGTACCGACGTTATCCACCAGCAGCACCAGCAGCGTCACTGCGACAAGCCCTCGATATGGCTTTAGAAACCTCATTAACAGTCGCACGACTCCCCCTCACCTTGATTCTCGGCTTGGCTCTCGGCAGCGATATGCTGCTTAAAGGCATCGCACTCATCGCCGAGCACCTGAGAGAATTTGCCGATCAAGCGCATAATCTCGCGCTGCTCACATGGCTCAAGCGCGCCAAAGGCTCGCTGCTCGGCCTTGAGTGCCGGCAGCGCATAACGCTCGGCAAATCGCCTGCCCTCTTCGGTCAGGCTCACAACCTTGTTCTTACGGCTGCCTTCGGCAAACTCCAACGTTGCGAAGCCCCGCGCCGTCAAGGTTTTAATTGCCGAGTTGATGGTCTGCTTGCTGTAGAACCATTCGCTTGTCAGACGGCTTACGGCAATACTGCCGCCCGCCGTGCTGGTGTCGACGAGCATCCAATAGGCGCAGTCCGAAAGGCCGCAGGCGCGCGAGAACTCCGAATAGATATGGTCGAGTCCATTGAGCAACCGGTCGAAGTCGACCAGCGTAACCGCACTATTCATCTATCCCACCATTCAATTGTCCGATTTTTGACCAATTATGTGTCTCTAGATTAGTCCGAGTTTTGACTATCGTCAACAGGCTCTCCGCAAATGCGTGCATTTTTACGGCCTATCGGCAGAAAAAGACCGCCGGCGCGGGGGCGGCGCCAGCGGTCACGTGAAAATCGAGTTTTATTGCCTGTTAAGCGGCGACGGCCTCATAGACCGTAGCGCCCGAGAAGCTGTCATGCAGGCTCTTGCCGGCAATCCACGGCAGCTCGACGACCTCGCAGACCGTGTTGACCAGCTCGGAGCAGTCAGTAAAGTGGCCCTTGTCGTTGAGGGCCTCGCAATCCTGAACACGCCAATAGCCATCGGTGTGCGTGATGTAGTACTCGTGGTCGTTGATCGACACGAAAGCGCGCGTCTTGGAACGCAGCAGCTTCAGAAATCCTTCGAAGTCGGTCTCGACGACATCTCCAGCCTGGAACATGATGTTACCTCCTGGCCCGGCGCCACCACGGCGCATTGATAAACGTTGGTACTCCTTTAGTAAAACCTTTATCAGAGGTTATGCGTTCGTCATTTAGGCAAGTGGTAAAAAACCGCAGGGTAGACGGGATAAAACGTTTAACCATCCCATTGGTTTGTCACATTCTGAAGGTACTTTTATGCAAACCTACTTTCCCAATTGGAATCTATCCTTTTGGCCGGGCAATTGACCGTCTATCGTTTGAGCCCGACGGGTATGAACGGGACATCTGCAACGCCACCGCAAGGAGACACCATGGAGACTATCGAAGCACTCATTCACCGTCGCAGCTGCCGCAACTACAGCGATCGTCCCGTCGAGGCTGAAAAGCTTGCACGTATTATCGAAGCCGGCCAATATGCACCGAGCGGCATGGGCCGCCAGCCGGTGACATTTGTCGCCGTCACCGACCCCGCGACCGTCGAGCGTCTCTCACAGCTCAACGCCCAGGTCATGGGCAGCAACAGCGACCCCTTCTACGGTGCCAAGACCGTTGTGGTGGTGCTGGTTGACCGCAGCGTGCCCACCCATCTGGAAGACGGCTCGCTCGCCATGGGCAACTTGCTCAACGCCGCCTATGCACTGGGTGTCGATTCGTGCTGGATTCACCGCGCGCATGAGGTCTTTGACTCGCCCGAGGGCCTGGAGCTGTTGGCCAGCTGGGGCCTGCCCGCCGACGGCAGCCTGCGCGGTGTCGGTAACTGCATTTTGGGCTACGCCGAGGACACGCTACCCGAGGCAAAGCCGCGCCGCGACAACGTGGTGTACGTTAGGTAGCGCAGGAGTGTCCCAAACTGCCGGCAGAAAAGGAACGTCCCCTTCTGCCGGCAAGCTATGTTGATATTTGAGTTGTCGTCGCTTCGCTTGTCTGGGTCGTTTCGGCGTCGTCGCCTTGCTTGTCTTCGTCCTTTTGCACATCGGCGATGGTGGAGGCCGCCGCAACGATACCGCGCTGGGGCGCGACGCTCGTCTGGGCCTGAGCGCCCTCGACAACTTCTGTACCTACATGCGCGAGCTCGGGCGATTTAAACATTGCGTCCAAGTTGGCGCCACCGCCGGCATATCCGAGCGCAGCGAGCGCGATGACGATCACTGCAACGGCGGCCACGATCGGCACGTAGCGATGCCAGCCGGCGGGATTGAGCCCGCTGCGGCGAGCCGCCCCGCGGCTGATGTAGCCGAGCGTTCCGTCGTGCTTGAGCTTTGAGCCCACCACGCGTTTGCGGCCCCACAGCGAGGACTCTGCCTGCATTGCCAAGCGGGCGCTTGCCGAAGGATAGCCGTATTTAGTGCGCTTGAACGAGCCATCAAACCCCGAGGCGTGTTTGCCCCACGTCACCGATGTTGTGCGTCGGTTGACCGGCGCGGCACTCCGCCTTCTGCGGCTCGGTTTTGAAGTCTCAGCCATATGCCCTCGCACGCCGTAACCAAATCGAAACAATAACGCTTTGGACTGTAGCACACGCGTCGCGTGCGGTCACGGGCGCCTCGCTCAACGGTCATCGTCCTTCAGCAAGCGCCACAGCGTTGTACGGCTTATGCCCAGCACCTCCGCCGCACGGGTTCGGTTGCCGTGGAGATGGTCTACAACCAGATGCGCGATATCTCGCTCGGTATCGGCCAGCGGTCGCAGGATATACAGGTCACTTTCAAGCGTCGGGGCGCCAAAGGTTGCGGTCTTAATCACGTCCTCTTGGGCGAGCACTTCCTCCGCCACAGCGCGGTCCACCGTGCCCGTCCCCACCAATATATACAGTCGTTCCGAGACCTCGCGGAGCTGCAGATAGTTGCGCGGCCAGCGGTAAGCATCGAGCGTCTTCGTCGCCGCGGCAGACAGCGTGGGCGCTGCCGTCCCAAATGCATCAGCGAGATATTCCAAATAGCGCGCGACCTTCGTCGACGCGGCTCCCTGCTCGGCGATTGCCGGCGCGACGCTCACCGCACAGGCGAAGCGCTCGGTCACAAAGGCGGCTTGATCACTTTCGCCGCCGCCCGGCATGTCATTCGCCGTCAGCACCACATGGCAGCGCGTCGCCAACGCGGTGTCGGTCATCGTGGAGACCAGCTCGCGGAGGCGCTGGGGGCCAACCGCGTTCCAGCCCTCAATGCAAAGGGTCAGCCCCATTTGGAACAACGGCGATTCGACGCTTTTGAGTACATGGCGCCAACCGCGCTCGGTGAGCTCATCGAGCGCAACGGAAACAAAGGGCTGATCGGCAAAAGGACCGTCCAGATAGAGGCGCTTGGCGATCTCGACCTGACCCGCTCCCAGCTCGCCCTCGAGCATAAGAGGCACACCGCGCGCGTAACTCTCTGCAACCGGCGCAGCCACCGAGGCCGCCCCCTCAACGATGCCGTACGCGCTCGATTCGTAGCGGGCCTCAACTTCGTCGGCGTTGAGCCACTCGATGCCCGCATGCGCCGCGGCACCGCGCACCTCGCGGACCACGACGACCCAAAGCCCCCCGCCCTCTTTGTCGGTGGGGCGAACGGTCAGGCTCAGGCGCGCACCCGCACGCCCCATAACCAGACGCGCGCCGTCTCCTATACGGTCGAGGCGCTCAGCGACAAAAGTCGCCACACCCCGCTCAAGCGCCGCGTCATTCATGGTCGAGATCGCGACGTCTCCACGCGCATCGATTGCCAATGCCGATGCCCCGGCAGCAGCCAGGGCATCGGTCAAGATGTTCAGCTTGGCATCGCTATCCATGATTTGCCCCTGTCCGTAGCGACGTGCAACCGCCGACGGTCGCACGGCCGAGTGTTTCAGAATTGAACGATATTGCCCACCAAACACTATAGGGCAGAAAGCGCCGTCCTGCGAATATAGGTGTTGCCCCGCATCGCCATCCTGGCGGGGCGATAAGAGCTCTTCGGGACTTATAAACCTGCGGACAAGCCATACCCGCAAGAGCTCCTATCGCTCCACCGTGAGAATGCGCTCACCAGCACGCAGCACGCAAATAAGCTACTTCTCTACCAGATTCCCAGTACGTGCTGCATTCCCAAACTCATGCACGCGATGCCAATCCAGCAGCAAAAGCCCAGCGCGATGGGCTTGCCGCCCTTTTTGACCAGCTCGACGATATCGGTATTAAAACCAATAGCCGCCATGGCCATCACAATAAAGAACTTCGACAGCTCCTTGATGGGCGCCGTAATGGATGCAGGAAGCTGAAGCACCGTAGTGATCACGCTCGCCAGCACAAAGAACAGCACAAACATGGGAAACGCGCGTTTAAGGGAGAACGTGCTTTTGGCGTCACCGCCGGCCTTGCGCGCCAGATGCATCTGCCAGCATGCGAGGACCAACGTGATGGGAATGATGGCCAGCGTCCTGGTGAGCTTGACCACCGTGGCGCTCTCGAGCACATTGGCGCCGGGATGCATGCTGTCCCAAGCGCTCGCCGCAGCCGTTACGGACGAGGTGTCGTTGATGGCGGTACCGGCAAACAGGCCAAAGCCCTCGTTGGTCAGCCCGAGCATGCCGCCGAGCGTCGGAAACACGAGCGCCGCGATAACGTTAAACAGGAAGATGACCGAAATGGCCTGGGCAATCTCGCGATCGTCGGCATCGATGACGGGTGCGGTCGCAGCGATGGCCGAACCGCCGCAAATCGACGAACCCACACCCACAAGCGTCGCGATCTTACCCGGCACGTTCATAACGCGGCAGAGCACAAAGGCGATGACAAGCGAGGTCGAGATCGTCGCCACGATAATCGGCAGCGACTGGGCGCCCTTGGACAGAATCTGGGAGAGGTTCATGCCAAAGCCAAGCAGGATAACCGCGTACTGCAAGACTTTTTTGGACGTATAGGTGACGCCAGCGGCGAGCTGTTCGCGACGATTCTTGGGAAAGACGAGCGCCAGGACCATGCCAAAGAGGATGGCAAATACCGGACCGCCGACCACCTCAATTTGTTTGCCGAGCAACGTCGCGGGAATGGCGATGATCAGGCAGAACAAGACGCCTTTCCAGCGCTCGCATACGATGTTTGCCAGTTGCATATGGGATTCCTTCTTTCTATTTCACGTTTGCGACGGCTTATGATACGGCAACATTGAGCGCAGCCTTGCGCAAACACAGGCTAAGGTGCCGCAATAGTTCTCAGGCAAGAGCCGAATTACCCACCGCGGAGAGCTGATTCGCGGCATAATTAACAACTGACATATGAGTTTGATAGAACGGTTGCGAGGCGCTATGGAAGAATCGATGCACGTCGGCGAGCAGGAAACGAGCCTACAGGACCAGTCCTACCACACCATTCGACGCAAAATCGTCTACCTGGACTACAAGCCGGGCGAAAAGCTGGGCGTCAAGCAGCTTTGCGATGACCTGGACATGGGTCGCACGCCCGTGCGCGAGGCACTGGTGCGTCTGGCGCAAGAGGGCCTGGTGCGCACCGTGCCCCAAAGCGGCACCTACGTCTCACCCATCAACCTCACCCTTGCCGAGAGTGCCTGTTACATCCGCGAACATCTGGAAAAGCAGGTGATCGTGGAATGCTGTGCACGCGCCACGTCGGCCGGCATCGAGCAACTCGACCGCGCCATCGCGCTGCAGGAAAAGGCCATGGCCGAAGAGGATCGCATCGGCTTCTTTTTGAGCGACAACCTCATGCATCACATGATTTTTAGCATCGCATGTCGCAGCACCGTGTGGTCGTGGCTCGAAGAGACCAATGCCGACCTGGAGCGCTTCCGCTGGCTGCGCGCCGCCACGCAGGTTCTCGACAATCAGGACATCGTGAACGAGCACAAGCAGATTCGCCGCGCTATCGCCGGTCGCGACCCCATCGAAGCGAGCTTTTTGGTCAGCAAGCACCTGCATATGATGTTCCGCAACCAGACCGAGGTTCTGGACCAGTTCCCCGAGTACTTCGAGACCAGCAAGCTCCGCTAACCTGCCAAAAAGGGACAGGTTCATTTTGGCAGGTTTTATCTGGGCAAATGCAGAAAAGGCCCGGCTCCGTCTTGATGCGGAGCCGGGCCTTAGTCGCTAGAACGGCGGAACCAACTATTCCACGGTCACGCTCTTGGCGAGGTTTCGGGGCTGATCGACATCGCAGCCGCGCAGGATGGCGACCTCGCGGGCGAGCAGCTGCAGCGGGACGCTCGCCGTGATGGGGCTGAACACGTCGCGGACTGCTGGCACGCGGATGATGCAGTCGGCGATCTTGTTGATCTCCTCGTCGCCCTCGGTGGCAACGACGATGACCTTGGCGCCGCGCGCCTTGCACTCCATGAGGTTCGACACGGTCTTGTCGTAGGTGGCACTCTTGGTGGCCACAGCGATGACAGGGAAGCCCGGGTCGATCAGGGCAATGGGGCCGTGCTTCATCTCACCGGCGGCGTAGGCCTCGGCGTGCAGGTAGCTGACCTCCTTGAGCTTGAGCGCACCTTCGTAGGAAATAGCGGCGCCCATGCCGCGACCCACGAACAGTGCGGACTGCGCGTCCTTGCACAGCAGGGCGGCCTCATGCACGGCCTCGGTTTGGGTATCCAAAATCCACTGGATCTGCTCGGCCGTATCGGAAAGCTCGCGGAACAGCATGCGCGCCTGCTTGGTGGTCAAGCGGTACTTGACCTGCGCCAGCAGCAGGGCCAAAAGCGTCAGGCTCACAACCTGGCCGATGAAGCTCTTGGTCGAGGCGACCGCGATCTCCTTGTTGGCCTTGGTGTAGATGACGCCGTCGCTCTCACGCGCCACGGGGCTGCCCACCACGTTGGTGATGCCGAAGACCTTGGCGCCCTTGATGCGCGCGTCGCGGATGGCGGCGAGAGTGTCGGCCGTCTCGCCCGACTGGGACACGGCCACGACGAGCGTCGTCGGCGTGATGATGGGGTTGCGATAGCGGAACTCGCTGGCCGCCTCAACCTCGGTGGGGATGCGAGCCCAGCCCTCGATGAGATTCTTAGCAATGAGGCCAGCGTGATAGCTGGTTCCGCAAGCGATTACGTAGACGCGGTCGATGTCGTTGAGTTCCTCGAGCGAAAGGCCCAGCTCGTCGATGTCGAGCTCGCCGGCCGGCGTCATACGACCGACCAGCGTGTCGCGCACGACGCGCGGCTGCTCGTGGATTTCCTTGAGCATAAAGTCGGGATAACCGCCCTTTTCTGCCATGTCCAGGTCCCAGTCGATGTGAGTGACCTTGGGTTCGATAACGTTGCCGGCCTCGTCGGTGTACTCGACGCCTGCGGGCGTGAGCTTGGCAAACTGACCGTCCTCGAGCACCACGACATCGCGGGTGGCGTCGATGAGCGCGATGACATCGGAGGCGACATAGGCGCCGGTCTCGCCCGCGCCGACCACGATCGGGGAATCCTTGCGGGCCACGGCGATCACGCCGGGCTCGTCAGCGCACACGGCGGCCAGACCATAGGCACCGACCACGTGGGTGCAAGCCTCGCGCACGGAGGCCATCAGGTCGTGCGTCTCGGCATAAGCCTCTTCGATCAGATGCGCGAAGACCTCGGTATCGGTCTCGCTCTTAAAGTGATGGCCGCGGCCCTCCAGCTCTTCGCGCAGCTCGGCGAAGTTCTCGATGATGCCGTTGTGGACGATGGCGATACGACCGTCGCAGCTGGTGTGGGGGTGAGCGTTAACGACGGAGGGCTTGCCGTGGGTGGCCCAACGGGTGTGGCCGATACCGCAGGTAGCGTCGCTGTCGATATTGGAAAGCTCGCTCTCCAAGCCCGCGACCTTACCCACGCGGCGGATGACATCGAGGTGCGCCGCGGCGCCCTCGCCCACCTCGAGCGCGACGCCCGAGGAGTCATAGCCGCGATACTCCATACGCTTGAGGCCCGTGACCAGGATGTTCTTTGCAATATCAGAGCCGGTGTAGCCGACAATTCCGCACATAGGATAAATCCCTTCGTCCGCTTGACTGCAAAACGTCCACGCACAGGGGGCGCTGAGACGCATAACGTTCGAGTATTGTACTCACGCAGGCGCAAGCTGATATACCAGATGTGGTATCTCAACTTAGATACCACCCGATGTACACACGTCCAGCCGGTCTAAACCACCACAATGGGGACAGGCACCTTCGTGGTGGTTTGGACCGGGGTGGTGGCCTGTCCCGGCGATTTATCTCGATCTGTAACATCTAGGACACCAAAAGCGGACTTACTGTTACAGATTGAGATTTTCCGTCCGACCTCGACGTTTTGTCTCAATCTGCAACAGGTAGAACCGGTTTTGCCGTCCAGATGTTACAGATCGAGACAGTTGAAGGCCGGAACAGCAAACCGCCACGAAGGGAACTATCCCCTTCATGGCGGTTTGGACGGCGGCGTTTGTCTATGAGGCTTGCTTGGGGAAGGTCGTCGCGAGCGCTGCAACGGCAAGTCCTGCCACCACGTAGAAAGCCGTGGCCGCAGACTTTGCGCGAACCTCGGCATTGTCCGCCAAGAGCTCCCCCTGCGCCTCGGACGCAACGCCCATCGATTCCAGGCGCGCCGTAAACGCGGCATCACTCTCGTAGGTATAAACAACCTCTTCGAGCGCCGCTTTACTCTGTGTGTCGACCACATTGCTCGCATCAATACGTGCATCGAGACCGGTGTTGACAGCGATAAGCAGGACCGAACCCATGGCGGCAGAGCCCAACGCGAGGCCCAGGTTACGCGCCGCACCCTGGATGCCGCCCGATTGCTGAGCGTCACTCGGCGGCACGGCGGAAGCGACAATGTTGTTGGCCTGCGAGTTTACCAGGCCAACGCCCACGCCACCAAAGAGCGTACCGACCACCATAATGGGCGTCAGCTCGGACGCGCGCACGCCAAACGCCATGCTCACACAGGCCGCCGCCATAAAGACATAGCCCGTACGCACCACAGACCAAGGCTTAAGCTGCGGAAACTTGCGCGGCACAAACATTGCGAGCACCAGCATGGGCACACCCGAGATGATGACCAAAAGCGCTGTCTGCATGCCGCCAAGGCCAATTACAAGCTGATAGTACGAAGTGCCGACCAGACCCTGAGCGCCCATGTAGAAAAACGGCAGAGCAATGGCGATGACGCCGGAGCGAACGGTGGGATTGCGCACAAAGCTCGACGGCAAAATCGCTATGCCGTGGGTGCGCTCCATCCAGTGCTCGACCGGAATCAGCATCACCAGCAATAGCAGGCCGACGCCGACAATAGGCAAAGCGGGAGAAATGCCGGCAATCGTAAAGGGAGCCTGCGGCAAGGGAGCAAATACGCCCCAGGTCGAAATGCGCGAAAGACCGCACATAACGGCGAACAATCCCAGAGAGGCAATAACCGCGCCCGGCGCGTCAAACTTGCCCGCATGCAGCCCGCCGCCCGTCGGCAGCTTTGCGCTCGCAACGAGCAGTGCGACAAAATAGGCGGCGAGCACGCCGAAGGTCACGCGAAAACCTGCGATATCGACCAGAATGCCCAGCGCGATAGGAATAATCGTCGCAAGCGCCGCCGATGCGGCAATCACGCCATATGCCTGCTTGCGCTCCTCGCCTTCGTACAGCATGGACACCATGCCCAGTACCGAAGGGATAATGAGGCTTGCGCCCAGCCCGACCATCAGTCGGCCACCCCAAATAAGCAGCTCAATGCTCGGTGAAAACGCGCACAGCAGCTCTCCCACCACAGCAAGCACCAATCCGGCACGGAAGTTGCGGCACCACCCGATAACCATGCCGAGCAAACCGCTTGCAAGCATAAAGGTGCCCGCCATAAGCGAATAGACCGTGCTCGCCATCTGCACGTCCGAGAGCGGACATCCAAACACGCGCATCATCTCGGCCATGGCAACCGAAAACGCACCGTTGTCTGCCGAGGTACCCACCTGAGCGCATGCCAGCACGATCAGCGGCGCCAGTCGCGCCAAACGAGAAGGCGCCACAGGCTCCATCCCCGAGTTCGAAACCGCGCGATTCATGCACATCACCATCCGCTTTTTTCATTCCGTATATGCGGCAAGGATTTAAAACCAACCCTTCCCCTACTCATCATAAAAAATGCGTATCATGACAGGTGCCACGCTCTTTTCCAGATATACGGCAAATCGAGCTTTCTCGCGACCCTAGGGAGCCCCATGAGCATCAATCAGCGACAAGCAAAGCTGCTTAAAATCCTGCTCGGCCAGGCGGGCTACACCCCGACAGTCGATATCTCCGATGCCCTTGCTTGCTCGGAGCGCACCATCCGCAACGACATGCGGGCCGCTAACGCCTTCCTCGACGAAATGGGCATCCAAGCGGCAATTGTCTCCAAGCGCGGCAACGGCATCCGCATCGATGGCGACAGCACGCAGCGCGGTCAGATATCGGACATCATCAAGGAACGTTCGCTTTCCATGGACGCCGGTCTTGACCGCTTCTATCGCGGCATGTTGCTGCTCACCTGCGACTACCGGCACCAATACACCACCGAATCGCTTGCGCGGGGCATCCTCACCAACAAACAGCAGGCCCAAGACGACCTGCGCACATGGAACGAGCTCATGACGCCGTTTGGAGCCCAAATCGTACGCGGGCGTCGCATTACGGTCGAGGGTCCCGAGGAGTACATCCGATTCTTCGTCGTCTATTATCTGTTTGAGCTCGCGTCGACCGCCATGAAGCGCCGCATTGAGCCGCAGCTCTTTGGCGGCAACGAGCAATTCTTCAACGACCTCATCGCATACGTCGAGCGCGAAAGCCGAACGCTCTATACCGACAACGCCCGCCACCAGCTTGCCGTCTACCTGCAGATTATGGTCCTGCGCATTCTTAAGGGCAAAGAGGTCGGTGGTTACACCTCGGCGATTCCCGTTGTGTACGACGACGTCGCCAACCGCATTGAGCAGCACTTTGGCATCGAGGTCTCCGCCAACGAGCGCGACATCATCCGCGACCTCTTTACGGTCTCCACGCGCCGATGGACGCCCGAGTTCCAGCGCACATATAAGCCCACACCCGAGGCGGCGCGCCTCACCGAGGAGTTATTCTGCGCTCTCGGCGAACGCTTTGGCACGCGACCGCCGCTTCATCTTGAAAAGCCCTGCGCCGCGCTCATCGAAGCCGGACAAACCCACATGCGCTATGAACGCGCCATCTCACTGCCCCAGGAAAACACCTGGACGGTGCGATACGAAAACATGGCCTCGTTTATGCGCCTGTCCGAGGTGCTGCGCGACGCGCCCGGCCTATCTGGGCTGAATCTATACCAGACCGACGTGACGCGCCTGGCGATGCTATTGCTCTCGTATATGGACGGCCTGTCCTCGCACGATCAATGGCGCGTCGGACTCGTGGTCAACTGCGGCATTGAGCAGGTCTTCTATGCGCGCGATCGACTTGAGCGGCTCATTCCCTGCATGCGGGTCGCGCGTGTGCTGACCGAAACAGAAGTCGCCGAGATTGAATCAGACCCCAAGCACAGCAGCCTCGACTTCCTGGTCTCATTCGACCCCATCAAGACGACGCTTCCACTCTGCGTGCTGAGCAATGCCATCGATGACGCCGACCGCAGCCGCATCGAGCTGCTGCTCATGAAGCTTGGATGCCCTCACGCACTCGACGACGCCCCGCTTGCCGGCGGTCTTCCCGAGCGCGAGCTCGATATTTCGCACGCGCGCATGCTCACGCGCACCCTTCACGCTGCACTTGTCGAAGACGGCCTCTGGCGTGGCACGCTCTCCGGCTTCTCGAACACCTTCGAGATGCTGTCGTTCACGCACGGACCTTGGCTCTTGCTGACCGTATGTTCCCAAGATGTCGCTCAAACCGGGGCCGTGCATTACCGCGTGGAAACACGAGTCGGCTTTACCGGCGACCGCCTGCAACACATCCTGGTGCTCTGCGTCGCCCCAAGCGATGAGCGCGTCCTCACTCCGGCCACACAGCGCTTCCGCAAGCTCGCATCCGAGACCGGTCTCAAACGGTAGACGGCGTGGGCGCCCATCGCGCGTGCCCATGCAAGCCTTCAAATACGCTTAAGCGCAAAGAACCCATGGCCGCCCCTGCAGCCACGGGTTCTATTTAGCGTCTATGGCCTATGCCATGGCAAAGCTATTTGCGCGTCCAGACAGTCTCGCCCTCTTTGATCGTCTCGAGAACGCGCAGGTTGCGCACCTCGTCGAGCTCGATCTTGAGCGGGTTCTTCTCGACAATGCAAAAGTCGGCCAGCTTGCCGGCCTCGAGCGTGCCCTTACGGTCGAGCTCGCCATACTGGAAAGCGCCGTTGACCGTGATGGCCTTCAGACCCTCGTACACGCTGATCTTCTGATCCTCGTCCAGCTGAGCGCCGCCCTTAGTGACGCGCTTGGCGGCGCACCACACAGCCTCAAAGAAATTGGGGCGCAGCACCGGCGTGTCGGTGTGGAAGGTAAACGGCAGGCCGCACTCCAGAGCGTCATGGCAGGCAGACACGCGACCGCCGCGCACGGGACCGAAGTTCTTAAGATGCACGTCGGCCCAGTACCAGATATGGCTGGCGAAAATCGACGGGATCATGTTGATCTCGGCCATCTGCTCGTACTGATCGCGGCGGGCAGTCTGGCAGTGGATCATGACCGGGTGCAGGCTCGCTTTATCGGGATTAGGCGAATCCTCCAGCGCGCGCTTGTACACGCGCAGGTACTGGTCGGCAGCCGCATCGCCATTGGTATGGGCGAGCAGCTGATGATTGCCGTCGATGGCCTTGCGCATAAAGTCATAAGCGGCCTTGTCGGTCATGGTGCCATAACCGCAGTAACCCTCGCCCTCATCGCCGGGAGTGTAGGGCTCGGTCATCCACGCCGTACGACCCTGGGGAGAACCGTCAAAGAACATCTTGAGGCCGCCGATACGGAAGTGACCGGTGTAGTCCTGCGAGACAAAAGGCTCATGGTCGGCCAAGATTTTGTCGACATCCTCGCCGTACATGGGATAGCTCACGACGTCCATCTTGAGCAGGCCCTTGTTCGCAAGGCCGCAGAACAGCGCTGCGAAGTCGGCGGTGGTAGCACCCTCCTGGCAGGTGGTGATGCCGTTTTCCAGGTAGATGTCCTGCATCTCGCCGATCATGACGTCCATATCCATCTTCTGACGCGGCTGAATCACGGCAAAGACCGGCCACATAGCGCCCGGCTCCTCGCAGTAACCGTCCGGCGTGCCGTCGGCCTCGCGACCGTAGCGAGCGCCCTCGGGATCGGGAGTCTCGGCGGCAATGCCGGCAAGCTCCAACAGCTTGGTGTTGGCAACAACCATGTGGCTCGAAGCGTGGACGGCGATAACCGGAATGGTCTCGCTCACGCGGTCGAGCACGTGACGGTTAGGGTGCTCATGCTCGGCCAGGGAATTCTGGTCGTAGGAAACACCCATGATCACGCCGTCCTCGCCAATGCCGCGCTGCTCGGCAAAGGCAGCCAGACGCTCGACGATCTCATCGAAATCCGCCGCGCCGTTAAGGTCGGCAGCCACGATGTACTGCGTGCAGCCAGAGATGTGGCTGTGGGGGTCAATCAGACCGGGCATAAGGCAGGCGCCGTTGAGGTCAATCTCCTCGGCATCCTCTGCCTGAGCGCGAGCCTCCTCGAGCGAGCCGGTAAACGCGATGGTGCCGTCGTCTGCAACCAGCAGGGCCCCAAAAGTCTCGTCCTCGCCGGTCATGGGAACAAAGTCGCCGTTAAAGTACAGCTTCTTCATGACCTACTCCTCCTCTTTGGAGAACTTCTTGATAGCAGGGGTGGTGGCCAGGCCAAGCACGATGATGGCAGCGCCCACGTAGTAAGCGAAACGCGTGGAGTTGAAGCGGGACTGGGCATTGATCTCGACCAGGGCGTCGCGCTCCTCATCGCTCATATCGATGTCCTCAATAGAAGCGCGGAAGTTCTCATCGGAGACGAGGTCGATATTGCGCTCGGAAATAGCGGCGACGGTGGACTCGGAAATGCGGGAATCGTTAGCGGCTGCATCCTTCACGGAGTTGGTGATACCAAAGAGCAGCACGGCACCCAGCAGGGCAATGCCGATGGCCTGGCCAACGTTACGCATGGTGGTCTGAATGCCGCCGGACTGGGAAGCGTCGCGCTCGTTCACGGCAAGGGCGACAACGTTGTTGGCCTGGGCGGAAACGATACCGGCGCCCGAGCCGGCAACAACGCAGCCAATGAGAATGCCCGGCATGGAAGCAGCGTCGAGCGTAACGGAGAACGCCATGATGATCAGGGCGGCGGCAAGGGTGAGGTAGCCGACCTGGATGACGCGACGCGGGTTAGCCTTCGGCATGAACTTGGGGATACCGATGGAGAAGGCGAAGGTCGGAACGCCAACGACGATGGAGAGCACGCCAACGATAGCCGGAGACCAGCCAGCAACGAGCTGCAGGTAGGGGGCCATCAGAATGGACTGAACACCCATGAAGAAGAACGTGATGGCGGAGGCGGCGAGACCGGCGAGGACCTGCGGGGTCTTAAGGAAGGACTGGGGCAGCAGGGCAAAGCCGTTCTTCTCCTCGACCTTCTTCTCGACGTTGATCATAACGATGAGGATGATCACGCCCAGGACAGCCATGGGCAGGCAGGGGGAGATACCGGCGATGGTGAAGGGGCATGCCGGGAAGGGCTCGACGAGGCCCCAAGCGGAGATGCGGGACACGCCGACCAGGAACAGGAACAGGCCGGTTGCGGCAAGGGCAACGCCAACGCCATCGAACTTGAGCTTCTCATCGGACTGCTCGATCTCGGGCAGCTTGAAGGACAGCAGGAACACGAGTACAAAGTAGGCGGCGAGGACGAAGAACGTCACGCGCATGCCGGCGGCCATGAGCACGATCGAAAGCAGCAGCGGCAGCAGGGCGGAAAGGCCGGAGGCGGCGCCTATGCAGCCAAAGGCAAGCACGCGGTTCTTACCGTGATAGATCTTGGGAACGAGGCCCAGAACCGAGGGAATCATGAACGACGCGCCGAAGCCCACGAGGGTACGGCCGCCCCAAATGAAGACGGTCATGTTGGGGGAAACGGCAAGGACGACCTCGCCGGCGGCGCACAGCAGGGCGCCCATGCGGAAGTTCTTCTTCCAGCCGATGATGGTGCCCATCATGCCACCGGCGATCATAAAGGCGCCGGCCATGAGGGAGTAGACCATGTTGGCGAGCTGGATGTCGGCGGTGGTGGCGCCGAGGTCCTGCGTCAGGGCGGTTGCGGCGAGCGAAAGGGCGCCGTTATCGCCCGAAGTGCCCATCTGGGCCAGGATCAGAACGAGAACGGGGAGAAGCATGAACTTCTCGGCACCCTTCTCCTCTGCCACAGCTTTAGCTTTAGCCATGTGTTGGTTCCTTTCTTTTCCGTTTCACGCGGGCATTGAACCCCTTTGAGCCCGCGCGTCTTGTCGAGGCAAATATAGGCTGGAGCGCAATACGGACGGCATCAGAGCCATTGCCGTAGATACGGCAATTCTGACGGCGGGCCTAAAGGGCATCTGCTTTTTCTCGTGTCAAGCAAAACGGCCGACCCCTTTGCTCGGGCCGACCGTTTTGAAGAGACAGTTTGATTGTTGGAAAATCCTAGGCAGTCGCGGCGACTTCCCCGGCGTCGACACCCGCGGTGGTGGCACCGATGACGGCGTAGCCGCTCACACAGCCGGCAACGGCGCACATAACGCCCTTAAAGATCATCATGCCCGTGCGCGAAAGCGGCAGCGGGAGCACAAAAGTGCAAAGCCATGCAAGGGGCGTGGCAACTACGAGAGCGATGATGCCGACGACGATCGACAGGGGAATCGACTTTTTGGGCAGCTTTGCCAGCCAACCATAGCCTTCGGAATTACCAAGGTAAACACCCTTGTTGAAGTCCATCTTGGTCAGCGGCACCACGCACCAAGTCAAGATGAGACCGAGCAGGGCACCCGTCAGCGCAATCTCCTCGACAACCTTACCGGCGGCAAAGGTAATATCGGCGTCCCCCGCGTGCATGCCCATAAAGATAAGTGCGTTGACGACGCCGTTGACGATGCCGTAACCGACGATGCACTTGTTCTTAAGATAGCTCTGGTAGTCCTTTGCGGCGGCCATATGCCCTCCCCATTTTCGCAGTGTCATTTGAGTGGGGCACAGTGTATCCTCGCGCGCATTCCGCGCTGACCAGAAGGATTGCCGTATTAACGGCAACAGGCGCACCCCACCGCCACGAAGGGGACAGGCACCTTTGTGGCGGTTTTCAACATGGTGGACTTTGACACCCCAGGGGCAGGCGATGCTACAATCTGGCTTGTACTTGAAACGCATCAAAGGGGCCGCTATGGCAAAGGTAAAAATCAGCGACGTCGCGCGCGAGGCCGGGGTTTCGTTGGGCACGGTTTCCAACGCGCTCAACCACCCCGAAAAGCTACGCCCCGAGACCCTCAAGCTCATCAACGAGACCATCAATCGCCTTGGCTACCTGCCCAACCAAAGCGCCCGTCAGCTCGCGGGCGGCGCCACCAAGTCCTTTGGCCTGGTGCTCCCCCGTCTCGATCACGGCTTTTCGCTCCAAATCGCCAGCGGCGCCCACAACGAGGCCCGCAAGCACGGCTACGACCTGCTCATCGCCAACGCCGATAACGACGATATTCTCGAGGACCATTACCTGCGCTACTTTATGGGCACCCAGATGTCCGGCGTCATGGTTCAGCCCATGGCATCCCCCGACTGGCACCCCGCCATGACCAAGATGCCCGTGCCGATCGTCCATCTGGACATCCATTGCTCCGAGCCCGGCTACTATGTGGCGGCCGACAACGAGGCCCAGGGTCGCATCATTGCCGAACTCGCCATCGCCCGCGGCGCACACCATATTGTCGTCGTCGGCCGAGCAGCATTTATGCAACTCACCCTGCGCGTCCTTGGCATTCATAAAGCGCTCGCTCTACACCCCGATATCAAGATCGAAGTCATCGACGCCGGCGAATGGAATACCGCCGCCGACGGCTACGGCATCGGCGCCCAAATCGCCGCGCGCCCCGCCGACGAACGCCCCGATTTTGTCGTCGGTCTGACCGACGTGCTGGCCTCGGGCGTCATCTCGGCGCTGGTCGACAAAGGCATCGCCGTCCCCGGGCAAGTACGCGTAGCAGGTTGCGATGGCAACCCACTCGCTTGGAGCGGATCGGTCCCGCTCACTACGGTAGCGCCCCCGGGCTACGAGATTGGCCGCAAGGGCGTTCAATTGCTCATGGAGCAAATTGAGAACAAGGCCCCGGCAAAGACCAAGCACGTCCACATCGGCTCTGCCGCGCGCACCGTCACCGCGGTCACGGCCATCGAGGACATCAACCGCCAAGAACTCGTGCGGCCGTTCCTGCTGGAACGCGCCAGCACCCAGGCAAGCAGCCAGACCGACGCCACGGCCATCAACCTCGGTGCGTATCTATAGCACGCCCGCAAGTATGCTAAGTCACCGCTCAAGCAAAAGGGGCCCGACCATTGCCGGACCCCTTTTGCTTGAGCGCAAACGTGGGCAATTGCTCGTTTCAACACCGCAATTGTCTAGCGCACGGCCTTGACCGCCGCCGCCAGGTCGAACAGCGTATCGAGCACGGCCTCGCAGCCATCCACCACGTCCTGCGGCAGCGGCACGATATCGGGGACGGCGAAGACATGGCATCCGGCCGTGATGCCCGAGACGCAGCCGTTGCGCGAATCCTCGACCACGGCACATTCCTCGGGAGCAAAGCCCGCGCGCTCGCAGGCGAGCAGATACATCTCGGGGTCGGGCTTGCCGTGCACGACGTCCTCGCCACACGTTACCGTTTCAAACTTGTCAAAAAGACCGACCATCTTAAGGTTGCGCTCGGCCGTAACGAGGCGCGACGACGTCGCTAGACCCACGTGATAGCCCGCAGCCAGCAGCTCGTCTAGGCACTCGGCGGCACCGGCCTTAAGTTCCAGTTCGGTCTTGACCATCTCGTCGCGAATCTCCTTGTGGCGACGATAGATCGCCTCGGTGGTTTCATGGCTGCCGTAATGCTTATCAAGGATGTCCATAACATCGGGCAGCGTGCGGCCGATAAACTGATGGATCAGTGCATCATCAATCGCGAGCCCCAGCTCAGCGGCGCCTGCCTTCCAGGCCTTAATCCCCAAACGCTCGGTATCGACCAGCGTTCCATCCATGTCAAAAATAACAGCCTTGATCATATCGGTCCCCCATCGACTCTCGCTGTCGTATTGCCGCAACTCTACCGCATTTGGCAACTTGTATATAACGTATATACCATATTGCACTTTCGTTACATAGATAGAAGTCTTATGGCAAGTAACGCATTAGGATTATAGTTTTCGACCGAGTACTCAACGATAAGGATCGTTTCATGATTTTAGACACCACGGCACCCGCAGAGGAGCTTCAAGACAAGCTATCGGCGCTCGAACAGCTGCTTTTGGCATACGGGCGCGTGGCTATCGGGTTTTCCGGTGGCGTCGACAGCAGCTTTTTGGCCGCCGTATGCGCCCGCATCATGCCTACCGATACCCTCCTCGTCCATCTCACTACGCCGCTCATCGGCACGCCCGAGCAGGCTTCGTTTGAGCAGTCCGTTGATGGGCAGGCCAATGAGGGGCCGCATTTTAAGCTCCCCGTGCTCAATCTTTCGGTGGATCAGCTGCAACTCCCCCAAGTAGCCTGCAACGATGCTAATCGCTGCTACCACTGCAAGCACGCCGGCTTTACCGCCATCGTCAACCACGCCAAGTCGCTCGGCTTTCCCACCGTCATCGATGGCAGCAATGCAAGCGATCGCGGTGACTACCGCCCCGGCATGCGTGCGGCAGAAGAGCTCGGCGTACGCTCACCCCTTATGGAGGTCGGCTTTACCAAGGACGAAGAGCGCGAGCTGCTGCGCGCATGGGGCTATCCCGTTTGGAACCTGCCGGCGGGAGCATGTCTTGCCACCCGCGTCCCCACGGGCGAGGAGCTTACGCGCGAGAAGGTCGATTTAATCCGCGCCTGCGAGGATTACCTGCACGATCTTGATCTGGCACAGGTACGCGCGCGCTTGGTCGGCGGCTGCATGCATATCGAGGCCGCACCCGCAGATGTCGCCAAGATTGCCACCCTCGGCGGTGCCGCCGTCGACGACAAGGGCAAGACCCCGCTGCCCGCCGTTATCGAGTCCGCGCTGCGCGAGCTGGGCTGCGACCATATCTCCCCCGAGGTCACCCCCTACATCCACGGCAACATGAATCTTTAGGTTACGCCGTTTTACAAACGGCGTACCTGCTCGGCGCTGCGCGGGCTCCGGGCACGGCAATCTGACGTTCAACTTCACGGGCGCGACCAAAAGGTCAGCGCCCGCTTGTTTCACGTCACCTTACCGCACCCGGAGCCCGCTCGCTCGCATATGCTCAACCTGGACTGCGTTAACTGACCCACCAAAAAGGGACAGGTTTATTTTGGCAGGTTTTACCTGGGGAAATATTGCAAGACAATCGCCCCTCTAGCACCCATCCAACTTCGAGAGACACTAGAGGGGCGACCCGGCTGCATCTACTTCTTCCGATATCGGCGGTTACGGCTCGTCGATGAACCCATTACTTCGATGAGTCCTTTATCCGCCATTTTTGGCAGATGGTAACGGACGGACGAGATTTGGCATTCCGTCTCTCTAAAACAATAGATTTATCTCTCTAAAGTTTCGTATATCTCTCTAACTTTAGAGAGATAAGCACCTTGTTTTAGAGAGACATTTAGAGAGATGTATCGAATTCACTGCTAGATTACCTAAGACTATCTCTCTAGCCTACTTTCTCTTTAGAGAGACATTTAGAGAGACGAGCGTAATCTCTCTAACCATGGGTCCTGCTCTCAAAACGCATACACCCCAACCGCACCCTAAGTTGCAGTGGAATAGTTCCTGTTTTGCAGCCTATCGGGCATAAACAGGAACTATTCCACCGCAACTTCGTTTGACGGGCATTGACCCGCAGGCCTGCCAAAAAGGGACAGGTTTATTTTGGCAGGTTTTATCTGGGAAAACGCAAACAGGGCCGCGACACCTATATGGCGTCGTGGCCCTTTTCCTTGGAGAAGGATCGATTGATTGAACGGGATGACCGTTCTAGTCTTCGAGTCCGCTATTGATGAGCTCCGCAATTTCAACGGGATCGGTGCTCGCGCGCACCTTGTCACGGAAGCCGGCATCCATCAGCATCACGGCAGCCTTGGAGAGCAGACGCAGGTGCGTGGTTCCTGCTTCGCCCGCGGGAACATACAGCGCGAGCGCCACATCGACGGGTACGCCATCAAAGCTCGGCCACTCAACAGGCTCGGACAGCTTGAGCACGGCCACGCCCGGCGTATGGATCGCATCGCTCTTGGCATGTGGAACGGCAAAACCGGCGACAAGCCCGGTCTCGGCCTCGTTCTCGCGAGCAATAAAGGCAGCCTCTACGGCAGATGCGTCATCGGCAAAGCCGAGCTCGATTGCCTGCTCGGACAAATAATGCAGGGCGTCCTCGCGCGAGGCGGCGGTATACCCTATCGTCACTTGGTTGGCAGATACGAATCCCATGAAAACCTTCCTTACAACACGGACCTGACCGCGGCTTCGATGCCGTCGGCGTCCAAACCGTACTTGTGCAGCAGATCAACCGCAGGACCGGATTCACCGTACACATCGCGCACGCCGACGCGACGCATCGGCACTGGATGCTGCTCCGCTAGCACCGAGGCAACGGCCTCGCCAAGACCGCCGATAATCGAATGCTCCTCGGCAGTGACCACGCGGCCGGTCTTTTTGGCGCTGGCTACAACCAGGCGTTCGTCGAGCGGCTTGATCGTATGCATATTGATGACCTCGGCTTCGATGCCATCGGCAGCGAGCGCCTCGGCAGCCTCAAGCGCCTCGGCGACCATAAGGCCACAAGCGATGATGGTCACATCGGACCCCTCGCGCACGACCACGCCGCGACCAATCTTGAACTCATAGTCCTCGTGATCGTTAATGACCGGTGTTGCCAGGCGGCCAAAACGCATGTAGACCGGCCCCTCAAACTCATAGGCGGCGCGCACGCAGGCGCGAGCCTCGATGTCATCGGCAGGAACGATCACCGTCATACCCGGAATCGTGCGCATAAGCGCGATATCCTCGCAGCACTGGTGCGTGGCGCCGTCCTCGCCCACCGAAATGCCGGCATGGGTGGCGCCAATCTTGACGTTGAGATGCGGGTAGCCAATGGAATTGCGGACCTGCTCGTAGGCGCGACCAGCGGCAAACATCGCAAAGGTGCTCGCAAAAGCAACACGGCCCGTGGTCGCGATGCCGGCGGCAAGACCCATCAGGTTGCTCTCGGCGATGCCGGCATCGTAGAAGCGCTCAGGGTGCGCAGCCTTAAACTTACCGGTCTGCGTTGCGGCAGCCAGGTCGGCATCGAGCACTACAAAGTCATCGTGCTCATTGCCCAGCTCGACGAGCGCCTCTCCGTAGCTTACGCGCGTGGCGACCTTCTTGACGTCTGCCATTAGAGCTCCTCCCCTGCTGCTGCGAGCTCGGCCATGGCTTGCTCGAACTGTTCATCGTTGGGTGCCTTGCCGTGCCAGCCCACCTGGTTCTCCATAAAGGAGACGCCTTTGCCCTTCACCGTCTCGGCGATGATAGCGACGGGCGCGCCGGTCACCTCGCGAGCCTCGGCGAAAGCCGCCTCAATCTGCGCCATGTCGTTGCCATCGGCCAGCTCGATCACATGCCACTTAAAGGCGCGGAACTTGTCAGCGAGCGGCATGGCCGAGTTGACTTCATCGATCGTGCCGTCAATCTGCAAGCCGTTGTGGTCGACGACGGCAACAAGATTGTCGAGCGCATGGTTGCCGGCAAACATGGCCGCCTCCCACACCTGGCCTTCCTCGCACTCACCGTCGCCCAGCAACGTGTAGACGCGGTAGCTGTCGCCCCAGTGCTTAGCGGCAAGCGCCATTCCAACTGCAGCAGAGATGCCCTGACCGAGCGAGCCGGTGGACATATCGACGCCTGGCGTGTCATTCATATTGGGATGGCCCTGCAGTCGGCTGCCAATATGACGGAGCGTCTCGAGCTCTTCGACGGGAAAATAGCCGCGATTTGCCAACACCGAATACAGGCCCGGCGCCGCGTGACCCTTGGAGAGCACAAAGCGATCGCGATCGGCCTTGTGAGGGTCGGCAGGATCGATATTCATTTCCTCAAAGTACAGATACGTCATGATGTCGGCAGCACCGAGCGATCCACCCGGGTGTCCCGACTTGGCCGCGTGAACCGCAGTCACGACACCCTTCCTGACCTCATTGGCGACCTTCGCCAGCTCCTGGTTGGTCATACGAATTCCTCTCTTGAGAACAACCCCGGCACCGGATGACGCGATGCCGGGGCAATCCACTCGTTAAGCCTGAGCGACGACCTTCTGCCAGTCAGCCTCGAACGAGGCAAGGCCCTGGTCGGTCAGCGGATGATGCAGGCATTTCTTAAGAGCAGCCATGGGGACGGTCGCAATATCGGCACCGAGCAGTGCCGCCTGGGTCACGTGATTAGGCGTGCGGACGGATGCAGTGATGATCTCGACGGTGTCATCGACGTTCTTACCAGTCCAGTCATAGTTCTTGATGCAGGTCACAACGTTGTCGAGCTGCGAGATACCGTCCTCGGCGATGTCATCGAAGCGTCCCACAAACGGACTGATGTAGCGAGCGCCGGCGTTGGCGGCCATCAAGGCCTGGGTCGGCGAGAAGACGAGCGTCATGTTGACGCGCACGCCTGCGTCGGCCAGGGCGCGGCAGGCGGCGAGGCCGGCCTCGCACACGGGAAGCTTAACCACGATGTTGGGAGCCAGAGCGGCAAGGCGCTTGCCCTCCTCGATCATGCCCTCGGCAGTGGTCGCGGTGGACTCGGCGGACACGGGCAGGCCCTCGCAAAGCTCGGCGATCTTGAGCATGTGGGGTTCAAAGTCTGCAAGCTTGCCGCCGGTCTTGGCGTACAGGGACGGGTTGGTGGTTACGCCGGCAAGGCAGCCCCAGCTCTTGGCCTCGGCGATCTCGTCAAGGTTGGCGGTATCGATAAAGAACTTCATGGTGCAAACTCCTTCAAATGAATTGCTAGTAATCCTAAGGACAGCGGCCCGATCGTCGGTCAATCCAACGTCAGCGAGCGGGCAGCTGCCGTGGCAAGGTGGTGCGAAAGAGGAGCGAAGCGTACTTTGGTACGCGAGCGACGGCTTGAGCGCCAGATTGCCCGGCAGATGCCCGCGCAGTGTCGACCGGTCCGGCGTTTGTCAAAACGCCGGAACTACCTAGTCCTCGAGAGCCTTCTCGATACGGCTCGTGACGCCCTTGAGGTTAAGGCCGACGACGTACTGCTTGATCGGGCGCTTGATGTGCTCGATCACAAAGCGCTTGCCGTCGATGTCCTGGGCAGCGAGGTTGCGATAGAGTTTCTCGACCTGCTCCTTGACCTCGGGATCGTTAAAGGCGTAGTGGCCGGAGACATCCAGAATCTTCAGGCTGAGCTCGTCGTCAGCCAGAATGTCGTCAACCTGCAGGTTAACGTCGTCGCCGGTCATCCACTTGCGCCAACGCTCGGTCTTGATAGCCTTGACCAGCAGCGTGTGATACAGGTCGGAGGGATCGTCGCACAGGCCGTTGTCGACCAGAATCTGCTCGGTAGCGCAGAGCTTGAGGTAGGCGCGGGTCTCCTCGGTGCCGTACTGAGGGGCGACATTGGAGGCCGTCACGTGAGCCGGGATGTGCTCGAGCAGCGTCGCGTCGTCCAGGTAGTCGGCGTTGTGCTCCTTCAGGCCCACGCCGTAGCGCTTTGCCATGTCGGCGAGCTCGCGGGCGTTCTTAAAGTTGTAATGGCCGACCTGCTCGGTCCAACGGGTAAGCGTGCCGGTCTGACCGACGATAAAGGTGGGCATGGGGCAGCCGCGCTTCTCGAGCTCGGGCTGCAGCTGAGAAATGAACTCCTCGTACTTATCGGTAGAGGTCAAGCCGCCATTGGTCTCCTCGGTACCGACCTCATAGGCGACCTCGGGCAGGTTATGCTCGCGACGGTGCTGCTCAAGGTAGTCGATAAGATCGATCGTGCGGCGAAGCACCACGTCGAGCGGAATAACCTTGCCGATCTGATAGGGGTCCTTGGTGGGGTCGACCATCAGCAGGTCAAAGCCTGCCTCCATGTCGGCGACGAAGGACTTGCGGGCGAGCTCCATGGCCTCGTCCTCGGGCAGGTGGGCGTTACGCTCCTCGTCGCGCTGCCACGGACCGCCGTGATCGCGGCACAGGTAGTACGGGCCGGTGTAACCCACCTCGTCGGCGACCTTCTTGATGTCGGCGGCAAAGCGCGTCTGGTCCCAACCGTTGACGTAGCCGGCGCCCATCTCGTCCATATCGACCTGGTTGCGGCTGGCGATAAACATGGGCGGGAAATCCTCGTCCTTGGCAAGCTCGAACACGGCCTGAATCAGGTTGGGGCTCATGGGGCCAATGCCGACCATGGTTGCGTGATCGCCGCTATCCTGCAGCTTGAGCATGCCCTGAACGGCCTGGCGGATGGTGAGGTTGGACATTTCGTTCTCCTTCTCCAGAGGATTTTTGACAAAAGTTCCCTGGGACCCAGATGCGGGCCCTATCAGTACGGATGGATTTTGTTGTGTAGGGGCGGTTGTGCGGAGTCAAATCCATCCCTCCGCACAACCGGAGTCCTTAAAGGTTTACTTGGCCTGCTTATCGAGCGTGGGCTTCATGGCAATCAGGATTGCAGCGGCGACCACGGAGCCAATCACGATGTCCAGGCAGAACAGCGCGACGTTGTTGGTGGCAAGGGCGACGATAAAGCCACCGTGCGGGACGTAGCAGTCGATACCCTGGAAGGCGGCGAGCGCCGCACCCACGGCAGAGCCGATGCAGATGCCGGGCAGGGTGTGGCCAAGGTCCTTGACCGCGAAGGGGATAGCGCCCTCGGTAATGCCGATGCAGCCCATGAACAGTGCGGAGATACCCATCTGACGATCGGCGTCATCGAACTTATTCTTGGCGATGAGCGCAGCGAGGCCACAGG
Organism: uncultured Collinsella sp.; assembly: GCA_902494345.1. Lineage (GTDB taxonomy): Bacteria > Actinomycetota > Coriobacteriia > Coriobacteriales > Coriobacteriaceae > Collinsella. The sequence goes on from CABUSV010000009.1 coordinate 77,134, forward strand.
CGATCGGGGGAATGGCGACGGCGACGCGAAACATACCGTTAGGGCCGTAGATACCGGAGGCCATGATGGCCATAGTAAAGGTCGAAGCGGTCTTGTTGATGGGGCCACCCATATCGAAGGCGGTCATAACACCAATGACCAGGCCCAGGACGACGGCGGAGCCGCCCTGCAGGCTACCGAGCACGCTGGTGAGCCAATCCATCACAAAGCCAAGCGGCGTGGCCAGGATGTAGATGTAGGCCATGCCCAGGACGAGCGAGGTCAGAATCGGGATGATCAGGATCGGCATGATGGTCTGGATGGTGTTGTTGACCTTCCAGGTCTTCATCCAGCGGACAAAGTAACCGCAGATGACAGCCATGATCATGGCGCCCAAGAAGCCGGTCGAAACGCTGTTGCCACTCGGGGTGACGACGGCGTTGTTGACCAAGTAGCCCAGGACGAAGCCAGGGGCAAGCGCGGGCTTGCCGGCCATCGAGTAGGCGATGTATGCCGCAAGCACCGGAATCATCATAGAGATGCCGGCCATGCCGATGGTGTTAAGGCTCACCATCAACGGGTTGGTGACTTCCATACCGCTAGCACCAGCAGTACCGGATGCCAACGAGAAGGCGAGGAACACGCCACCGATAACGACAATGGGGATAAAATAGGAAACGCCGGTATTGAATGCATTGAGCAGCGTCTTGCCAGGATCGGCAAAGATAGACTGCTTGGACGCCGGTGTCGGGGCCTGCGGGGCAGCGGAGACGGCCTTCTTCTCTGCCTTGGCCTCGGCCTTGGGCGCGTCAACGGCGCCACCCGTCGCCTTGATAATCTCAACAGCCTGGTCGATGATCTTGACCGGATCGGCGATCACGTCGGAAGTACCGACCTTGAGGAACTTGCCCTCGGCCATCTTCTGCTCAAAACGGTCCTCGTTCTCGACACCCACGTCGACGGACTCCAGGACTAGGTCGGCGGAGTCCACGTCTTCCTGCGTGAGCTCATTCTCGATACCCAGGCCACCCTGAGCCTCGACCTTGCACTCGATGCCACGGGCGGCGCATTCATCCTGAATCGCCTTCTGGGCCATATACGTGTGGGCGATACCCACGGTACAGGCGGCAACGCCTACGATCTTCATTGCTTCCCTCTTTTCATAGAGTTGCGTGCGCAAGACACCGTTTGCGGAGGCCTCCGGAGCATCCCCTGCCGTTTGGACTTGCTGTCTTTTCGACAAGACCAATATAGGTGCTCGTTTTTCTTAATGCCAGCTTATTTCGGTAAACGCGCAGGTCAGAGCGTTGGTTATGCGATTTAGTTATGCGTTTAACCAAAAATGAATCCTGCGATTTTACCCTCGATTTCAAAAGTCAAGAAGTATTTGATTTTCTCGGTAGACGGCAGATACGCATGCCGGTCACAAATTTCGACCCCACCCGTATACCGCATTTGTTGCATACTCATATGAAAGGAAAAGGTCGCTCACCGAAGCGCATCCCTCACCAAGACTCAAAGTCATCATGTTGGAAAATGCTCATCTGTCGGAAGGAGTCGCTGTGGCAAAACAGCGCGTTACGATTGCAGACGTCGCTCGAGAGGCGGGAACCTCGACGGCAAGCGTCTCGTATTACCTCAACGACAAACGAGAAAAGCTTAGCGAGAAGACGCAGACAAAGATTGCGCGCGTCATCAAGGAACTCGGATACGTTCCCAACGCCCAAGCGCAAACGCTCACCGGCAAGCAGACCCACGTCATCGCCATCATCATTTTGGATAACACCAACAAATGGGCGGGGCTCGTTCTCAATGGCATGGAGCAGGTCATGCTCCCCGCGGGCTACCAGACGGTCGTTTGCACGAGCAACTTTAACCCCGAGACCGAGCTCATGTACGTCGACAAGATGCTCTCGCTGGGCGTCGATGGCTTTATTATCCAGCCCACGGCAAACTTCAAAGCCGTGCACGACCGCATTAGACGCGCCGGCAAGCCGGTCGTCTTTTTCGATGCGGCCATCTATAGCCCAGGTACCAGCTGGATCAAAACCAACCTTTACGACGGCGTGTACAACGCCACGCAGGCACTCCTCGACGGCGGCTACGAAGATTTCTTTTCCATTGCCGCCAACATGACCGAGATGCGCACCCGCATGGAGCGTTTTCAGGGGTATGCCGAGGCGCTGGCAGCGAACGGACAGCTCTACAAAGCCATCCCCATCGATCGCAACAAGCCGTCAATCAACGAGCTCACCGAATACTTTAAATACAAGTTCAACCCCGCCAAGCGCACACTCATCTTCGTACAAAACCAATGGGCACTTCCCCGTGTCTACAAGGCCCTCCAGCCCATGGCCCATCTACTTCCGCAGCAAATAGGTCTTTTGGGACTCAACTGCGAAGACTGGACCAACCTCACCACGCCGACCGTCTCCACCATCATCGAGCCCGTCGACCAGGAAGGTCGCGAAGCAGCCGAGATGCTGCTCGCCCTACTTGACGGCAGCAGCCAACCCGGCGAGCAGCGCATTCTCGAGTGCAAGCTCAACTGGCTCGACTCCACCTCGATCTAGACCGCGGGACAAATTAATCAGTAGCGTCTATCCCAAATCTTAAGTATTTGTTCGATAGAACGACTCCTGCCGGCTCCTGCTAGACTGGTAGATTCCCAACCGTCCATCCAGGAGCCGCAATGTCGCGCAAGTCCGCCTACAAGCAAGTACTTTCCATCGGCACCGCCGTGGTGCTGGGGTTTGCGTTGTTCACAGGGTCGCTCGACGGAGCGCCCAAGTTGTTGTCGCCGCAAAGCGATGAGCAGGCGACGGCTCTGGCCGAAAAACAAAACGAGAGTCCCAGCCGCACCGACGACGAGGCAGACCTGGTTGCCCGGCTCGAATCGGGAACAGCAAGCTCCGAGGACTCCGGCGATGGCTCCGAATCCACCGCGACCAACACCAACGGCAACGTTGCCTCCGCGGACAGTGCCGCCACCCCCATCGACGAGGTGGAAAACCCTGACCTCAACCGCGCCCGTGGCGTATATTTCAGCAGCGTTCCCGACTACGCCGGCAATCCCTACGTTGCCCTTCGCGCCGACAGCACGCACCCGCTCGGCACGCCGTCGTTCACGCTTGACGAGTATGAACGTGCCACCGAAGAAGGCTGCTTTAAGAAATTCTCCAAGCTCGACAGCTTGGGCCGCACTCGCAAGGCGCTCGCCTGCGTAGGCCCCGAGTCGCTCGGACAGGGCAAGCGCGGAGATATCTCGCGTATCCACCCCGCCGGATGGCACCAGCAGCGCTACGACTTTATTCCAAGCCAGAGCCTCTACAACCGCTGCCACCTCATCGCCTGGTCGCTCTGCGGCGAAAACGCCAACCGCAAAAATCTCCTCACCGGCACGCGCTATCTCAACGAGACGGGCATGCTACCGTTTGAAGAGCAGATCCTCGACTACATCCGCGACACGGGCAACCATGTGCTCTACCGCGTCACGCCCATGTACAACGAAGAGGAACTCGTCTGTCGTGGCGTTCGTCTGGAAGCACAATCGATCGAGGACCACGGCAAGACCCTCTGCTTCCACGTGTACTGCTACAACCTGCAGCCGCACGTGCAGATCGACTACGCCACCGGCCGCAATCAGGCCTCGGGGGACTAGCCCCGAGCCACGACAAGAACCGATTTGCAACCCCGCTGGGGATCAAAAAGGGCCGCCCTGGATTGCCCAGAGCGGCCCTTACATCGGCATATATGTTGCAGGCAAAGTCACGCGCTACTTGGCGCGACCCTCCTCATAGCGCTCGACCAGCTTGGCCTGAACGTCATAAGGCACCTGTTCATAGCCAGCGGGCTTCATGGTAAAGTCGCCCGTGCCGCGCGTGATAGAGCGCAGGCGCGTCGAATAATCCGTCAGCTCGGCCAGCGGCGCCTGGGCAATGACCACGGTATCGCCGCGCTCATCGGTCTCCATACCCGTCACGCGACCGCGCGAGGCCGAGATGTCGCCCATCACGGCGCCGGCGTAGCTCTCGGGGATAGTCACCGTGATTTCCTCGATGGGCTCCAGCACCACCGGGTCGGCATCGGCGCATGCCTTGCGCAGACCGATGCGAGCCGCCGCGCGGAACGCCATCTCGTTGGAGTCGACGCTATGATACGAGCCGTCATACACAGCCACGCGAATGCCCGTGAGCGGGTAGCCGGCAATGATGCCGTCCTTCATGGTCTCCTGGACACCCTTGTCCACAGCGGGGATCAGCGAGCGCGGGATGCGGCCACCCACGACCTCGTCAACAAACTCATAGCCGTCGCTCGTGCCGTCGGGCCCAATGAGCGGCTCCACGCGCAGCCAGCAGTCGCCGTACTGACCGGCGCCGCCGGTCTGCTTCTTGTGGCGACCCTGGGCGCTTGCCGTGCGGCGGATGGTCTCGCGATACGGAATGCGAATCGGCACGCTCTTTGCCACAACCTTGGTACGGTCCTCCAAACGGTTGAGCAGCACCGAAACCTGCGCCTCACCCACGGCGGAGATGATAGTCTGGCCCGTCTCCTCGTCGCGGTCGATGCTCATGGTCGGATCGGCCTTGCAAGCCTTCTCGATAAACGTGTAGAGCTTCTCTTCGTCGCCGCGATTCTCGGCCTCGATGGCAATGCGGTACTGCGAGTTGGGGAACTTAAACGCCGCAGCCTCGACCTTGCCGGTAATCGAGAGCGTATCGCCCGTCTCGGCCGCCAGCTTGGGTGCCACGATAATGTCGCCGGCATAGGCGTGACCGACCTCGGTCATGTCGCGGCCGCACATCACATACAGGTGAGCCAGACGCTCGCCCTTGCGGGTACGCGCGTTGATCAGCTCAAGACCCGGCTCAAGCGTACCCGTCAGCACCTTGATAAAGCTGATGCGACCCTGCTGCGGATCGGCCAGGGTCTTAAACACAAACGCCACCGGGCGGTCATCGTCACTCGAGATCTTGAGCGAATCGCCGTCGATGAGCGGCATCTCGCCGTAGTCGGTCGGCGCCGGGAAGTACGTGGCGATGTCGTCCATCAGCGAGTTGACGCCCTGCTCCTTAATGCAATCGCCCGCAAAGACCGGCACAAAGATGCGCTCGGCAATCGCCTTCGACAGCAGGCCCTCAAGCTCCTCCTGCGTCAGCGTCTCCTCGCCTTCCAGGTACTTCATCATCAGCTCATCGTCAGCCTCGGCCACCAGCTCGCACAGATGGTCATGGGCTTCCTCGGCCTGGACACGATACTCCTCGGGAATCTCCGACTCAACGGCTTCGGTGCCGTTGCAGTGGCGCGCCTTCATGCGCACCAGGTCGATGATGCCGTCAAAGTCCTCGCCCTCGCCCCAGGGAAGGGTCACGGCGCCCAAGCGCGTGCCAAAGCGCTCTTGCAGCAGGTCCATCGTGGTCGCAAAGCTGGCCTCGGAGCGCGACAGGCGGTTTACGAACACCGCACGCGCCAGGCGCAGGTCCTCGGCGGCATACCAGAGCTTAACCGTTGTAGGCTGTGGGCCGGCCTCGGCGTCGACCACAAACAGAGCCGTCTCGCAGACGCTCATCGCGGCAAAGGCGTCGCCGATAAAATCGGGGTAGCACGGGGCATCGAGCACATTGATGCGCGCGCCCTTCCAGTCGATCGGCGCAATGGTCGTCGAGATGGAAAACGCACGCTTGACCTCTTCGGGGTCATAGTCGAGCGTGGGCTTGGTGCCGTCGTGGCCGCCCAGGCGGGCGGTCTTGCCGGAAAGGTGGAGCATGGCTTCGGCGAGTGAAGTCTTGCCCACCCCGCCTTGGCCTACGAGCACCACGTTCCTTACGTTACCGGTCTTGGGAGCACCCATGATGACCTCCTTGCAGGGCCGCGCGCATTGCGCGACGCCAACGGGGAGAGTTCGCGGTCGGTGCCATCCCGGGAGCAGCATGGTCGGCAGCCGAGCCGACTCACCCTCCAAATGTCCTATGCCACCACCCTACCCTCACGGGCGACCGTCCATGCACACCTTTCGGCACACGTATGAATACAGGCGGCGAGAGGAAGAGACAAGCTTGTGAGGCGATTATTGAACCCCGTCGATGCAAACAAAAAGCCGCCACAGACCGTAAGACCTGCGGCGGCTTCGCCTCAATTAATAGTTGAGTAAATACCTGAGCCTATCCCTCTATGCGGCTCAAGAACTCACGCGTGCGCTGCTCGCGCGGATGGTCGATAACCTGCTCGGCAGGACCCTCCTCGACAATACGACCGCCGTCCATAAAGACCACGCGGTCGGCAACATCGCGCGCAAACTGCATTGCGTGGGTCACGATCACCATCGTCATATTCTGCGCAGCGAGGTCCTTAATGACACGCAGCACCTCGGCCGTCAGCTCGGGGTCGAGCGCCGAGGTCGGCTCGTCAAAGAACAGGATCTCCGGGTCGAGCGCTAGGGCGCGGGCAATACTCACGCGCTGCTGCTGACCGCCCGAAAGCTCACATGGCACCTTGTTCTCGTTGCCCGTAAGCCCCATCTGCGCGATCAACTCGCCCGCACGAGCTTCCGCCTGCTCGCGCGGGCGCTTAAGCACGCGGATCGGCGCGTCGATGATGTTTTTCATCACGGTATAGTGCGGGAACAGGTTGTAATTTTGGAACACCAGACCGAATCGCGAGCGCGCCTGCTTGGGCACATCGCCCTTCGCATAGACCGCGCCCGAACCCGCATCCGTCGCAACGGCAAGGTCACCAAACGAGAGCGAGCCTCCGTCGAGTGTCTCGAGCAGCGTGGCACACCGCAGCAGCGTGGACTTGCCGCCACCCGAAGGCCCGATAATCGCCACGACCTCGCCACGCTTCACCTCAAGCGAGATATCCTTGAGCACCTCATTGCCGCCAAACGCCTTACGTGCGTTTTCGATTTTCATCACTGAGTTAGTCATGATAATAGTCCAGCTTCTTTTCGGCGGCGCCCAGCAGCATCTCGACCACAAAGTTAAAGACCCAGTAAATCAGCGCCGCGATCGCAAACGGCACCATACTCACCTGCGAGGCGACCAGCGCCTTGGCCGTCGAGAACATCTCACCCACGCCAATGGCAAACGCCAGCGACGTGTCCTTGACCAGCGTGATAATCTCGTTGCCCATCGCCGGCAGAATACGCTTGGCGACCTGCGGCATCACGATATACAGAAACGTCTGCACGCGCGAATAGCCCAGCACCTCGGCGGCCTCGTATTGACCGCGCGGAATGGACTGCAAGCCCGAGCGATAGATCTCGGCAAAGTAACCGGCGTAGTTGATGATGAACGCCACGACGCACGCCGTCCACTTGGAATCGGGCGTGAGCGAAATGCCAAACACGTAGTACGGGGCAAAGTAGATGGCAAACATCTGCAGCATGAGCGGCGTACCGCGCATGACCGAAATGTAGATGCGCGCAATCCAGCGAAGCGGCGCGATTTTGCTCATGCGCATAAACGCCACGGGAATTCCCAGCGGAATCGACCCCAACAGCGTCAGCACAAACAACTGCAAACTGACCAAGAAACCCTGGCCAAGCATCTGCATCATGACCTGAATAGACATTACTTGAGCACCCAATTATCGAAAGACAAACCATAGCTTGAATATTTATCGCAGAGGTCCTTGACCGTGCCGTCCTCGTAGAGCGCCTTGAGCGACTCGGCTACAGCATCGGCCGACTTGGTGTCGCCCTTCTTAAAGCCAACGGCGTAGTGCTCGCTGGACAGCGGCTCATCAAGCTGCGTATAAGCATCGGGCTTGGCGGCAAGCTGATACTGGGCAATCGAAAGGTCGCAAGCCACGGCATCGACCGCGCCGCTCTCGAGCTGCATAAAGGCCGTGTTGTACTCGCCGATCGTGTCGAGCGTGGCAAACGTCGCTGCCAGATCCTTCTGGTCACCCTCAAGCACGTCCTGCGCAGCGGAATCAGTCTGGGTAATCACAGTCTTGCCGGCAAGATCGTCCCAGCCCTTGATGCCCGCATCCTTCTTGACCACCAGCACCTGCTCGTTGAGCATGTACGGCTCGGAGAACGTGTAGTCGTCCTCACGGCCCTCCATGGTAAAGCCGTTCCAGATGCAGTTGATGGCGCCCGAGTTAAGCAGCGTATCCTTGGCATCCCAGTCGATGGCCTCGTATTTGACCTCCCAGCCCTGCTTATCGGCAACAGCCTTGGCAAGATCGAGATCAAAGCCGGTGTACTCGCCATCGTCGCCCACAAAGCCGTACGGAGGATAGGACTTATCAAAGCCCACCACGAGCTTCTTGGACTCCGCAGCGCCCTTCACATCCTTGGCCGCGGCAGAGCCAGCAGCGGAGCCCTTGCCGGCACCACCGCCGCAACCGACAAGACCAAGGCCAAGCACCGTGGCGAGCGAGCCGGCTAGACCAACAAACTGACGACGAGACATATCGGTATTCATGGTATTCCCCCTTGATGGCACTTTAGTTAGGTAAAGTGAGTCATGTAACGTTCAGAATCATACACTTTACCTTGATAGAGTACAAGGGAGGGTTTGCCCGACGTGGGCGGGGAGCGGCGCGTAATTAAGTTTCCTGCTCTACAGTCCTGCGCAAGACGGAAAGCACATTAAGTGCTTTCCTTTGCGTGCGGAACTCGCGATAAACTTAATTACGCGCCGCTCCCCGCCCACGCCGGGCAAACGTCGTTGGACTTATCACTGACACGATTAAACCGCTTGTATATCGTCTGCTGGCTTGGCACGGTACAATACTTGCAGCTTTAATTCATGAATTAGTGGAGTTATTGATGGCAGAATCTCGTGCGGAACGTAGGGCTCGTCGTGCTTTGGTGGAGGCGGCTGAGGGGTCGAAGGAGGAGAAATCTTCTACGAAATCCAAGTCTTCTAAAGCTGCAAAAAGCAAATCGGCTAAGGGCAAGGCTAAGGCCAAGCGTCCCGGCTCTCGTCGGAACGAGGATAAGGCATCTCAGACTCGCTCCAAGCGCTCGCATAAAGATAGGGTTTCGTCTGCGCGTAAGGCTGTGGACCCCAAGTCTCCTTGTTCCATCATGAAAGCTTGCGGTGGGTGCACGGCACTCAATCGTCCTTATAAAAAGCAGTTGGCAGCTAAGCAGGCTGCTATGGAGGAGCTTTTTGCTGCTCTTTGCGGGCGCGAGGGTATTAGCGTCGACCCCATTCACGGTATGAGCGTCACCCTGGGCGACCCGGGCAAATATCCTGCGCCGCGTGGCTTTCGTCATAAGGCTGCCACTCCCTTTGCTCCCGGTAAGGAGGGCGCCGTCCGTTGCGGTTTCTTTGAGCGCGGCACACACAAGATCGTTGCCGTACCCGAATGCCCCGTCGAAGCACCGGGCGCCCGTCAGATTCTCAACGGCATCGCACGCGAAGCTGAGCGGCTGCATATTCCCGCCTTTAATGAGGACAAGCATCTTGGTTTGCTTCGCTATGCCGTCGTCCGCTGCGGTTGGCGTACCGACCAGGTCATGGTTACGCTCGTGACCGCCCAGCGTGACTTACCGCATGCGCAGGAGTTCTTTGAGGCCATCGCGGCGCTCGATCCGCATATCGTCACCGTTGCCCAAAATATCAATGGCCGCCCCGGTAACGCCATCTTGGGCGAGGAGACTCGTATCGTCTATGGCGCCGAGTGCATGCGCGACCAGCTGCTCGGTTGCGAATTCGATATCTCCCCTACCGCGTTCTATCAGACCAATCCGCAGCAGACCGAGCTGCTCTATCAGCTCGCGATTGACGGCATGGATCTGCAGCAGGGCGATGTGCTTATGGATGCCTATTGTGGTAGCGGAACTATCGGCCTGTGCGCAGCCAAAGCCGCCCAGGACAAGGGCGTCGGCATTATGCTGCTTGGCGTGGAGCGCAACCACGCCGGCATTGCCGACGCACGTCGTAATGCCGAGCTCAACGGCCTCACCCGCAGCGCCTGGTTTATGGCCGACGATGCGACCGACTATATCCTCGATGCCGCCGACAACAACGAACGCGTCGACATTCTTTCCATCGACCCGCCGCGCGCCGGCTCCACGCCCGAGTTCCTCGAGGCTGCCTGCGCGCTTAAGCCGCGCCGCATCACCTATATCAGCTGCAACCCCGTAACTCAAGAGCGCGACCTGCATCAGCTCCTCGACGGAGGCTATCGCCTGCTCAAGATCACGCCCGTCGACATGTTCCCTCACACCGACCACACCGAAACCGTAGCGGTCCTCGAACGCCGCTAACCAACCTCAGTAGATTTTTGGGACAAGAAAGGGGGCGACCCGCCTGGGCCGCCCCCTTCGCTTGGTTTATAAACTCCGCTACATCCCATTGCGCAGATCGCACACGCCGGCTGCCGCCATCTCGCGCAGCAGCGTCTCGCGGTCGCGCGTCACGATCAAATCCAGCGGGAAGTGAATCTCGTCGAGCATCTTGCGCGCGTGATCGAGCTTGCCAATGGCCATGCCAATGTGGGCATCGGTCGACACGCCAATGCCCACGCCCAGTTCGGCGCAGCGCTCGGCGATCTTGCGGCATACAGCCCAATGCTCAGTGTCGACACCGCGTTCAAGACTATGGTTGTTGATCTCGATAATCTTGTGCTTGGCCTTAGCTGCCAACAGCACCTCGTCGATATCGAACGGCACGCCCGAACGCCCCGTGTGGCCCAGCATGAACACCTTGGGGTGCTCCAGGGCATTGATATACATCCCGGTCGTCTGGGCCAGCGTCGCGCCCTCAGCAATCTGCGGATTATGCACGCTTGCAACCAAATAATCCAAATTACGCGTAACCAAATCGAACAGTGAATGCTGACGGCCGTACGAATCGCCGGCGATATCGAACGTGACAGGAGTGTCCTCGCCAAACAGGCTTCCGTCCAGCGAAACGATATCGGCCTCGGCACCACGCAGCACCAACACGCCGCTCCAAATGCGCGGCCAGATATCCTGGTTGATAAAGAATTGGTAACTGCGCAGGTCATTGGGGCAAGCCGTAACCATAGAGCTCAGATGGTCGGCAGATCCGAGCACCTGCAGACCACGCTCTGCCGCCCAGTACACATTCTCCTCAATGGTCGAATATGCATGCGCAGAGAACATCGTATGGGTATGAATGTCACAAGAAAGCAGGTAGGGCATCAGGTCTCCTTATCTGGCACGGCCGTCGCTTATATTCATTGTACGCATAGCCTTCGATAGTCGTAAAACCACTCCATCCCAAAGACACAACGTCCATGACAACGGGGTCCGGCTTAACACCAAACCCCGTTTCACGTAAAACATTGTAGGCAGAGCGCTTTACTTTTAACGATACTCGTCCGCCAACTGTTTCCAAGCGGGTAGCGAATTGATAATCGTCTCGTAACTCACGCAGTAGCCCAGGCGGAACCAGCCCGGCATACCAAAGCTGTCCGAGGGGACCGCAAGCAACTCATACTTCTTTGCGTGCTCGCAAAACGCATTCGCATCGGGTTCCAACGCTTTCACCCATAGGTAGAACGCGCCATCCGGCTCAACATAGGTGTAGCCATACTCCGCCAGTGCGTCGGTAAGCGCCGTGCGGTTGCGAGCATAGGCCTCAACGTCACTCGGCTCATCGATGCAGTCGATAATTACGCGCTGAAAGAGCGCCGGCGCGCACACGAAGCCCAGCGTACGGGCGGCACCGGCAACGGCGGGCATTAGACGATCTGCCTGAGGATTCGTATTGGGAACAAGGATCCATCCCACGCGCTCACCCGGCAGCGACAGCGACTTGGAATACGAGTAGCACACGATGGTGTGCTCGTAGATCGAGGGCACCCAAGGCACCTCGGCACCGTACACGATCTCGCGGTACGGCTCATCCGAGATGAGCATAATTGGATTCTCGGAATCGCGCTGAGCGTTGGCCTCGCGCAGAACATTGGCCAGTCGCGTCAGCGTATTGCGTGTATATACGGCACCAGTCGGATTGTTGGGCGAGTCGATGATGACGGCCGCCGTCTTATCGCTGATCGCCTTGAGCACGTTGTCCACGCTCAGCTGGAACGTATCTTCATCGGCGAGCGCCTCAACACACGTACAGCCGGCCTTCTCAATCCAAACGCGATACTCCGGAAAGTACGGGGCGATAACAATAACCTCGTCGCCCGGGTTCGTAACGGCGTTGAGCGTGCAGGTGAGCGAAGCCGCGGCACCCACCGTCATAAAGACGTCCTTACCCTCATAGTTCGTTCCAAAGCGGCGGTTGAGCGATTCGGCGACGGCTGCTCGACATTGCGGCAGGCCCGGTGCGGGCGTGTAGCCGTGCAACTGGTCACTCGGCAGCTCCAGAGCCTTCTTAATCGACTCAGCCACAGCAGCGGGCGCCGGAACGCTCGGATTGCCCAGCGAAAAATCGAATACGTTTTCCGCACCGATCTGCGCCTTGCGCTCAAGGCCATAGCTAAAAATCTCGCGGATGATGGAGCTTTCCGCACCGCGAGCATACATCGTTTCGTTGATCATCTGTTCCCCTTTCGCATAGGCGCTATTGTACGCTTTAGCCGAGCAAAGTGCCGCAGCAATGTTGATTGGGGACAGACTTAAATGCGTGAAAATGTTGATTGGGAACAGACTTAAATGCGTGAAAACGCTCATTTTAGTCTGTCCCCAATCAACAGACGGCCCCATATCGCTCAAAAGAAAAAGCCTCCGCAGGTTTCCCCGCGGAGGCTTTTGCCACAGAGACTATTTGTCGGCGTCGGTGTCGGCATCGGCACCGACGACGGCATGGTCATCGTCAGCATCATCGGATGCGGCTTCGGCATCCTCCTGCATGGCCGCCTGCGCAAAGGCCGCGGCATCAGCCGCCAGCTCCTCCTCGCTCATGCGAGGCGCGCGCTTCTTGGTCGGCATGCCGGCCGCCTTGGCATTGCGCTCCTCCTTGGCCGCCAGGATATCGCCCTCGCGCTCAAGGTAGGCATTCCACTCGTTGTCGAGCAGGGCGTTCACGGCGTCGCCTTCGACGGTCTCGCGCTCAAGCAGCACCTTCGCCATCAGATCGAGTTGATCGCGACGGGCATCCAAAATCTCGACCGCACGACGATGGGCTTCGCGCATGATGCGCTGAACCTCGATATCGATACGGCGCGCCGTCTCCTCGGAGTAATCCTGGTGATCGGCGTAATCGCGACCAAGGAACACCTGATGTTGCGCCTCGCCAAACACTTGCGTGCCCAGCTCCTCGCTCATGCCCAGGCGCGTGACCATCTCGCGCGCCATCTTGGTTGCGCGCTCCAGATCGTTGCTCGCGCCCGACGTAATGTCATCGCACATGAGCTCCTCGGCAACGCGACCGCCCAAGAACACGGCGAGCTCGTCGAGCATCTCGTTCTTGGTCTTGAGGAAGTGGTCCTCCTGCGGAAGCTGCAGCGTGTAGCCCAGAGCCTGACCGCGGCTGACGATCGAGATCTTGTGGACCGGATCGGAGTGCTCCAGGATGTGGCCCACCAGGGCGTGACCGCTCTCGTGGTAGGCAATCGTGGTGCGCTCGGCCTCGGTCATCACGCGACCCTTGCGCTGCGGTCCGGCAATCACGCGCTCCATCGATTCCTCGACCTCGTCCATCGAGATCACGGAACGATGACGGCGAGCGGCCAGCAACGCAGACTCGTTGAGCAGGTTCGCCAAATCGGCACCAGTAAAGCCAACGGTCATCTGGGCGAGCTTCTCAAACTTAACGTCCTCGTCCATCGGCTTGTTCTCGGCATGCACGCGCAAGATCTGCTCGCGGCCCTTCACATCCGGACGGTCGACCGTAACCTGACGGTCAAAACGGCCGGGACGCAGCAATGCCGGATCTAGGATGTCAGGACGGTTGGTCGCAGCGATCAGGATGACCGACTCGCTTTCCTCAAAGCCGTCCATCTCGACCAGCAGCTGGTTGAGCGTCTGCTCGCGCTCGTCGTGACCGCCGCCCAAGCCAGCTCCGCGCTGACGTCCCACGGCATCGATCTCATCGATGAAGATGATCGACGGGGCCTGGGACTTGGCCTCCTTAAAGAGGTCACGCACACGGCTGGCGCCGACACCTACGAACATCTCGACAAAGTCGGAACCCGAGATGCTAAAGAACGGCACGCCCGCCTCGCCGGCAACAGCCTTGGCCAGCAGCGTTTTACCGGTGCCCGGAGGGCCAACCAGCAACACGCCACGCGGGATCTTGGCGCCCAGCTTGCGATAGCGATCAGGATCGCTCAAAAAGTCACGGATCTCCTCGAGCTCCTCGACTGCCTCGTCCACGCCGGCAACGTCTTCAAACTTGACCTTGGGGCGTGTGGCCTCGTTGGTCTTGGCGTTGGTCTTGCCAAACTGCATGTTCCTGTTGTTGGCGCCCATCATCTGGCGCATAAAGTAGAACATGATGGCGATAAGGGCGATCGTCGGAAGCACACTCATCGCCAAGTCGCCCCAAAAATCGGGATCGTTGGTGTTGACGATGTACTTGGTATCGGGGTGCTCCGCCATGAGCTCGGCAAGCGAATCGGAGCCGACATAGGTCGAAGAGAAGCTCTTGAGCTCGCTCGTATCGCCCTTGTCCTTCTTCGTCTTCCAGTAATGACCCGTCACGCTTCCGTCTTGAACCGTATAGGTCAGATCTTCGACGCGATCCTGCTTGATGGCGCTCACCATCTCGCTCGTCGCGAGCTTAACGGTATTGCTGGAATTGGCAAAGCCGGAGCCCATGTTAAAGAAGGCGTAGCCCAGAAGCGCGCAAGCCAAAATAAAATACAGCCAGCCCGTACGCGTGGGCTTCTTGCCTCCGGGCATCCCCGGGATCTTTGGGTCCCGGGGAGTCTGGGAATTGTTATCGTTACGGTCGTCGGGCATCTTACGAATAAACCTCCGGTTTCAAAATGCCCAGATACGGAAGGTTACGATAGCGCTCGGCATAGTCGAGGCCGTAGCCCACCACAAAGGCATCGGGGCAATGGGTTCCAACATACTTGGGCGTGATGGCCGAGACGCGGTCCTCAACGTCCTTCCACAGGAAGGCGGCGACCTCCAGAGAAGCGGGCTTGCGGCTCTCGAGGTTCTTCATCAGATACTTGAGCGTCAGGCCCGAGTCCAGAATGTCCTCGACGATCAGCACGTCGCGACCGCGGATGTCGATATCCAGGTCCTTAATGATACGCACGATACCCGAGGACTTCACACCGTCGCCATAGCTCGAAACAGCCATGAAATCGATGTTGGTCGGCAGCTCGATCTTACGCATCAGGTCGCCCATAAAGACCACGGCGCCGCGCAGGACCGCAATCAGCACCAGATCCTTACCCGCGTAGTCGCGAGTAATCTGCTCGCCTAGGCGAGAGACGATACCGTCGATATCCTCCTGCGTGAACAGAACCTTCTCGATATCCGGATGTTGAGAAGCCATGACAACCCTTTCTTGTGCTTATCGCCCACACACCGCCGTATGGACGCGAACTACACATTCTAGCAGCGCACGGGGTAAATTTACCAGCCCGTGCGCCATCAGCGCGGGAATACCGTCAACGTCGCACAGAATAGCAGGCGTGGGACGCTATTCCGCATCGACCACGCGGAGCAGATATGCCACGCGCGTTGCAGCCGTGCACTTAAAACGCTCGTCCGCGCGAACTCCGGCGACCCACACCACGGCACCCCCCGGCGCCGTCCTCACCATGGGCACGCCGGCGCGCTCGGAAACGGGAATGCGAGCCTCACCTAGCAAGTCGGATACTTTCTTGCTTCGACCACTCATCCCTAACGGGCACATCACGTCTCCCGGTGCAGGACCGTCCACCCACAGGCGCGCCAATCGCGCCTCGGCAGGGATCTCGCCACGCGAGCCCGCCAGGATCCGCTCACTATCGCTGTCGGCAAAACCCAGGGCAGCCGCGTCTACCAAAGCTGTCACTTCCCCGGCAGCTGCAAGCTCACGGGCGCGGCGCACGATATCGCATCCCGGCTCAACGGCCATCGGTTCTGTGACCAGCATACGTCCCCCGCCCAACGGCAAACGACCGGGTACGGTAACCCAGTCCGCGACCAGACCCTCGCGAGCCGCCGGCGCCTTGAACGCCAGCATGCCAAACTCAATGCGTGCGTCAATCCCCGCCGGAAGCGTGACCGAGCCGGCGCCCTCGGCAACGCAGGAAAGGACTCGCTCCACATGTCGCATCTCTGGACGAGCGTCCGGATCGATGCGCTTAATCGCCAGTCGCACGATGCGCCGCGCGATTACCACCTCGGCCGCAGCAAGGCGCCTGGCATCGAGCACCAGCGCGCCCGCCGCCTCCTTACGCAGGCAGCTTCGAAACGCCTGTGCCGAAAGCTGAGACAAAAACGCGTCCTCATCGCCTAAGATCTCGCAGGCGGCGCCAATCGTCTTGCAGACGCTCGCGTTGCGCTGCGCCACCACCGGCATCACTCGATGGCGCACGTAGTTTCGCAGATACGAGATATCCTCATTGCTCTCGTCTTCACGCCACGGCTGACCATGTACCTGTAGATAGCCCACGAGCTCGCCATGAGTTAGGTCGAGCAAGGGACGCACCACGATATTCCTCCGGCGAGGAATGCTCGATAGGCCAGCGGGCCCCGAACCCTTAATCGCGTTCATCAAAAACGTTTCCGCGCGATCCGAAGACGTGTGCGCGGTGCAGATACGAGCCGCCGTTCGCGGTGCCCCCGTCTGGGCGCAGAGCTCGCGAACATACCTCCGCGCCGCGGCATAGCGCACCTCGCGGGCTGCGGCCTCAATATTGCCCGACTCCCCATCAAAATAAGCGTGCTCCACGCACAGCGGTAAACCATATTTCGCGCAAAGCTCACGCACAAAGGCCTCGTCGCCATCGGACGCCTTGCCGCGCAGATGATGGTTTACATGCAGCACATGCAGGCGCTCGCGAGCAATGGGGGCAACACCGCGTCCGTCTTGGATATCCAGCTTTGATGTGCACGCCATAAGAAGCAGTGCCGTCGAGTCCGCGCCGCCTGATACCATGAGCACGACAGGAGCTGCCTGCTGCCTCGTCCGGGTCTCATCGACTGCCCCAGGCACGGCATGGTGTCCGTAATGCTGTGATACCGTTGGCATTCGCTTCCTCCTCTATTCGTCCGCACCCATTGTATCCTTTGGAATCTTATGTCTTGCCTGCACCTTCATATCCTCGGCAGTGGCTCTAAAGGCAACTGCGCACTCATCGAGGGCCCGCAGGGGCTCATTATGGTCGATGACGGACTGTCTCGCCGCGAGACATTAAAGCGCATGGCAGAACTGGGGCTCTCGACAGACAACGTCTCGGCTCTTCTCATTACTCATGAGCATAGCGATCACATCAAGGGCCTCGATGTCTGGTGCAAGCACTGGCACGGCCCCCTCTTTGCCAGCAGGGGCACTCTTTCGAACAAAGAAAATCTTTCTCATCTGCCTGTCGAGGAATTCGATCCCGGTGACACCCTATCCATTGCCGGCATCCACGTGCAAACCTACTCAACGTCACACGATGTCATCAATCCAGTCGGCTATCGATTCGACACCCTCGATGATTCCATCGGTTTTGCCACCGACACCGGAGAGCTATCGAGCCAAGCCATGAACACCCTCGAAGATTGTCGAGTCCTCGCACTCGAAAGCAACCACGATGTGACCATGCTGCGCGAGGGAGAATATCCCCGCTTTCTTCAGGAGCGCATCCTGTCTGCAAGGGGACACCTCTCCAATGGCCAAGCCGCCGAAGCCGCGCGCGAACTTGTTACCGAACGCACCGAACAGCTCATTGCCATGCATATCAGCCAAGATAACAATCGTCCGAGCCTTACCGTCAAAAGCTATGCCAAAGCTCTGACCGCAACCCTGGATGACGAGGTCGGCAGCTCCGCAACCCTTCTCCAAGGATCGCGAAAACTCTCGATACGCCCCGCAAGCCAGCATCGGCCAGTAACCATTCAATAGACTGTCCTAGACAGCAAAAGGGGCCGAGAATCGCTTCCCAGCCCCTTTTGCTGTCTTTTAATAGCGCAGAACACCAACGAAGTTAGTCGATGGAGATCTTCGTAACGTTCTTCTTCTCGACGATCTTGGGGACCGTAACGGTCAGGATGCCGTCAGCGTACTTAGCCGAGAGGCCCTCGCTCGAAGCGTCCTTTAGATACACGCCACGCGTCGCGCTGTACGTGCTGAACTCCTTCTGCAGGAAGTTCTTGCCCTCGTTCTCCTCGTCTTCCTCGACATTCACGCTAATGGACAGACGACCCTCGTTAAGCTCGACATCGATATCGTCCTTGGCGACGCCGGTCAGATAAGCCTTGACCTCATAGCCGTCGCCCTTATCCTCAACGTCAACGGGAAACGCCTTGGAAGCAATCGAGTTGTTTGCAAGGTCAGTCATATCATCAAACAGATCGAACAGCGAGCTAGCAGAAGGACGAACGCCAAAAACCGAACGATAAGGAACCATGCTTGCCATGTTTACCACTCCTTTTAAGGACTGCCGAGTCATCTTCTAGGTGACTGGGACTTCTTTTGACGCTCTTATATATGCCCACCCAGTGCTCATATATACATCGACTATAAAGTTTTTTGAGTCTAGTACTATAAGCATATCTAAGTGTGTTTGACTCAGGTTTTAATAAGGTTAAGGTTCTTTGAACCAGAGCTTAAATAACAAGTATGTTCACAGCTACAAATAGCAAGGGGCTTACAATGAGCGCGTACACGTTGTTGGTAACGAGCTAAAGGGCATCATGGACGACCAAAACCAGAACAAAATGTTTATGCCGACGCAGGGGGAAGATACTTCCACGCAGCCGCCGCAGTTCCATCGCCCCCACATCTCGCAAGAGCCCATTAATGATCCGGAGCCCGAGTATGTGACGAGAAATCGATATCAAACGCTCGAGGATGCCCAAACGGGACGTAAACATATGGGCGTCGCCTCGGGAGACCCTGTATATCTGAAAGACGCACCATTATCTAAAAACAGCGCAGCTAGTGATGAGCCGATGAAAGCATCCGCCACTCATCGACAAAGAGGTCCTCGACCAAAGCAAACCTTGACGCATTCGGCTCGCTATCTCGAAACGCCAAAACAGGGAAAATCAATCTTTGTTTCGACAAGTAAACGACGCAAGCAGCATCGACTGACAATCCTGCTTTTGATCATTGCGGTCATAGCAGTTGCCCTTGTTATTCGATTTATCTTCTTTAAATAAAGGCTCAATACCAAAAACGATAAGATCGTCTGGTGTAATAGAGTCATTTACGCCCCGTAAACGCAAAAAAGGGGGAGGCCGCGTGGCCTCCCCCTTCCAAGTTCGATGACGGCTCGGTGCCGTCCACCGGTCAGCGGCGCCCTGGCCTCCCACGGGCTGACCCCGCAGTACTCTCGGCGCGATGGGGCTTAGCTTCCGGGTTCGGAACGGGACCGGGCGTGCCCCCC
>CABUSV010000010.1 GCA_902494345.1 uncultured Collinsella sp.
AGGTCGGTGGGCAGGTACGAGCCCAGCTGTGCCGACTTGGTATCCTCAAACGCCGCGACTTTGCACTTGTACACCTGGCTCTTGTTGGTAAAGACCAGCAGCTCGTGGGTGTTGGAGGATGGAAACTCGATAAAGGGTTTATCGCCGTCCTTGTACTTGAGCGTCGCAGCTTTCTTGAGCACACGGTCCGTCATCTTTTTCAGGTAGCCCTCGCGCGAGAGCATGATGGTAACCGGATACTCCTCGACCTCGGGCTCCAGGCTTACCTCGATGACTTCGTGGGGCTCGATCCTGCCCGTGCGGCGCGGCATCACATATTTCTTGTTGACCGCGGCCAGCTCGTCGCTGATGACCTTCTTGATGTTGTCTTCGCTCGAGAGAATCTTCTCAAGTTCGGCAATCTCACCCTCGAGCTTGGCGATGTCCTTGGTGCGGTTGAGGATGTACTCCTCGTTGATGTTGCGGAGCTTAAGTTCGGCAACAAACTCGGCCTGGGTCTCGTCGATGTCGAAACCCTTCATAAGGTTGGGCACGACCTCGGCCTCGAGCTTGGTGCCGCGGATGAGAGCGATGGCCTTGTCGATGTCGAGCAAGATCGCCTCGAGGCCATGCAGCAGGTGCAGGCGCTCGGACTTTTTGCCCAAGTCAAAGTTAATGCGGCGACGCGTGGACTCAATGCGCCACTTGACCCACTCGTGCAGAATCTGGCGCACGCCCATAACACGGGGATAGCCGTCGACGAGCACGTTGAAGTTGCACGAGAACGAATCCTGCAGCGTAGTCGATCGATAGAGTTTGGCCATGAGCTTGTCGGGGTCAACACCGCGCTTAAGGTCGATGGCGATGCGCAGGCCCGAGAGGTCGGTCTCGTCGCGGATATCGGCGATCTCCTTGACCTTGCCCTCCTTGGAGAGCTTGACGATGCGCTCGATGATGACATCGGTCTTGGTGGTGTAGGGGATCTCGTAGACCTCGATGATGCGCTCTTCGGGAATCCAGCGCCAGCGGGAGCGGATCTGGAAGCTGCCCAGGCCGGTCTCGACGATCTTCTCCATCTCCTCGCGGCGGTAGATAATCTCGCCGCCGGTCGAGAAGTCGGGCATGGGCATGTACTCGAGCAGGTCGCAGTCGGGATCCTGCAGGTAGTGCATCGTGGCGGTGCAGACCTCATTGAGGTTAAAGCCGCAGATATCGGATGCCATGGCGACGCCGATGCCCTTGTTGGCCGAGACAAGGATGTTGGGGAACGTGGTGGGCAGCAGGCGCGGCTCCTTCATGGCGCCGTCGTAGCTGTCGACGAAGTCGACCGGGTCCTTGTCGATGTCCTTGAAGATCTCGGCGCTGATGGGGGAGAGCTTGGCCTCGGTATAACGCGAGGCGGCGTAGCTCAAGTCGCCCGAGTAGTACTTGCCAAAGTTGCCCTTCGACTCCACGAAGGGGGCGAGCAGTGCCTCGTTGCCGGTGGCCAGGCGCACCATCGTCTCGTAGATCGCGGCATCGCCGTGCGGATTGAGCTTCATGGTCTGGCCCACGATGTTGGCGCTCTTCTGGCGCTCGCCCTTGAGCAGGCCCATCTTGTACATGGTGTAGAGCAGCTTGCGGTGCGAGGGCTTAAAGCCGTCGATCTCGGGGAATGCACGCGAGACGTTGACGCTCATGGCGTAGGGCATGTAGTTGACCTCGAGCGTCTGCGTGATCGGCTGATCGGTGACCTCGGAGTGCAGGCCGATGACGTTCTCGGCGTTGACCTGCTTTTTCTTTGGCTGGGTTTTCGTCTTCTTCTTTGCCACGATTTCCTCTTGAACTTCTTATGGGCCGTCGTTATCGATTTGCTGCTACTGCAGGTCCAGCTGGTCCAGGTACTCCTTGCCGTGCTCGGAGATATGGCGCTTGCGGCCCGCCTCGTCGTTGCCCAGCAACAGGTTGAACATGGTCTCCATCTTGGTGACGTCCTCGGGCTCCACCTTGATCAGGCGGCGCGTCTCGGGGTTCATGGTGGTGAGCCACATCATGTCCGGGTCGTTCTCACCAAGACCCTTGGAGCGGTTGATCGAGCACTTTTGGTCGCCGATCTCCTTGAGGATGCCGTTCTTCTCGAGCTCGGTGTAGGCAAAGTAGGTCTTCTCTTTGCAGTTGATCTCGTAGAGCGGCGACTCGGCGATATAGACGTAGCCCTCGTCGATAAGCGTGGGCACCAGGCGATAGAGCATGGTGAGCACGAGCGTGCGGATGTGATAACCGTCGACGTCGGCGTCCGTACAGATGATGATCTTGTTCCAGTTGAGGTTGTCCAGGTCGAAGGCGCCAAGGTTCTTGATACGCTTGTCCTTGATCTCCACACCGCAGCCCAGTACGCGCATGAGGTCCATGATGATGTCGGACTTAAAGATGCGCGGGTAGTCCTCCTTTAGGCAGTTGAGGATCTTACCGCGGACGGGCATAACGCCCTGGAACTCGGCATCGCGCGAGGTGCGAATGGCGCCTGCTGCCGAGTCGCCCTCTACGATGTAGATCTCGCGACGGCTCTTGTCCTTGGAGCGGCAGTCGATGAATTTCTGCACGCGGTTGGCCATGTCGGTCTTCTGCTGCAGATTGGTCTTGATGCTCTGGCGCGTCTTCTCGGCATTCTCGCGCGAGCGCTTGTTGATGAGCACCTGCTCCATGATCTTGTTGGCGGCGTCTTTGTTCTCGATCAGGTAGGTCGAGAGGCGCTCCTTAAAGAATGCCGTCATGGCTTGCTGGATAAAGCGGTTATTGATGGCCTTTTTGGTTTGGTTTTCGTAGGACGTCTGGGTGGAGAAGCAGTTGGTCACCAGCACCAGACAGTCCTGGACGTCCTGCCACTTAATGCCGCTCTCGTTTTTGTTGTATTTGCCCTGTTGCTTAATGTAGGCATCGATGGCGCTGGTCAGAGCGCTACGAGCCGCTTTCTCCGGCGAGCCACCGTTCTCGAGCCAAGATGAGTTGTGGTAGTACTCCTGCATCATGAAAGTGCGCGAGAAGCACATGCAAGCAGTGATTTTTACATTGTAATCGGGTAGGTCCTCGCGGTCGCGACCGCGGCGGTCGGCCTCAATAAAGAAGGGCTCGGTGAGGTAGTCGGTACCGACCTTCTCGAGCACGTAGTCCTCGATGCCCTTGGGGTAGCAAAAATCCTCTTCGGTAAACTCTCCATCGTCGCCCTCGATGCGCAGGCGGAAGGTCACGTTGGCGTTGACCACAGCCTGGCGGCGCATGGTCTCGCGATACCAATCGTGGGGAATGCTAATCGAGGTAAAGACCTCAAGGTCGGGGCGCCACTTGATGGTGGTGCCGGTACGGCCCTCGTCGCTGGGCTCGATCTCGAGTGCCTTCTTTTTGGCACCGACGACCTTGCCCTTCTTAAAGTGCAGAGAGTACTTGTTGCCGTCGCGCCAAACCGTGACGTCCATGTACTCGGAAGCGTACTGGGTCGCGCAGGAGCCCAAGCCGTTGGTGCCGAGCGAGAAGTCGTAGTCGCCGCCCTGGTTGTTGTTATACTTGCCGCCGGCGTAGAGCTCGCAAAAGACGAGCTCCCAGTTAAAGCGCTTCTCGGAAGGGTTCCAATCGAGCGGGCAGCCGCGGCCGTTATCCTCTACCTGGATAGAGCCATCGCGAAAGGCGGTGAGGGTGATGAGCTTGCCGTAGCCCTGGCGCGCCTCGTCAACGGCGTTGGACAGGATCTCGAAGGCGGCGTGTGCACAGCCATCGAGTCCGTCCGAGCCGAAGATGACGGCGGGGCGCAGACGTACGCGCTCCTCGTCCTTGAGCTGGCGGATACTGTCGTTACCATAGTTTGCGGTGTTTTTTGCCATACTCGCTCTCTCGGTGCTCCTTTGCTGCGTTTTAGTCATATAGATAGTCAAGGTAGCATAGCCAAGCCCGCAGACGATTCCACCCAACACGAAATCCATCGAACAATCGTTCGGAATATATAGACTGATAATACGATATTGGAAAAAATAGCTAAATGAAATCAATAGATATTTGATTTCATTTAGTAGAACATCATATATACTAAACAAAAACGAATCAGAAGAGCTTTTATTTAATAGAACGGTGATGATATGAAGATTATCGAACGTCCTCAATATATGGAAGCGCTTCTTGGCGCTAAGGGAACGCCGGACATCAAGGTTATTACCGGCATTCGTAGGTGCGGCAAATCTGTTCTACTGGAAGCTCTTGCCGATCGCTTTCGTGAGGCCGGCCCCGATGCCAATATTATCCGCATCAATTTCAATCTCCTCGAATTCGAGGAACTAACGGATTATCGAGCATTGCATCGCTACGTTGAGGAAAGCTATTGCGAGGGCCTCGATAACATTGTGATGATTGATGAGGTGCAAACCTGCGTTGGGTTCGAAAAAGCGGTCAATAGCCTTCATGCATCGGGTAAATACGATATCTACGTTACTGGCTCCAACGCTTTCTTGCTTTCGAGTGACTTGGCGACGCTTTTTCGCGGGCGGACATATGAGGTCGAAGTATTTCCGTTCTCCTTGCTTGAGTTTTCGACATATCACGGAATTCATAACCCGGACGAAGCGCTTGACCGATATTTGAGAGAGGGCGGAATGCCTGGCTCGTATTTGTATCCTAGCGAGCGAGCTCGCTATCGATATATTGCGAACGTGCTAGATGTCTTGGTTTTGCGGGATGTGGAAGAAAAGCATGGGGTTCGTAACAAAGTGCAACTAGAACGTGCATGCGATTTCCTAATGGACAATATCGGTAACATATCTTCTGTTAGTGGGATTGCGGCTGCGCTGGATGCTGCCGGAACGCGCGTTTCCGTGGCAACGCTCGCCCAGTACCTCGGATTTTTATGCCAGGCCTTTGCGTTCTATCGAGTGCGCCGCTATGACGTAGGCGGTAAAAAGTACCTCGCTTCGGGTGATAAATACTATTTATCGGATCATGCAATCAGATACGCAAAACTTGGAACTAAAAAACTCGACTTCGGGCATGTATATGAAAATATGGTCGCTCTAGAGCTCCTAAGACGCGGTTGGGAAATCTATATCGGGGTGCTTTATAAGAAGGAAATCGACTTCGTGGCAATTCGTCGCGATGAGCGAGTGTATATCCAAGTTAGCGATGACATTTCGCGTCAGGAAACCTTTGAGCGCGAAGTGGCACCTCTGCTTGCGATACGTGATGCGTATCCCAAGATGGTCATTGCGCGAACAAAGCACGAGGCTGTTGATTATGAGGGGATTAAGGTGGTCGACCTCGCCCGATGGCTGATGGGGGAGGGGTCGGATGTCGAATAGCGGGCGGTGGACGCCTATCTAAATCATTGCGCTGCTCGGGCGCCTTGAGCGTCTTCTTAATAATGCGGGTGAGCCCACGCTCCTTACCGATGAATTCCACTTACTCGTTTCTGCCCGAGTAAGTTTGAAGACGGATGAGCCCGCTTCATTTTGTTTGCGGCTGGATACGTTTGTCGAAAAGTGCCGCGTGGATGGCTCAAATCGAACATTGGGACAGGCGTCTCATTTTATGGGCCGAGGGCGTGCGTATATGAGCCTTTTTGGTCCATAGGGGATGCTGGGCGGTTGCTAGTTGGGCCACGGGTCACTTCGCCGGCGCTGCTTCTTGCCATACGCTCATAGTGGAGGCCGATGCCACGGAGTCGACTTGGGACTCGGGCAACGGATGAGCTGTAAGCCGAAAGGAGCGGTGAGGATGATGAAGCCCATGACGAAGAAGCTGCTGTTAGGAATTCCCGCCGTGACGCTTTCGGCCGTGCTGGCTTGCACCCTTGCCGGTTGCGGCGGAAATGCGCCGAGTGGCTCGGGCGGGAGCGCACCTGTGCAGGAGAAGTCCAAGAAGGCCAAGGCCTATGATTCGCAGACGGTCGAGGTAGCAGGCATTACCTATGAGTCTGTGGCTCACGGTACGTTCTATCGCGGCGACGCTAAGCTGCAGGACGGCTTTTACCTACACGTCAAGATCACCAACAACAATGCAAAGAACAGGACGTTTGACTCCTTTAACGTGCATGCTGCCCAGGGCGATCTTGAGGCAGGCGACCCGTTGTTTACTTCTGGCAAGGCGGCCGTGCTCGACTACGTTGCAAGCGAGGCTCCCGATGAGCTTCACGAGGGCATCGATCTTTCCAAGAGGCCAGATATCGGCCCGGGCGAGACCGTTGAGTACGTGTATTTCTGGGCGCCCAAGACAGCGTACTACGGGCCCATCACTGTCGAGTTCGTAGACGCTTACGCCCCCGCCAAGAATCATGAGGCCATGCACTTTGACACCACGGGATGCGAGACCAAGGAGTTTAAGGCGGCCGGCGGCGTGGCCGATTCTGGAGACGCGGCCAATATGACCGGCATCGATTGCGCGTCGTACAGTATCGAGGCCGCCGATGGGTATACGCTGGATTCGTCCAACGAAGAGCACGAAAAGGCAGACTTCTTCCACGACGAGACTGGAGGACGCCTGCACATCAGTATCTTCCCGCGTTCGCCGGAGGAAGAGGTTGCAAGCCTAGAGCAGGTCTACGAAGGCAAGGAGACAACAACCGACCAGGTCGAGTACAACGGCGTAACGTGGCTGCGCTTTACTGGTCCCGACAACGGTCATACGCTGTTTGCGACGGCTCCCGCAACGGGTGAAACCGTCCGCGTGTCGATTGGCTGGAAGATCGATTGGGACGCCGCCGTGCCCATGATGGAGGCGCTAAAGCTCAAGTAGCGCTGTGATTCCCATGTCAAGCGACTCAGGGCTGGCTCCGAGTTATCGGGGCCAGCCCTTTTTGGTGTTCGATGAGCCGAGTCGGCGTCTCTTACAAAAGTAACTAGGAGCTAGCGAGGCCTATCCGAATTGACCTCATCGGTGGTGTCTTTTTCGAGTGCCGTGCGGCGGGTGCTGTAGGCGACGAGGCCGGCGCCTACAGCGGCGAGTGCTGTGGCGGCTGCCGCAAGGGGGACGTTGCTGTCTTTGCGAGAAGGCGCCACGTGGCGGTAGTGCCGTTCGATGGCCAAAATGTCCAATTTGAGCGTGCGAAAGCGTCGGGCCCCCGGGACGCTTTCGATATGCCAGGTAGTCTGGCCACTAGCGCAACATGTGGGCAACCAGCTCGGCGCGAGTTCCGATACCAAGCTTGGCATACACTCCGGATAGGCGGTTTTTAACGGTGCCCGGCGATACTCCCATATGACGAGCGATTTCGGCGTTGGTCCATCCGCGGCAGGCGAGCATGGCCATGGTGAACTCTGTGGTCGTCAGGTCGTCAGCCACGTCCTCGCCCGAATCGGGGTTGTGGATGCGCCGCCAGCCGTAGCTGAAGCGGTACGTGATCTCGATGATGCGCGCGAAATCGTCGGGGTATTGTGATTTTAAGCATGCCTCGATAAGCCCCTGTAAAAGGCCATGGTGCTCGCCGATGAGCTCGATAAGGCCGTCGGGGCGCGCAATGTCCCAAGCGGCTCCGAAGTGTGCCTTTGCGGCGTCGACGTCCTTGAGGCTCATGCATGCCATGGAAGCCGCCAGATGCAGGAACAGTTCCGAGATGGGATAGCTTCCCTGTTTCATGATCAGGGCGTTTTCCGCCATGCCCAGACTGCGGCCATATTCGCCGCGCAGATACAAGGCGTGCGCCATCACGTAGCTGGCGAACAGTCGCAGGCCTTCGGGTAGGTGCGCCGCAAGTGGATAAAACTCTTCGGCAGAATACGGGGAAGGCAGATGTAGCAGGACGCTTGCGGCCGAGGCGAACAGGATATGCGTGGCGTGGACGGCGAGCGATTCTTCGTCGGTGGGCACATCAAGGATGCCCGCAAGACAACGGCGGGCGTCGGCGATACGGTTGAGCGACAGACTGGCGTATCCGCAGATAAAGCATGTGGAATAGCGCAGTGCGGAATCGGTGGCGTCAAGATAGGGGCGCGCCGTCTTGGCAGCGAGGGCGGCCTGTCCGCGAAAGTACAGCGCTTCTGCCGTGGCAATGGTGCGCGAATCGGGGTCGGAAATGCCTGCAACCGCAGCGTCAATCTGCCCCGGCACAAAGGCGGTGCACATCAACGGCATGGGAACGCGTGGGTAGCAAACGCAGTCCATCTTCCATCTCCCAACAGCTGGCAACAATAGCAGCAATTGTACCCCTGTTGCTCGGGACCCCTTTCGTTTTACTGCTCGGTTGACGCTGCAGATCGTTTTGGAAGGCTTACGAGCATGGTAGTCCCGTTCTCGGAACTTGTTTCGACCTCTACCGTGCCACCGTGAAGCGCTGCAATCTCCCAAACGAGTGCTAGTCCGAGTCCTGCGCCGCCGTATGCCCTGCTGCGGGATTTATCCAGGCGAAAGAACGGTTGGAAGATGCTCTCACGGTACTGCTGGGGTATTCCCGGGCCCTGGTCCTCGACTCGCAGGAACACGTGGTTGTCGCTGTCGCTGATGGAGACGTTGACAGTTGAGCCGGAGCGGCTGTAACGGATGGCGTTTTCGGTCAAGTTAAACACCAGCCGGTAGAGGAGCGTATCACTTCCGATTACTAAAGCGTCTCCAGCACAATTGAGGGCTATGCCCTTATTTTCGGCAAGTGGCGCAAGGTCGGTGAGGACCTCTTCGGACAGGGGGCCGAGTTCAACATCGTCCTCGCAAGGAACGCTGCGGAGCTCACTCATCTCAAGCAATACCTTGGTCATTCGAGACATGCGCTCGGTTTGTTCTTGTAGCAGGCCGAGCAGCTCGGCTGTTTCGGATTGCAGACCGGAGTGCTCGGAGATGAATAGTTCAATCTGTGCTTGCATAAGGGCGAGCGGGGTGCGCAGCTCGTGTGCGGCGTTGCCGGTAAACTGACGCTGTGCAGAGAACCCTTCGCCAAGACGGGCGATCATGTCGTTGAAAGAGGCGCTGCATCGTTGTAGCTCGGTGGGCACATCTTCACTGAGTCTGATTTCGCTTAGGTTGTCAGGCTGCACGCGCTCCACCTGGGCGGCAAAATCCCGTAGCGGCTTGAGCGCGTGGCCGCTCACAAAGTATGCCAGCACGCCGCCAAGGAGTGTGACTCCGGCCGTGATGCACCAGGTTGTCGTGCCAAAAGACTCTTGTGCGTCGTTTACGACGATCATGACCTTGTCATCGGGGGTCGTTTTCGTTGGGTCGAACACCCGGGGCGAATCCGCGCCGGCAGCGTTAAAGGCCGAGATGTTACTGCCGATGGCATCCATGTAGCGCATGCCCGTATAGCCGACCAGGCAGTTTGTTAGCACGCACGCCGCACACGTGAGCAGTGCCGTCATAATCGTTATGCGCCATTGCAGCGAAAGCCTTTTCATTCGCTATCCTCCATAACGTAGCCCTCTCCAATCCGATTGCGAATCGGGTCGTATCCCAAAGCGCTGCGTAGCTTTTTGCGGAGTGACGAGATGTGAACGCGGATTGCGTTGCTAAAGCTGTTCACGCTGCTATCCCAAACGTGCTCGATAAGCTCCTCTTGGCTTACCGGACGCCCCTGATTAAGCATCAGGTATTCCAAGATTCCCGTTTCCTTGCGCGTAAGAGATAAAGCCTCGCTGTCCACGGAGGCGATGCGCGCCTTGGCGTCAAAGCGGAGCTTTCCGCAGGTTAAAACTATGTCGCTTTGTGTAAAGCGTCTGAGGGTAAGGCTGCGGATCCTTGCCGCAAGCTCGTCCAGATGAAACGGCTTGGTGAGGTAATCGTTGGCGCCGGCATCGAGTCCGGCGACTTTATCGGATACTTCGCCACGCGCGGACAGAATCAGTACCTTGGTCTCGCAGTCGGTTTTCCTAAGTTCCCTGAGCACGGTCATGCCGTCGATACGGGGAAGGTTGAGGTCGAGTACTACGAGGTCGAAGGCCTCAATGTCCAGTAGGTCGAGCGCCTCCTGTCCGTCGTGACAGTAGTCGACGCTGTACGCCAAGTTTCGCAAGCTGCGTGCGATTGCATCGCACAGTGCTCGCTCGTCTTCGACGATCAAAATACGCATAACAGTCTCCCTGCACATTTCAAATCGCGCTTAACACGGATTTTATAGTCGATATGGTCCAATGGTCGCGTAACGAAAGGAGTGGTCGAGTTGTTCAAAGCGGTAAAACCCGTGGTACAGGTCGCTTTGTTGATCGTCGGAATCACCATGGTGTGCTTTGGTGTTATGCGTGGCGAGGCGGATGCCGTGCTGGCCAAAGCGATTAGGCTGTGCTTGGAGTGTATCGGAATTGGATAAAAGAGAAAACACTGCGTCGCATGTTTTGGCCCGATTTCGCGGATTCATTCAGGCGGCGGCGACGCTGGTCACCAATATTCACCTGCCAAACTTTGTCAAAGGAAGCATCTATCAGGGCGCGGGAAAAACAGTCTGCGTACCTGGACTTAATTGCTATTCGTGCCCTGCGGCATCGGGTGCGTGCCCCATCGGGTCGTTCCAGTCGGTGGTAGGTTCATCCAAGTTCAACTTTTCTTACTATGTTACCGGTACGCTCATTTTGCTCGGCGTGCTGCTGGGACGATTTGTATGCGGGTTTTTGTGCCCGTTTGGCTGGCTGCAGGAACTGCTTCACAAGATTCCCGGCAAAAAGCTTTCGACAAAAAAGCTCAAGGCGCTTACGTATATCAAATACTTCGTGCTGCTGTTTGCTGTGGTATTGCTGCCTGTGCTGGTGGTCAACGACCTGGGGATGGGAGATCCGTTCTTTTGCAAATACATCTGTCCGCAGGGCGTGCTCGAGGGCGCCATTCCGCTGGCCATTGCCAATACCGGCATTCGATCTGCGTTGGGACATCTCTTTACTTGGAAACTTGCCGTTCTCATTGCCGTGGTAGTGCTGAGCGTTTTGTTCTACCGCCCCTTCTGCAAATGGATTTGTCCACTCGGCGCATTCTATGCGCTCATGAATAAGGTGTCCCTACTGGGGATCCGGGTCGATGCATGCAAATGTGTCTCGTGCGGCAAGTGCTCAAAGGTTTGTCAGATGGACGTTGATGTGGTCCGCGCGCCCAATCATGCCGAATGCATCCGGTGCGGAAAGTGCATCGGGGCCTGTCCCGTCGATGCCATCAGCTATCGCTACGGCCTGGATGTGTCGGCGGAAAAGCTCCCCTTGACCGCCGATAAAAAGTAAACAAGCTTCGACAAAACGGAGGAATGACCATGAAGCTTTCTAAGATTGCGGCCCTGTTTATGGTGCCGGTATTGGCCTTGTGCCTTGTGGCATGCTCGGCGCCCGGTGGCAATGCGAGCGAATCTGCGAGCTCCGATCCTAAGATCGCAGAACTCACTGCGCAGAAGCCGACCAATGCCGACGAGGCCGCCGAGTTGTATGCAAAACTCATGCAGAAGGAGAACGATATCTTTTCGAGTGATAACGCGCTCTGGGAAAAGGTATTCAATGCGGCAAATAAAGACTCGGCAATGATTGAGGATGGCAGCAATTACGGCGATTTCCTGCTCAAGACCATCGATGGTGCCAAGGATGAGTTCACGGCGGATGAGCTTAAGACGCTCAAGGCCGGTGCACAGCAGATCAAGGAGATCGAGGACAAGCTCGAGAGCCTGGAGAAGGAGTTCCCCGGCTGTGGAAGCACGCCGAGTGCAGGCGAGAGCGTCGACGCTTCGACCGCTGGCATGACGGCTGGTGCCAATGCTTCGAGCGAGGCGACGAAGTTCCCCAGCTTTACGGGCAAGGACCTGGATGGCAACGACGTGAACAGCGACGAGCTGTTCTCTAAGAACAAGGTCACCGTCATGAACTTCTGGTTCACTACTTGCAAGCCGTGCGTGGGCGAGCTGGGCGATCTTGAGAAACTGAATCAGGAGCTTGCCAAGAAGGGCGGCCAGGTCGTGGGCGTCAATTCCTTTACGCTCGATGGCAACAAGGGCGAGATTGCAGATGCCAAGGACGTGCTGAGCAAGAAGGGCGTGACGTATAAGAACATCTGGTTCAAGTCGGATAGCGAGGCCGGTAAGTTCACGTCAAATTTGTTCTCGTTCCCGACAACGTATGCCATCGATCAGAATGGCAACATCGTAGGGGAGCCCATCGTGGGAGCCATCAGCTCCGCCGAGCAGCGCGCAGCACTCAACAAACTTATCGACCAGGCGATTGCGAATAGCGAGCAGTAAAAAACACGTAAAGCATCGCGATGATCGTGCGCCGCTGTGCGAAGTAGTCCGCTACCTTTCAAGATAAGCTCCACCATATAGAGGTCCCACTCGGGACCTCTTCTTTTGGGCGCCGTCCCGTTCGTTTTTTGATGCGGTTCCCTACATTCCTCACTGGCGTCGGTGAAAAATGGGGATAGAGTAGGACAAACGCGTCGAATACGAACGGCGGGGGAGAGCGGGCGAGTGCGCCCGCGTGGGAGAGGTTGCCGTCCATGTTGGAGCTCAAAGGTATTTGCAAAAGGTACGTTACGCAGTCGTTTACGCAGGTGGCGCTCGACAGCGTGAGCCTGTCTTTTCGGGATAACGAGTTCGTGGCCATTCTGGGACCTTCGGGGTCGGGCAAAACTACGATGCTCAACGTTATCGGTGGGCTCGATCATTTCGATTCTGGCGACCTGCTGATCGACGGTATTTCGACCAAGGATTTTCACGATCGCGATTGGGATGCCTACCGCAACAACCGCATCGGCTTTGTGTTCCAAAGCTATAACCTCATTCCGCATCAGACCATTTTGGAAAACGTGGAGCTGGCGCTCACGCTCACGGGCGTGGGACACGCCGAGCGCCGCCAGCGTGCGCGCGAGGCGTTGGAGAAAGTCGGCTTGGGCGAGCACGTGAACAAGCGCCCGAGCCAGCTTTCGGGTGGACAGATGCAGCGCGTGGCCATCGCCCGTGCTCTGATCAATGATCCCGAGATTGTGCTGGCCGACGAGCCGACCGGCGCTTTGGATTCAACGACGTCCGTACAGGTCATGGACCTGCTCAAGGACGTGGCGCGCGACCGCCTGGTCATCATGGTCACGCACAATCCCGAGCTGGCGTACCAGTACGCTACGCGCATCGTCAATCTAGCGGACGGCAAGATCACCGACGATTCCGACCCTTTCGATGTCGCCGACGCCACGCGCCGCGAGGCCAAGCCTACGCGCAAAACCTCGATGAGCTTTGTGACGGCGCTGGGGCTTTCTGCTCGAAACCTCATGACCAAGAAGGGCCGCACGGCCATGACTGCCTTTGCGGGCTCGATTGGCATTATCGGTATCGCGGCGATTCTGGCGCTGTCCAATGGTGTAAACGGCTACATCAAAAAGGTCGAGGAGGATACGCTCTCGAGCTACCCGCTTACGATCTCCAGGCAGGACTACGACCTGTCGTCCATGATGGGCGGACAGGGGGCCGCGGATGACGATACGTCCAAGAACGAGGGTTCGTCCGACGACGGCACCGACGGCAAGGCTCAGGGAACCGATAGGATCCCTGTGGTCACGGCCGTAAAGGATATGTTTGCGAGCGTTAAGTCCAACGACATGAAGAGCTTTAAGGCATGGCTCGATGCCGGTGGCGACGGCATCGATAAAGAGGTCAACGCCATTCAGTACGGCTACGGTGTATCGCCGGTTGTCTATCGTGCCGGCAAGGGTGACGAGAAACCCGTTCGGCTGGTGCCCAATGCCATGACCGAGGCCATGAGCGGAGGCGCGAGCTCGGCGGCAACGGTGAGCATGGAATCCATGGGAACCTCGGTCTTTAACGAGATGATTGAAGACCAGAGCCTGCTCGACAGCCAGTACGATGTCGTCGCCGGTCATTGGCCCACGTCCGCAAACGAAGCCGTAATGGTGCTTTCGAGCCGCGGTACGGTGGGCGACTATACGCTCTACAGCATCGGTGCGCTGGATATCGATGAGCTCAACGACCTGGTTAACAGCGCCATGACGGCTGACGGTAAGATCGAAACTCCCGAGACCGGCGCCGACTTTACCTACGACGATGCGCTGTCCACGACGTTTAAGGTGCTGTCGCCGGCCGATGCCTATCGCAAAAACGAAGAGACCGGCATGTGGACCGACATGTCTGACGACGCCGACTTTATGGCTGCCAAGGTTGCCGACGGTATTGACGTGCACATTGTGGGCGTGGTGCGACCTAACGAGACGGCCAATGCGAGTGCGTTGTCTCCGGGCATTGCCTATACGCATGCACTGACTCGCCAGCTTATGGAGCGCGCCGCCGATTCGCAGATTGTGCAGGAGCAACTCGCCCACCCCGAGACGGATGTTTTTACGGGCAAAACCTTCGACGAACTGCAAGGCGAGGCCAAGCAAGGCGTGGATCTGGGCAGCATGTTCAGTGTGGACGAGGCGGCGCTCAAGAGCGCGTTCTCGTTCGATACGTCTGCGCTTTCGGGTGCGGCCGGCGGTATGGACCTGTCGGGTCTTGACTTGTCCGGGCTGGACATTGACCTTTCGGGCGTTGGCAAGGACATCGACTTCAGCGACATCATGGCAAAAGCGCCAACCCCAGATTTCTCGGGTATCTTTGACGGTCTGGAACTCACGCCCGAGCAAATGCAGCAGGTGGGAACACTAGCCAACCAGCTGTTTGAGGGCTTTTTGCAGTCTGATCAGTTTAAGGCGCTGTCGCCCGAAGATCTTAAGGACGCGTCAAAGCTCTCTGCCGCATTCTCGACGTATCTTGAGAATGATGACACAGCTCAGCAAATCCTGGCCCAGCTCAAAGCGCTCGGCGGCGATGCCCTGGCCGAGCGTCTGCAGCAGGCGATGAGCGACTATGTGCAAAAGCAGCTGGCTCCGTATCTGCAGCAGGCTATGGATCAGGTGATGAAGGCAATCAGCGAGCAGATAGCGTCGACGGTATCATCCCAGCTCAAGGCGGGCGCGGCAGGGCTTATGGACCAGGTGGCGACGCAGATGTCTTCGAGTTTTGAAAACCTGGCGGGCGCCATGCGTGTGGATGCGAGTGCCTTTGCTCGTGCCATCCATTTCAACATGGACGCCGAGGACCTGAGTTCGCTCATGATGAGCTATGCCAAGGCGTCGAAGCTCACCTACGACAACAATCTGACCACGTTGGGCTATGCGGATGAGGCAGACCCCATCTCGGTCAAGATTTTCCCGCGCGACTTTGAGGCCAAGGAGCGCGTGCTCGATCACATCGACGCGTACAACAAGCAGGTCAAAGCCTCTGGCCACGATGAACAGGCAATCTCATACACCGACTACATGGGCATCATCATGGGTTCGGTGACCGACATCGTGAACACCATCAGCTTGGTGCTCATCGCATTCGTGAGTATCAGCCTGGTGGTGAGCTCCATCATGATCGGCATCATCACCTACATCAGCGTGCTGGAACGCAAAAAGGAGATTGGCATCCTGCGCGCGATCGGCGCGTCGAAGCGCAACGTGGCCAACGTATTCAATGCCGAGACATGTATCGAGGGCCTCATTGCCGGCGTCTTTGCTATTGTCGTCGTGGTGGCCGTGAGCTTTCCGGTTAATGCCTGGGCGCTTGCTGCCAAACAGGTACCCAATCTGATGAGCCTGCCCGTGCAGGATGCGCTGGTGCTCATCGCCATTTCGGTACTGCTAACGGTCGTCGCCGGTCTGCTACCGGCCCGCAGTGCATCCAAAAAAGACCCCGTAGAAGCCCTGCGCTCTGAATAATGCGACAAAGGGACAGTCCCTTTGTCACATTGAGACCCTTGCGAAAACGGGGTCTAATTACCGTTCGGCAGGTTAAGAACTCCCTCTCCCCGCTTAATGCTTGACGAAGAGTCCTCTGGTTTATATACCTATCGGTAGGCATATAGGATGTATTGCCGATAGAAATGGAGCAACCATGACTCTCACCACACCAGCCAAAAAAGATTGTCTCCGTGAAAGCGGCGCATTTGCTTGGGTCGTCGTTATTGCACTCGGCTTAATGTCCGCCGGAACAACTGGCACATATAGCATTATTGCCGGCTCATTCGTTGCTCCAGTATGTGAAGATCTGGGCTTTGACTACACTTCTTTTTCTTTCTATTTCACCGCGATTCTTCTTGGCCTTGCGCTTGGGCTTCCGCTTTTGAGTCGCTTCATTCCAAAAGTAATCGGCAAACCATGGCATATTTGCATTGAACTCGTCCTTATTGCCGCCGGCGCCGCAATGGCGTTCTACACCGAGGTCTGGATGTTCACCGTCTCCGCCGCAGTGATCGGCATCTGCTTTTCGTTTACAACGGGCGTCTGCATGTCCGATGTCATTGACCAATGGTTCAGCAAATCGTCCGGTCTCGCCATCGGCCTCGCTTGGGGCGTTAATTCTCTCTGCACGCTGTTATTGAGTCCTGTCATTACACTGGTCATCGAGCAGCAAGGCTGGCGTACGGGATACATCGTGCTTGCGGCCGTTTCTGCAGCTATGATTTTGCCTGCAAGCGCATTTATCATTCGCCTTAACCCCTCTGATCGCAATATGCTTCCGTACGGAGAGACCGCCTCCGAAACCCATGAGAGCTGCAGCGCCGATGAGCAGGAAGATGTCCTTTCGGGCATGGCACTCCGCGATGCCGCGAAAACGCCGTCTTTTATTCTCTGTGTCCTCTTGCTTTGCGTGGCGCAGCTCACCTGCTGCATGAACCAGCTGTTTCCAACCTATGCAAGCGAGGTCGGTTTCAATCCTATCGTAGGAAGCTTAATGGTCTCGGCAGCTTCACTCTCCGATATCTTCCTAAATCCCTTCGTGGGCAAAACATGCGACAAGCTTGGCGCTATTAAAGCAACGGTCGCATGGACAGGTGTCAGCATTCTTTCATTCCTGCTTCTTATCATTGGCGGAAGCAATGAGACCGTTTCCATCATTGCAGCTGGTGTAAACGATGTCATGTTCGCCATCGTTGGAACCGCAATGCCGATGCTTCTCCTCTCGCTCTTTGGATCACGCGATTTTGGAAGGATCTATTCGATCGTTTGCTCAGCGGGCTATGTCGTCGGTGCTTTTGGAATGCCGGTCATGATGAAGGTTTACGGCATGGCAGGGTCATTCCAGGGAGTATTTATCTTCTGCATTGCCTGCAACCTTATGATTGCTGCGTTTGCTATCGTTTCCGGCTTTCTCAATAAGGCTGCTGAAAAGTAATAAGCGCCGATTTGCATCGGCATAGATTGCCATGCAACAGGGGTCGACTCCAAGCCAGACTGGAGTCGACCCCTGTTTTCGTTTTAAAGGTTGCCCGCAGGCACCATGGGTGCCAACATGCGCTTCAGCTTGGCTGGTTTATTTGAACATAAGCTCGACTATTCCCGCCCAAACCGCTTTCTCATCAATATCCTCACCTTGAGCGACCGTATTGCTTGCTCCCTCCAGAACGGTATAAAGAATTTGTACGTAGAGCATTACGTCGGCGCTATCGGAAAACGCGCCAATCTCTACACCATGAAGAAGGATGTCTTTAAGCGCATCCATGGTTCGTTTGGTCGCCGTCGCTTGACGTTCCTGAACTGCAGGAATTCGATTTGCTTGAACGCTAACCTCGGCCAGCACGCGCCGGCGCTTTTCATCGCTTCGATAGCCACCTATAACTGAATTGCCGAGCTCGATAAGCGCGGCCTTGAACCCGTCCCTATCGACTATTAGCGAGTAGTCGCGCTGATAGTCAATGGTCGGAAACATGCTGTCCAAGAGCGTAGTGAAAATCTCCTCTTTTGAGGGAAAGTAGTAGTACACCGACGGCTTGGATATACCGACAAAGTCGCAAATCTTTCCGATAGACGCTTTGTCATAACCGACTTCTGCCACAAGATCGTACATTGCGTCCAATATTTTTTTTCTTGTGCTCACGCTGCATTTCTCCATTGCAAATCACTTCCGCACTACCAACATTATTAAGGATGGCAACGGAACATCAATTCGTGTCCAAACATGACCACTATATACGGCGAACGGTATGTATCAGTAGGCGAGCGGCAATTATTCAAAATTATCTACCGAACGGTAGGTATAGTAGTACTATAGCAGGTGAAACCCCGCTATTGTCGCGGCCGGACAGCATCGCGGGAAACCCGACGGAAGGACCAACCATGTACGAGAACTATCGTATGCCGGGCGAGTTCGAGAAGCGCTCCAACGTCTATGTGACATGGCTTCCCGATTACATCCGTGCAGAGGGCTACGATAACCGCCAGCCCTGCGTTGACGTGATCAAGGCTCTGCTCGAGTATGGCGACGTTACGGTCAACCTCAATTGCGGCACCCCCGGCTCCTATGAGGAGGCTTGCTCGCGCCTGAAGGAGGAGGGGGTTGATCTCGATCGCATCGAGATCACGCAGTTCGAAGACTCCAACTTCTATGTCCGCGACAACGGTCCCAGCATCATGGTCGACGACAAGGGCCATTCTTATATGGTCAACCCCGCTTGGACCTATTACGGCGTGTGGGACAAGAACTCCCCGGAGTGCCAGTCCGCACGTAAGGCAGCCGTTCACATGGCGGTTGCGCTCGGTTGCTTCGATATCGTCAATTCCGAAATGGTTTCGGAGGGCGGCGACCGCGAGTTTGACGGTCACGGCACTCTGATCGCCATCGAGGACACGGAATGCCGCAAGCGTAATCCCGAGTTCACGAAAGAGGAAGTAGAGGCCGAGTATAAGCGCATCTACAACCTCAACAAGGTTATCTGGCTTCCGCAGCCTATGCTCGAGGACGACGACTATCGACTGGGCATCCTCGACGAGAAGGAAGACGGAACTCCCGTCTTTGGCATGAGCTTTGCAGCTCACATTGATGAGATGTGTCGCTTTATCACTCCGAACAAGATTCTTCTTGCCGAGGTGTCCGATGAAGAGGCAGCCTCGAGCAAGGCTGGAGCAGAGTCTCGTCGCCGCATTGAGGCAGCCTGCGAGATCCTGAGCAACGAAACGGACTGGGAGGGCAAGCCCTTCGAGATCGTTCGTATGCCCACCGCCGAGCCTATTGAAGTCGTTATCGCCCCTGGCGATGAAGATTACGAGCTCTATAAGGGCTTCATCGACGAAATGGGCGGCAAGTTTATGGATGGCACCCCCTGGCCCGAGGGCCCCGTCCACTTCTACGCCGCAGCGAGCTACTGCAACTCCCTGATTTGCAACGGCGTCGTTCTTGGCCAGCGTTATTACCACGAGGGCATGAGCGAGGTCGTGAAAGAGAAGGATGAGCAGGCCAAGGCAGTTCTTGAGAGCTGCTTCCCCGATCGCAAAGTCATCATGATTGATTCCCTCGCGCTTAACCTGTCCGGCGGCGGCGTGCACTGCTGGACTAAGGACGTGGCGGCCAGTCGTTAGTGAGCCTTAGAGCCTGCGCTCTTTGGCTTAGGCGCCACATGTACCGCTCCCCGAGGGATATCCGTGTTTTCCTCGGGGACACATTCAACAATAATTTTGATAATAATTCGAAAGGAAATAGGCATGAACAACAGCCTCCGCGGTCGCGACTACATCAACATCCATGATCTCTCCTCCGAGGATTTCCGCTATCTCATCGATCTTGCCTGGAACCTTAAGGCTCAGAAGAAGTCTGGTGTCGACCAGCGCTACTTCCCCGGCAAAAACGTCCTCGCCAACTTTGAGTGGGGCTCGACCCGTACTCGTTGCGCATTCGAGACCTCCTGCAATGATTTGGGCATGGGCTTCACTTATCTGACCAACTCCCACATGGGTGACTGCGAGACCGTCAAGGATGCCATGCGCGTCTTTAACGGCATGTACGATCTCATCGTCTACCGCGCACAGAAGGACGAGCAGTTCCTCTATGACGTCGCTGACCTGGTTGACATCCCGGTCATCAATGCCCTTACTCTCGGCGATCACCCGACTCAGATGCTCGCTGACGCTCTTACGATGGAAGAGCAATGGGGCGGTCTGCGTACGAGCCGCGGCAAGAAGATGGCTTTCGTTGGCAACTGCGCCGGCGCCCCAGTGTGGTATGGCCGTCTGTGCGCTATGCTCGACATGGACTTCCTCGCCATCGGCCCCGACGACCTCCGTCATCAGATGTGCAAGGAAATGATCGAAGAGGTGGAGGCCTGCTACGCCAAGTACGCTCCCAATAGGACCTTTACCATCACCTCTGACCTCGATGCCCTGGATGGCGTTGACGTTATCGTTACCGAGGAGTGGCGCTACATCAACCCCGAGTGCGGAGAAGAGGTTCTGGATCCCGACGACTACAACTCCTGGTTGGGCGATGCCGAGTCTCTGTACCCCTATCGCGTCACCAGCGAGCTGTGCAAGCGCACCAACAATCCCGACATCTTCTGCATGCATGAGCTTCCCTCTGTCCACAACGCGGATCACCGTGTTGGCAAGATGCTCCTCGACCAGTGCAAGAACGACCTTCATAGCGAGATCATCACCGAGGGTTTCGAGATTGCCGACGAGTGCTTTGAGGCCAACGCTTCGGTCATCTTCCGTGAGGCAGAGAACCGTCAGCACACCATCAAGGCCGTTATGTGTGCCCTTCTGGGTCTCTAGGAGCTGCGTCAATGGAAAATGCAAAGTTAAAGAGCAGCAAGGTTTACGCATGGGTTCTCGTAATCGCGCTCGGCCTTATGTCTGCCGGCACGACCGGATCCTATAGCGTCATCGCGGGCTCCTTCGTCGCACCCGTGTGCGAGGAGTTCGGGTTTGACTATTCCATCTTCTCGTATTACTTCACCGCAACGCTCATTGGTCTTGCGGCAGCTCTTCCGTTTGTCGGAAAACTCATTCCCAAGGTCGTTGGCAAGGTTTGGCTCCCCGTTGTCGAGCTTATTTTGCTCGCTGCCGGCGCAGGCATGGCCTTCTACACCGAAGTCTGGATGTTCATCGCCGCTGGCGCCCTGATTGGCGTTTGCTTCGCCTTCACCACCGGCGTCGCTATGTCCGACGTTATTGACCAGTGGTTCAAAAAATCTGGTGGCCTGGCAATCGGTCTCGCTTGGGCAGTGAACTCGATTTACATGCTCATCATGAGTCCCGTCATCACCTCTGTCATCGAGGCCGCTGGCTGGAGAACTGGTTATCTGGTGCTCGCCGGTGTTTCCGCAGTGCTCATTCTCCCAGCTTCCATTCTGATCATCCGCTACAAGCCTCAGGACAAGGGCATGCTGCCCTATGGCTACGTCGAGGGCGAGACGGTCACCGAGACCGAGGAGACGACCGAGGATAGCACGCGTGGCGTTAGCTATGCGCGCGCCATTAAGTCGCCTGCCTTCTTCTTCTGCATCGGCTTCCTCTGTCTCGTTCAGCTCACTTGCTGCATGAACCAGCTCTTCCCGACGTATGCTTCCGAGGTTGGTTTTAGCCCCATGGTGGGCGGCTTCATGGTATCCGCTGCATCGCTCTTCGATCTGTTCCTCAATCCGATCGTCGGCACCACTTGCGATAAGTTCGGCAGCACGAAGGCCATTCTGGGCTGGCTCGCTGTCTCCATCCTCTCCTTTGTCATGCTCATGATGAGCAGCGGCAACTCGACGCTCAGCATCCTCGCAGCAGGCGTGAACGACGTAATGTACGTCATCGCTGGCACTGCCCTGACCGTTTTGGTTATGGATGTCTTTGGCTCCCGCGATTTCGGTCGCATCTTCGCGCTGATCTGCTCCGTGGGCTATATCGTCGGCGCCTTTGGCATGCCCGTTATGATGAAGGTCTATGAGCTTGTCGGCTCCTTCCAGGGCGTCTTCATCTTCTGCATCGCGTGCAACGTTATTATCGGCCTGTTCTTGCTGCTGGCAAAAAAGACTGGTAAGAACCTCTCCTGGGACGAATAGTTCGATTCGTCTTAGACATACGCTGTAGGGCTTAACCTGCAGCCGCTTTGGGGCATCGACTAACATCGGTGTCCTTTTTCATCGAATGTGACAAAGGAGCAGCCATTTTGTCACATTGAGTGGCATGTAAATCGAGGTCTAATACTTTTCCGAGAAGTGAACGGCCATACTTGGACCTCCGAAGCATCGACATTTTTAGACGTCAAACCCGCAGGATTTGGCTGGCAAAACCGCAGGAAATTGCATCTCGAAAGTGCCGATGCTTCGGGGGCCCGTTTTCACTCGTTCACTTCTCGGGAAAAGTATTAGACCTCGTTGTATGGGGTGCGGCTGGAGGGTGGTCATCGTTCAGTAGCTACCTCTTCCTTGTGAATCGCCTGAAGCGCAAGGCATAATGCATGTGACAAAGGGACGGCCCCTTTGTTGTGTTGATATGAGAGAAGAGTAGATGATCCTTTCGCTGGCCCCCATGGAGGGGATTACCGGGCATGTGTTCCGTCGCGTGCATGCGGAGTGCTTCGGTGCGCTCGATTGCTATTACACGCCATTTTTGCCGCCGCCGCGGGTGGGAAACCGCTTTGGCGGCAAGGCGTTTAAGGAGATCGATCCTGCCAATAACCAGGGGCTCAACGTGGTGCCTCAGCTGATGTCCAAGAACGCGGACGAGTTTGTGTGGGCGGCACAGGTGCTCGCTGACATGGGCTACCGCGAGGTCAATCTCAACTTGGGTTGCCCTTCGGGAACGGTTGTCGCCAAGGGCAAGGGCTCGGGTTTCTTGCGCAATCTCGACGAGCTCGAGGCGTTCTTAAGCGATGTGTGCGAGCGGTCGCCGTTGCCGGTATCGGTCAAAACTAGGCTGGGGCTCGAGGACGACGACGAGTATGAGCGCGTGCTCGATCTGTATTGCCGCATGCCGCTAACAGAGCTGATCGTGCATCCGCGCGTACAGAAGGACCGTTATACAGGCTCACCGCGCAAAGAGTTCTATGGCGAGACGCTGGAACGTGCGCCGTTTCCGGTGGCATACAACGGCGATATTTTTGATCTTGAGGATATGGATGCGCTGGTGGAGGCCTATCCCGGGACACGCCATGTGATGCTGGGGCGTGGCTTGCTTGCGAATCCCGCTCTCGCTCGCATGGTCAAGGGCGGCCCTGCTGCCACGGCAGCCGAACTGCAGCGTTTCCACGACACGCTGTTTGCGGCCTATGCAGAAGAGATTGGCGGTAACGCGGTCTTTCGTATGAAGGAGTGGTGGTTCTACGCCAAGTGCGCTTTCGTCGACCCCGCTACCGTTCACAAGCTCGTACGTAAGACCAAAAAGGTCGACGAATACCGCGCCGCCGTCGAGCGGGTCTTTCGCGAGCAGCCACTCGCACCCATAGCTCGCTTCCGCGGCTAGTTAGACATCGGGGACGTTCTTTAGCGACTAGTCATTTAAGAACGTCCCCGATGACTACCCGCAAAAACTGTACACCAGCATCCAAAGATGTCGAAAGATGTCGACTTTGGATGCTGGCGTATATGTTTGGGTCGGCGGGGGAGTTGAGTTTAGGCAATCATTGCATCGAGCGTGATGAGCTCCCTGAGTCGCTCCGTGCGTGTTTGCCCATGGCGCTTTGCTTTTGCGTCAAAGGCTTCAAGGACCGATTCGCCCACACGTGCCGATAAAACAACGCTTGGCTCATCGGAGATCGACGGCCTTCCCAGCTTGATGGTGCGACCCTTCGGCCATTCATCTTTTTCGTATGCCTCTGCGGCTTTCTCCAACTCTCCGGGGGCAAACCCCATCATTTTTTCGAGCTGCTTAGCGTCCATAGCGTCTCCTATCGATCGGCATAATGTCGAGCACAGGTCAACGGATAATCTTTTTGTATACAGTCTTGCAGACAAAAAAACAAACAGTTTATCAGGCTAATTAGCTTGTTTTGACCCGCGTGTTCGATAGAAAATGAGCATTGACGGCTTCGATACTCCTTTGCTTTTCAGCCTGGAATTTGGATGCTCATTGAACTTCCGGAGGGGAGCGCTTTATTAAGCTATCGAGATTCTGGGCAGGAGCTCTCACTGGTCTTCGATAATGGGACCAGCTTAATTCGCGACACAGTGTGTCGCGAATGGGAGTAGTCGTTAGGTGTCCTTCAATGGCTAATCATATAAGAACGTCCAAGTGCCGGATTTTGTCATTTAGTGTCGTCCTCAGCGGCTATTCTGGAGGGTCGTGGTCAAAAAAGGGCAAATATGAGTACTGTTGCCATTATAGTTGCATTTATTTTGCTATAAATAGTAACTCCTGATGAGATTTGTTCCCATTAGGAGCTACTTTTATTGAACATATGAGGAGAAATAGCGTCGTCTACGGACGTATGGAACGTTGAATAGCTCCTGAAGTGATCAAAATCGCTGCTACTAAACAGGTAGCAGTACTCATATTTGCCCTTTTTTGACCACAGCCCTCTCGGAAACCCTTTCCAGAGGCGTCAAACAGCCATAATCCAAAGGTCGCCTCAAACAATTAGCCGGTTAAGAGCGTCCATGACTACCCGCAAAAGCTGTACACCAGCATCCAAAGATGTCGAAAAATGTCGACTTTGGATGCTGGTGTACATGTTTAGGCCGTATGGGGTGGGGTCTTGGACGGACGGGATGCGCGTACTAGAGCAGGTTCTCCTGTACCCATGCGATGATGTCACTCGATTCGTAGAGTGGCTTGCCGTCGATGAACAGGCAGGGAACCTGGCGTTTTCCGCCGACGGCGATGAGCGTCTGCTCGGCTTCGGGGTCGGTCGAGATATTGCGCTCGGGAATGGTCACGCCGTTATCGGCCAAAAAGCGCTTGACCTTTATACAATACGGGCAGCCAGTCATAACGTAGAGCACGAGC
The DNA here is from genome assembly GCA_902494345.1 of uncultured Collinsella sp. Classification (GTDB taxonomy): domain Bacteria; phylum Actinomycetota; class Coriobacteriia; order Coriobacteriales; family Coriobacteriaceae; genus Collinsella. Next base: position 24,610 of record CABUSV010000010.1, read on the forward strand.
TCATGATCAGTAGCCATAGGTCTCCAATCGGTTGAAGTTTTGATTGAAATACCCAAAGCAGCCGCGGTCTATGCGCGCGTCAACGACGACTCGATGGCCTGGACCAGAAACGCCGTGGCTCCGGTGCCGCAGGGCTTGTCGTAGTAGTCAACAAAGCGCTGATCGGCAAGATAGCCGTGGGCGAGGCCCAGGTATGCTTCGTCTTGGGGCTCGCGTCCCCAGTTAAGGGCAATCCATCGACGGTGCATTGCGACAAGTTTGTGGGCCTCGTTGCTCCCTGGGTCGCCAATGCCCATGGCAATCGAGAGTTGACCCAGAATAGCGCGTTCAAGTTCCTTCATGTCGTTCCATGTCTCGGGGTCCATATCCAGCAGTGCTTCGTTTGCTGCATCGATAGCCTCATCGCCATAGCGCACCCGCGCTTCGGAGCCGTAGCGCTCCTCGTTTTCCTGCACGGTGCGCCAGCGCTCCAGTTGCGGCAGGACGGCGCCCATGAGCGAGACGGCTTCGTCGAGCGACATGCCGGTGTTTTGCGCCAGCCGCGGGGCGCAATCCTCGATCATCGCCTCCATGGTGGTGTCGTAGGTGTACTTGCCGTGGTCGTAGCACCACTTGCAGTAATAGTCGGTCGTGGCGCCCGTGGCATCGGTGCCGCAGTCGTTGGGCGTGAGTATCATGCCGCAGCTCTGGCAATAATGCTCGGGCATTTCGAGCAGGTGGGACAACGGCTCTCCGGTTACGGCGGCAATGAGCTTCATCATGTCGATGCCCGGGGTGACCTCGTCGCGCTCCCAACGGCTGACGGCTTGGCGCGTGACAAAGAGTTTGGCGGCGAGCTGCTCTTGGGTAAGGTGATGGGCGCGACGGATGGCAATGAGCTTTTCTGCAAAGGCCATAGCGGCTCCTTTCTGCTGGTTGATGGCTTAAGCATACGCGGCGGCAGGCGCCCTTCCAAGCAACCGTTGGTTGCATGACGGGGGATCACGGCGAAGAATTGCGCGCAACGTCCCACGCCTCCATGCCGTACAATGACCGGCATGGAACCTATTGCACACATACATACCGACCTGCCGCAGAAGTTCGGCATTCCGCGCAACAGCTTTTTGGCGCCTCATCTGCAGGGACGCATCGTTTTTGAGCCGGAATTTGCCTCCAATGCAGCGGTTGAGGGTCTGGACTCCTTCTCTCACCTGTGGCTGCTGTGGCGCTTCGAAAACGGAACGCCCGGCGGCACGGCTAAGGACATAGTTGCCGATGCCAAGTCGCAGGACAGGTCCGGCACCAACGCAAAATGGTCGAAAACTGTGCGTCCGCCGCGCCTGGGCGGAGCCGAGCGCGTGGGCGTCTTTGCCACGCGCAGCCCGTTTCGCCCTAATCCCATCGGTCTCACCTGCGTTAAGCTCGACCGCGTGGAGCTTACCGACGACGGCCCCATCATCCATGTGCTGGGAGCAGATCTGCGCGACGGCACGCCCATCTACGATATTAAGCCCTACATTCCGTTTGCGGACTGTCACCCGGATGCGACCGGCGGCTGGATTGAGGATGCTCCGTGGCAAGAGCTCGATGTTGAGTTTCCGCAAGCGCTACAGGATATGGTCCCGCCCGCAAAGCTCCCCGGCTTGGTCGAAGTCCTTCGCCAAGACCCACGCCGCGCAGGCAGCAAGCACGAGCCAAACCGCATTTACCACTTGGCTTACGCCGGGCTCGACATATCGTTTACGGTCGATGAAACCCAGCTAACCGTAGTCGCCGTCAACGACGCGCGAGACTAACCAGCCATTCGCCCGCACCCGTCAAATTAAGCGCCAAACCCCGCGCCAAAACCGCCCGTGCTGGTGGACAATAGCGCCTATCGAAACAGTCTACTTTGCACGGGGGTCCAGCATGAAATACGACTTCACTTCAATCATCGACCGCCACGGCATGGACTCCATCGCCGTTGATTCTTGGGGTGAGATCCCCGGCATGGCTCCAAACGCACCCGACGAGGGCTTCGATCGCATTCCCATGTGGGTGGCGGACATGAACTTCGCCACGGTGCCCACGGTCCAGGAACACATCATTCAGCGTGCCCAGCACCCCATGTTTGGCTATTTCAATCCGCGCTCCGAGTATTTCGACCGCATCATCGAATGGCAGAGCCGCCGCAATGGCGTCGAGGGCCTGCGCCCTGAACATATCGGCTACGAAAACGGCGTGCTGGGCGGTGTCGTGTCGACGCTGCGTGCGTATGTTCAGCCAGGCGATGCGGTGCTGGTCCACAGCCCTACCTACATCGGCTTTACCAAGTCCATCGAGGCCGCGGGCTATCGTATTGTCCACAGCCCGCTTAAGCTCGACGACCAGGGCGTGTGGCGTATGGACTTTGAGGACATGGAGCACAAGCTCGTCCAAAACCACATCCATGCCGCGGTGTTCTGCTCGCCGCACAATCCCTGCGGCCGCGTATGGGAACGCGACGAGATTGAGCGCGCCATGGACATCTATCGCCAGCACGATTGCGTGGTGATCTCGGACGAGATTTGGTCCGATATCATCCTGCCGGGGCACAAGCATATCCCGACGCAGTCGGTGAGCGAGGATGCCCGCATGCGCACGGTTGCCCTCTACGCGCCCAGCAAGACGTTTAACCTGGCGGGCCTGGTCGGCAGCTACCACATTGTCTACAACGGGACGCTGCGTGACCGCGTGTGCGCCGTGTCCAACAAGACTCACTACAACGAGATGAACGTCCTCTCCATGCATGCGCTTATCGGTGCCTACCAGCCGCAAGGTTACGAGTGGGTGGACGAGCTCAACCAGGTGCTTGCCGACAATATCGAGTACTTCTGCGATTACGTGGACGAGCATTTTGAGGGCGTGTCCTATTCGCGTCCGCAGGGCACGTACATGGTGTTTCTGGACTGCACCGAGTGGTGTCGCGAGCATGGTCGCGATATTCAGTGGTTGCTCGACGAGGGGGCGCGCGTGGGCGTGGGGTATCAGGACGGCCGTCCGTTCCACGGGCCCTGCCACATTCGCGTGAATCTGGCGCTGCCGTTTTCGCGCGTGAGGGAAGCGTGCGACCGCCTGGACCGCTACGTTTTTAATGCACGGTAGGCGTGTGCTGCATGTGGGGCCTTCTGCCAAGTCGGCTGGAAGGCCCCACATGGTAAAACGTCTGTAACGATTGGGCACTCACGTGGTTTCGTTTGCTATTATTTTTTACCATTTCAGTCTGTAAACAGGATCGTCTGGAGCTTGATGAAAAGACCCCGTCGCTCGGTTGCCATTTCGTTGTTTGTTGCGCTTGCAGTGGCGAGCGCCTTTGTCGTAGCGATAGCTGGCTGTTCCGGGTCGAATGGCAGAGCCTCGACGTCTGCATTAGAAGGTCTGGACGCCTCGCAAGTCAAAGACGACGACCTCAAGACGCTCAATGTCGGCAGCGACCTCTACCCGCCGTTTGTGTATAGCGACGAGTACGGCAATATCGTCGGCCTGGATGTCGAGATTTTGACCGAGGCTTTGGCCCGCATTGGCTACAAGCCAAAATACCAGCTCATCGACTGGGAAAAGAAAAAAGAGCTGTTGGCGAACGGCGAGCTCGACTGCGTCATGGGCAGCTTTAGTATGACGGGTCGAGAAAACGAGTATCGTTGGGCCGGTCCGTATCTTGCGAGTCGACAGGTGGTTGCTGTCGATCCCGAGAGCGATATCTACACGCTTGCCGATCTTAAGGACAAGGTCGTGGCAGTGCAGTCCACCACCAAGCCCGAGGGCATTTTGCTCAATAGTGCCAATGAAAACGTTCCGCAGATCAAAGAGCTCTACAGCTTTTCGGACCGCTCATACCTGAACCCGGCGCTCGTCGAGGGCCTGGTCGATGCCATCGCCGCGCATGAGTCCTCGCTGCTCACCTACGAAAAAGACTACGGTGTGACGTATCGCATTCTGGATGAGCCGCTGCTCGAGGTTGGTTTGGGTACCGCTTTCGATATCAATGATACGCGCGGCATCGACGTTAAGCTCACTCATGCCTACCAGGAAATGCTTGCCGATGGCACCATGGAACGTCTGGTGTCAAAGTACTTTGATGATCCTTCGCCATTCTTGAATGTGGAGGGGCTGTCATGATCGATATGCCTGATCACGTTGCAGGGGAGCGGGGTAATCGCGCGGTATGGAGGTTGCCGCTTATCGTTCTGCTTGGAATAGCGCTCTCGGTTGTTGCTGGCATGATGAGCTACAGTTACACGACGGCCCAGGCCGAGCAGCGCTTTGCCGACGTTGTTGATTACGTGGCGACGCAGAGCCTTTCCTACGAGGCGTTCAACAACGCCTATGTGACCAAAAACCTGATTCGCGTTATGGAGATTGCCGGTGAGGTGGCGCGCACTATAGAGCGCGACGGCTCGGCGGATAACGCCACGCTAAAACAATATGCCGACCAGTTCAACGTGAGCGCGCTGATCGTGACGGACGCATCGGGAAACTTGGTGTCCGAGTCCTCGACGGATGGCGTGGGATACGAGTCACTCGCTGCGTATCTCAAAGAAGCACCCGTGCTGGAGGTGGCGTCCCATCCGCTTAAGTCCTATACCGCCCGCATCGCGCTTGCGGATGATTCGGTCGCCGACATTGGCTGCGTGACTCGGCAGGGCGGCGAGGGCATCGTTATCGCGGTAAGGCACCAGAGCGCCAAGGCGGTCGCGAGCAATACGCTCAAGTTGCAGAGCTTGCTCGATGGTTATGAAACCATCGATAGCGGCAATATCGTGATCGAAAACGATGCCAAGGTTGTTGCGACCAATGCCGTTAAACCCACCACGTCGGGTGCATTCGTTTTGCCTGCGACGGATGCCACCATAGTCGACAGTATCAAGGAACGCTGCCTGGCCGGTAGGGTTAGTTTGGTCAACGCCAACGGCGAGTGGTATCTGGGCACTTTTGGTAAAGCACGCCAATTCTACGTGTACACCTATACTTCTGCGCGGCGTTACTTTGAAACCGTCGCAGTTGTAGTTGCCAGCGTGTTGGTGCTCTACGGCGGCGCTATAGCCGCAACTGCATTGGCGCACCGCCATGCAGAGCGGCAACGCCTGACCGACCTGTTGCTGCAGGAACGCGACTATGGCGACAAGCTGGCAAAGGCAGCGCGCGAGGCCTCGTCTGCCAACTCTGCAAAGACGGAATTTCTGCGTCGTATGAGTCACGATCTGCGCACGCCCATTAACGGCATTCGCGGCATGGTTGAGGTTGGCGATGCCAACGCGGACGATCTGCAAAAGCAGACCGAGTGCCGCTCAAAGATCTGGACGGCATCGGGACTGCTGCTCGACCTTGCGAACGAGGCGCTCGATATGAGTCGCCTGGAAAGCGGACAGGTCGATCTGGATCTCGTGCCCACAAATTTGGTGGTCCTCAACCGTGAAGTGTGCGATATTCTGGAGCGCCAGGCCGAGGAGCGTCTGGTGACAATTATCTGCGACCAGCAAACGCTTGATCATCCCTATGCTCGGGTGAGCGCGACGCACCTCAAGCGCTTGTTGGTCAATATTGCCGGTAATGCCGTCAAGTACAGCCGTCGGGGCGGCTATGTGCGCCTGGCGTGTCGTGAGGTAGAGCCGGTAGATGGCGTTCCCATCTATGAATACACGATCGCCGATAACGGTATTGGCATGAGCGAGCAGTTCCAACAGCACCTTTACAAGCCGTTTAGCCGCGAGGAACAACGGGTGGAAGGCGCTTCATCGGGAACTGGCCTGGGTGCGCCTATTGCCAAACAGTTGGTCGAGCTTATGGGCGGAAGCATGAGCTTTACGAGCACCTTGGGTCAGGGGACGACGTTTACCATCCGCCTGCCGTTTGAGCAGTGCAAGCGCTCCGAGATTCCTCAGGCAGTTCGTGTGGATGCCGTCGATGTCGATGCAGTTCGGGGTCTACGTGTTTTGCTCGTAGAGGATAACGAGCTGAATGCCGAGATCGCACAGTTTACGCTCGACCGTGCCGGTGCCATCGTGACGCATGTTAAGGATGGCGAGTCTGCCGTCGAGACGTTTGCCGCGAGCGCACCGCACGAGTACGACGTGGTGTTGATGGACATTATGATGCCTGGCATCGATGGCCTTGAGGCCACGCGCCAGATTCGAGCACTCGAGCGCGAGGATGCCGCGACCACGCCGATTATCGCCGTGAGCGCCAATGCCTTTGCCGAGGACCGTAGGCTTTCGCGTGAGGCGGGCATGGACGCCCACCTGAGCAAACCCGTGAGCTCGCGGGAGCTCGTTGAGGCGCTTGCGCACATAGCCGCCGACGCTTCATAAGCATATGGCCCGGCTCCAATGTTGGTTGGAACCGGGCCATATCGCTATTTTCAAGACCTGTTTTGGGGTCTACTTTTCATGAATCTGCTTGCCGCAAAGATGCTCAATCGAGATCTCGTAGAGCTGGACGCCCTTGATGTATTTGGCGATCTCTTCTTCGACTTCTTCGGCAGAAGGGTAGTACTTGAGGGCGAGCTGACGGACTTTGTCCTCGATATACGCGGGAGTGTCATTCACCAGGCGACAACGGCCAAAGACAACGGTGCTCATAACATAGGGAGCCCAGTCATCGTCCTTGTACCACTCGTTTCCGTAAACGGTAAAGCAGACCTTGTCATCGCGCTTGAGTGCGTCGACCTTGTGGCCGGCTTTGGCGCCATGGAAATAAATCTTGTCGTGCTCGGCGTCGAAGAAGTAGTTGACGGGAATGGCGTACGGGTAGCCATCGTCGCCGTTGACGGCAAAGACGCCGCGCTTGCAGGCGGAGAGCAACTCGCGTGCCGCCTCATCGGAAATGGCGCGTTTTTTTCTGCGTAGGGGCCTAAACATCGTGGGCTTCCTTTCTAACTGCGTATGGTAGTTGAGCACAAACTATAGCGAAATAGTTCCGTTTTTCTTGATGCAGGCGAGCATGTCTTTAAGCTTGTTAAAGTCAAGCGGCTTGGGCAGATGGGCGTTCATGCCAGCGTCACGTGCCGCTTGTGCGTCCTCGGCAAAGGCGTTGGCAGTCAGCGCGATAATGGGGATGTCGGCTGCATCGGCCTTGCCGCTTAGGCGGATTGTGCGGGCCGCTTCGTAGCCATCCATGCCCGGCATCATGATGTCCATCAGGATTGCATCGAAGCTGCCTGCGGGACGTGAAAGGTACAGATCAACCGCGTCGCTGCCGTTCTCCACATGGGTGACTACGATGCCTTCGGTCTCCAATAATGTCTGGGCGATTTCGGCGCTAAGCTGGTTGTCTTCGGCAAGCAACACGCTCATTCCGGCAAGTGAGACCGTGAGTGCCCTCGCGCTCGTTTGCGTTTGGATCTTAGGACACGTATCGATAGCGAGCGGAATCTGAACGTAAAATGTCGATCCGGCTCCAAGCTCACTCGTTACCTCGATTGTTCCCCCCATGAGGTCGACAAGTGATTTGACGATCGGCATGCCCATGCCAGTCCCCTGAAATTTGCTGCGGGCATCGTTGCCTTCTTGAGCAAACGGCTCGTAGATGTGCTTAAGAAACTCGGGCGACATGCCGATGCCAGTGTCCGAGACGTTAAAGCAAAAGAGCACTCGGTTGTCGTCAAGTGGTTTAATCTGAGAGGTAAAAGTGACAGTGCCGCCATCTTTGTTGTACTTGATGCTGTTGTCGAGCAGGTTAATGATAATCTGACGAACATGAGTGGGGCTTCCAATTACCTGCGGATTGCAGACGAGATGTGCGCTTTGATCCCGCATCGTTATATTGTGTTCGGACGCGCGGAGTTTGCACAGCACAATTGCATCGTCGCAGAGCTTTTCAAGGTTAAATGAGACGTGCTCAAGCGTTAAATTACCATTTTCAATCCTGCCCATTTCTAGAATGTCGTTGATGAGTGAGAGCAGATGATTGGCGGCGATTCGCGCCTTGGCTCGGTTTTCACGGGCGGCATGGATATCGTCTTCGTGCAATTCCTCAATTTCGATGAGTCCCAGAATACCGTTGAGCGGCGTGCGGATGTCATGACTCATGCGTGTAAGAAAGGCCGTTTTGGCGGCATTTGCGGCGAGTGCCTTGTTTTGTTCTGCTCGGGCTCGCTGCAGGGCCCAGGTTAGAATCGCTACCCCAGTCAACAGTACACCGACGATGATGACGACAATCGCACTACGATGTCGATACATAAACCTGAGCGTGTCCGACTCCTGCGCGCTATACGACGTAGAGGAATAATTGCTCGCAGAAAGCGATTCTCCGGCGTTGATGATGCCCTTGTTGACAATACTTAATAACTCGGGATTTCCGCGTAACATGAGGCAAGAGAGTTCGGCCGTGCGTGAGAGTTCCTGTATCTCGTAGTCTTTGATATCGTAGCTTTCTCGGATGGTTTCCAGCCGTGCACTGGGAACAATGACGCAGCTTGACCTCCCATCCTTAAGGGCAGTAAGTATTTCGTCTGCAGACTGATATTCGGTTATATTTGCATTTGGAAATAAGTATTGTAATTCGTTGCGGTTTACGATTGAAAAATCGGCGCAACAGATATTGCGCAGATCCCTGTTAAGATCGTTGGTGGCGTGGATGGCGGTAAGAGAGATCGTTCCCATCGAAATCGATTGGACCGTCTCCATTTGCTCGGCAAGCCAGTAGTCACTGTGTACCGGTAGGGCGATGTCGATATCCCCCCTTGAGAGTGCTTTTGCCATTTGCTGGTTGCCTGGATAAGCGATCGTGCGTACGGTAATGCCAAATTTGTCGTGTAGCGCTGTAACGAACGAGACGAGTGAGCCTTCCATTTCTCCATTATCATCTTGGTTGCAGTAGGGGAGATTGTTGCTGAGGTAACCTAGCGTAAGCGTGCTTTTCTTGGCCTTGAGCCACGAGCGTTCGGAGCCGGTAAGTGATGCGGATCCACTGTTTTGTGCCGAGTAGTTTGATTTGACTTCGTCGTTGTAGCGCGGGTTGATGCGATTGATTGCCGCCATGGCCGAGTTGATGTCGTCCATCAGGTCGGGACGGCTTTTGGGCACTGCAAAATAGTAGTCGCTCGAACCTACGTAGAACATAGGGGAAGCGTTGGGTGAGGAGATGGTGTCATTCATGATGATGGCGTCGACCTCATCGTTTGCGAGTGCATCAAAGAGGTCACCGCCACCGGCGAATTCTTTATAGGTGCAGGTAATACCTTCGTTGGAAAGCCACTGCCGACCGACGGCGGTTTGCATAACGCCGGGGTTATAACCGATGGTTAGCCCTTGGAGTGCTTGAGGATCGCCTTTAGAGAGATCGTCGCGGTCGGGCTTGGCGTAGATGTAGTAGCGCTCGGTTCCTTCGGGGTTTGAGGAGTAGAGCAACTTTTGTGCTCGCTCTGCCGAATACGAAATATTCGGCAGCAGATCGATTTCGCCCTTCTCGAGCATATCCATGAGCTCGGTGAAGGTGCCGGAGACGTATTCGTACCGCCAACCGGGCGTGTAGTACGATAGGGTCTGGAGGTAGTCGTAGCCCCATCCCGAGAGGCGCTCGCCTGGCGTGCCGTCCTGGAATCCCTCGTTGTTGATAAGCCAGCCGACGCGCACCGTTTTGATCTGTTGATCAGAGTCATCGGCATGGGCGGGGGCGGGCATGATGGCGTTCAGTAGGGTAAGTGCGGCAAGCACGATAATCAGGGCGCGAAGTACAGTTGAACGAAGGATAGCGGTAGCTCTCACGGGCAATCCTAACGAATCGAGACATTACCTCATAATCATACCAGCTGGTCTGCTTGGTCGGCAGGCATACCGCTAAACAGTCCGCCCGGCAATTGGGGACGTTCTTAAACGACTGGTCATCGGGGACGTTCTTGTTTGACTGGTCATTTAAGAACGTCCCCGATGACTCGTTAAAGGAACGTCCCTAACTGCCGGCTGTGGGACAATACCGAGCGAACGTGATGGGGTGTCTGGGAAAAGGGGTCGCGATGAACAAGTTGAGGACGCTTGCGGACGTATTGCGCCAGGCTGGCTTTGCGCGCATCACGAGTCTGTTTCTTATCTTCTACCTGCTGTGTTCGACGGCTGTCTGGCTGTCCGAACCTACGACCCTCACGTTTGGTGATGGCCTCTGGTTTAGCTTCGAGACGGTCTCGACGATCGGCTTTGGCGACATCCCGGCCGCAACGCCGGTTGCCCGCGCTATTACCGTCGTCTTGAGCGTTATCAGCATTTTCTATATCGCTATGCTCACGGGCGTGGCGGTGAACTACTGCAATATGCTTATCAAGATGCGCCAAAAGGACACCATGGCACGCTTTATGGACGATCTTGAACATTTGGAAGATCTCGATCGCGATGAACTCGCCGATCTGTCACGCCGCGTGCGCGAATATCGTCGACGCCAGCGCTAGAGGGGGCTAAATGAATATCACGGTATACCTGGGCGCGAACGTCGGCAACGACCCGGCGTTTCTGCCCGCGGTGCAGGAGCTGGGAGACTGGATTGGCGCCAACGGCCACGCGCTGGTATACGGCGGGTCCAAGTCGGGGCTGATGGGCGCGCTCGCCGATAGCGTGCTCGAGGCAGGTGGACACGTGACGGGTGTGGAGCCGAGCTTTTTTATCGAGGCCGAGTTTCAACATGACGGTATCGACGATCTCATCGTGACGAGCGACATGGCCGAGCGCAAGGCCAAGATGATCGAGCTCGGCGATGCGTTTATCGCCTTTCCGGGCGGTACGGGCACGCTCGAGGAGATTGCCGAAGTCATGTCCGCCGTGTCGTTGGGGCACCTGAGTGCTCCGTGCATTCTGTATAACCTGGATGGGTACTACAACAACCTCAAAGCCCTGCTCGGGCACATGATCGATAAGGGCTTATCGAGCCCGCAGCGCCAGCACGGCATCTACTTTGCCGACGATTTGCGCGAGATTGCCTCGATTGTCAACGGATGAGTCTTGAGCCCGCCCCACTACGACTCCCAATGGTGCCGTTTGCGGCGCAGATGGTTGGCTCGTTCGGGCAACGCTCGCTCTACAATAAAACGTATCTATGTCGACTTTGACCGCGGGAGGACCCGATGGATAACCGTGCCAAGCCCACAAACCGCGCGCTGTTTTTAGTTAGCGTTGCTGTGACCGGTGCGTTCGCAGGTGCCGCGGTCTGGCTGTTCTTCTTTGCGATGGAGCACGGTATCGACTATCTATGGACCGAGATTCCGCACGCGCTGGGCGTCGCTTCGCCCGAGCTTGCCAGCGGTCCGTTCGGTTTTCTGCCGTACCCGTTTTTCGTCTGCCTGCTGGGCGGCCTGCTGATTGGCCTGTACGAAAAGATGACGGGCACCAAGACCGATGACCTTAACCAAGTGATAGCCAAGGTAAAGCGCGATGGACGCTACCCGTACGACAACCTGGGCAAGCTGTCGCTTGCCGCGCTGCTGCCGCTGTTGTTTGGCGGCAGTATTGGACCGGAGGCCGGCCTGACCGGCGTCATTGCGGGGCTGTGCAGCTGGGTCGGCGACCGCATGCGCCGTTTTGGAGCCGAGTTTAGGGAGCTTACGCTGTTGGGCACCCAGGCCGCGCTGACGGCGCTCTTTACCGCGCCCGTCTTTGGCTTTGTGGCGCCGCTTGCCGGAAGCGCTGACGGCCAGGGTGCCAGCGATGGCGATGATTCCGAATCCGGTGAGATGACCATCAGGCTGCCCAAGGCGCAAAAGACCGTGGTTTACGGCATCGCGATTGCCGGCGGCCTGGGCACCTACCTGCTGCTCGGACAGCTCATGGGCGGCGGCATGGGCATGCCGAGGTTCGAGGCTGCCGTGGTGGGCAACCTGGAGCTTACCTGGCTCATTCCCCTATCGTTGATCGGAACAGTCTGCGGCTGGCTGTACTTTGTCTCTGAGCACACGAGCGAAGCGCTTGCCCATGCAATAGGGGAGCGTCCTGTCGTCAAGGCGATGCTGGCTGGTTTGGTGCTCGCGATCTGCGGCACGATCCTGCCCTACACCATGTTTGCCGGCGAGACGCAAGCCGATGTGCTCATGGAGACCTATATGGCCATTCCCGCTGGCGTGCTTATCGCGACCGGTCTTGTCAAGGCCATGTTGACGCCTGCCCTCATCAACCTTGGCTGGCGTGGCGGCCACTTCTTTCCGGTTATCTTCTCGGGCGTGAGCCTGGGCTACGGTCTTGCCATCCTCACGGGTGTCGATCCGGTCTTTTGCGTCGCCGTCTGCACCGCCTCGACAATGGGCGCCGTCATGCGCCAGCCCGTCATGGTCGTGGGTCTGCTGCTCATGTGCTTCCCACTCAAGGGTATCGTCTGCATGATCATCGCGGCCGCCATCGCCGCTGGCATTCCGCTGCCCAAGCTGCTGCGCAAGTAGCGTGGTGGTGCGCGGCCAATACAGGCATCCCGGGCCCGGCGTGAGAACGTAGCGTCTGCTGGGTTGCTGTTCCAACAGTCATGAAGAAAGAATCCGCGCGAGATACCGAGCGAATCAAAGAACGCGCGGCTTTCCTGTGGGTCGCTCTACAGATTGACAGCGTACGAGTCCAACCCGTATTCGCGGGCAAGCAGGACACTGGTAATACCGGTACCCGACCCAAGGTCGTAGACGCGGACGCCGCAGGGGACAGGCACATCGCGAAGCAGCTCTTCGGATCGCGTCGGGAAAGTTGGCGTAAGAATCCCTTCGGGAGGGCGGCCCCACCGCAGAATCACATCGCCATCCTACGCCGTCTCTTGCATGTCCGCAAGCTCCAGGCTCGACATGATGGCGCGTTCCACGACCAGCCTCAGCTCCTCGTCGGACCTCGGCTCGGCGGTGGCCGCGCCGCCCGCGTGCAGCTACGCCATCTTGGCCTCGGAGAAGTAGAGCGCACGCGACCACTCCTCGTCCTCGTCGCACATCACCGCCCCGGCCAGGCGCTCGAGCGACTCGACCGAGGGAAAGGTCTCCGCGACCTTGGCGACCTTGCGGGTGCTGGCGCCGGTGGCGTACATCACCGCCATCGCGGCCACGAACGCCCGGTCAACCCGCTGGTAGCGCTCGACAATGTCGTCGGGGAAGAAGCTGCCGGTCCGCAGCTTGGGATGCGCATGGTGATCGTGCCCGCACGGGTCTCCAGCCACCGCTCGCGGTAGCCGTTGCGGCTGTTCGTCCCTCCAGCGCACAGCTGGTCGACCACCGCGTCAACGATCTGGTTGACGAGGACTTCGGCGAGCGCGCGCACGAGCTCATGGAGGTTCACCATCCCGTCGTCGAAGCGGGGCGAACCCTCGGCGCCGGGGCCTCGATCTGGTTTACACTCTGCATCGCGGTCATTTCCTTGCATCGAATCCGTTTGTCGCAGCTACAGATTCTAAGGCGGTGGCCGCTCCTTTGCTTCAGGCCCTTACACCGACATTTCCGACATGATCGACATCTTCGAATGACTTTGGATGAAATCAATGGAACGGCAGCTTGAGATTGCCTCTAGCTTGCGGCTACTAGACTGCAATGGCGACGAGATTCCGGATATTGGAAAGGCGTTTTGCTGAACAAGAGGGTTCGGCGAGCCGTACATTGATAGGCGGTTAAGGATTGAGAGCGACGGTCTCTGTTCGATATTCACGTTCGACGACGCTGGCGGTCTGGGAGAGGCGATTGAGGGGGGGTCTTGCGCGAGGACTTGGAAACCAAGCATTCGACCTGTATGGACTTCAGCGACGAGTCTTGTTTGGCGCGGTTGAAGGTTGAGGTGTTATCCATGCTGAAGGGGATACGCATTGGACGAGCGGCTCCTTTTGTCCGATAAGCTGATGCGAGTTTCCCGAACTCTTGCTGAATTGCCCGGGTGAACTTGCAGCTGGCCAGATGTTGTCATCGTTGTTTCCGCAAAGCTATTGCTCAATAACATCAAACCGTAATAAAATAGAAAGAGACCATTAAAAGAATTAAAGGAATCTGATACCTAAGGAGGAAAAATGATTTTCACTAACGATGCTAGTTCGTATACCTATTGCTCTGTAATCGGTTGGGGAAACGTTTGCTTTAAGATTGGGTTCTAATGGCCGGCAGCCAATCATGGCGCGCCATCAAGGTGAAATTGGATAGATATCAAATGGACACTGCTTCGAATGCGGCGAACCGATACATGACGAACGATGAGGAGAAAATCTACCAATCTCTGGGGCGCCTAAAATCCGTGAGCCGAGTCGCGGGCCGATTGCTTAGAGTTCTATTTTATATTTATATAGTTGCTATCTTGGTGATTTGTGCGGCGATGTTCTTGTGGATTGTCTCTTTGGATTATTCAATCGGGGATATCCTGTCAACAATCCAGCGGTTTTTGCCCAATTTGATTATGGTCGCTATTGTAACGCTTCTGTTTCGACTGTTCATACGTGTGTTTGAGGATATGTCACGAGGTGAGTCTCCTTTCTCGGACATACAGTCTTTACGATGGAAGACAGTTGGTTGGCTGCTTTTGGGTAAAATGCTATTTGAGCTAATGATCTCATTTGCTCCCTTTTCTATTGAGTCCGTTGGAGACATGTTTGTCGGGCTGTCCGTTCAACCCATTATTGTGAATGTTGATGTGGCTTCTGTGCTTTGGGCGATTGTCTCGTTTTGCCTATCATATGTTTTTAAGTATGGAGCCTTGCTTCAGAGGCTATCCGATGAAACGCTCTGAGGTGCCTTATGGCGATTATTTTTAATCTGGATAAGATGTTAGCCTCCCGTAAAATGCAATCGAACGATCTTGCTGATGAGTTTGGCTGCAGCGTCCAGACGATTTCCAAACTTAAAAACGGCAAGGTAAGGGCATTGAGGATCGAGACGCTTAATCGGCTTTGCGAGATATTCGACTGCCAGCCCGGAGACCTAATTGAATATATGAGCGCGGAAGAGGCACGTAAGAATTTCGGAGAGAAATTCATGGAAGATTACCTGGCGTTCTATCGTGAACAAAGCGCAGACTAGAGTGGATAAACAACATATTAGCCGAATCAATTGCCTCGAGAAATTTACTTTAAATTGAGAAAGTGGCCCCCCATTTATGTACCGTTAATATCCGGTTCAGTATTAACGGTGCCGAAAAGACCTTATAGGATAAATATCGTGTTTGACATGGGGCTGTTAACGCGGGCAGAGTTGTGGACATTTTGATATCAACATCGCATTGCCAACGCGATTCGTGGCTTGTCGCGCGTGAACCAGCTGAGAGCTTGCGTAATGCGACCCGAACGGAGCCGCGGTATTCAGATATCAGGCTCGGACATGAGCTCGGCGACACCCGCGCCGATCCAGGCTTTTTGGTGGAAGAGTTTTTGTTTGAGCGGTCGAAGAACCCTTCGGAGTAGCCCTTGTTGCCAGTGCGGCCTGCGGGACATGCAGCGCACACCCCGAACTTCAATGCCTGTTTATCCATCGCAGTGTTGAGCAGTCCCTCCAGCAGCGGCTTTACCGCGACGCTGATGTCGATCGTTCCGTCCTCACGGTTCCGACGTCGGAGAGTGCCTTTTCGCGTGTGGTTTTCATAACTGCCGTTTCTTTCTCAAGAGCCATTCGTTGCGAGTTCTTTGAGGCTCTGAAGAAAGCATATGCAAGCTGGGGGCAGGTCGACCCTCAACTCGCAATGCCTAGCCGAGTTTGACATATTTCACCTCAGCACCGTGGATGGGGCGGAGCCTGTTACCCATAAGTCGTCCAGCACAGCCTTGAACGGGATGCTTCCCCATTGCCGCGTAGTGGGTGGCCCCTTCGTCGGTGTTCGATGCGCTCACCCCATGGTCCGGGTCTCTGAGCCGGATTCTGCCTGGGAAACAAGCGAGAGGAAGTTTGTCCCGTCTGGTTGGCCATCATGGTCCTCAAAGCGCCGGCGAGCCCGACAGTCTCCGAAGACGGCATGTTCTCGGCTAGCGCGCAGAGAGCAAGCTCAACCGCCTCATGTCGTACGCGCATACTTACCGTCTGGAGCGGTCCCGCCGGACCAAATTCGTCCTCAGTGAATTACATACCGAAAACACACCGAAGCATTCAGAGATGGCCGGCTATCAAGCGGTATAT
Source organism: uncultured Collinsella sp. (assembly GCA_902494345.1). Taxonomy (GTDB): domain Bacteria; phylum Actinomycetota; class Coriobacteriia; order Coriobacteriales; family Coriobacteriaceae; genus Collinsella. The sequence goes on from CABUSV010000010.1 coordinate 40,628, forward strand.
GATTCTCGGAATGCCGGCGCACGCTTCCTTGCGGCCTGCGTTTTCGGCTGGAGCGGTATGGCGTTGTTCACTATGGCGTAGTGTACTGTACCGCCGAGCTTATTGATCCTGATGCGGGGTCGTCCGACCTCGTCGCGCCTGTCGCGCTTGGATAGTGACAGGATGTTCGTGTATGAGACGTAGGCCTGTAGCTGCATCGAGCCTGAGTCAAGAATGAATCCGATCAGCTTCCCTGCCTCCGAGTTGACCTCCGCCTCCATGTTTTCTAATCGCTCCTGCGTGCCCAAAGGGTACTTCTATAGCTCTATCGATCGATTTCCAGGAGTTGACGCATCGAAAAGCCGCATAATGACGCCGGGTGTTTCCGCGTGGCATCCCTAGGTCGTCGAGGGACGGGGCATAAGGCAGTCCGTGCGCGCTCGATGGGCTGTTGCTTGGAACGTGTGGCAATCCTACGCCGCCGTGGCGTCGGGGGTTACCGCTGCATCGTCGGCTTCGCTGTGATTCGGACTGCAATGGGTTTGTGCCTCGGCGTAATACGGCGGCATGCGAACCAAGTCGGTGGGATATTGCCAGGTACGTCAGTGCACTGCGGCCGGGAAGGAGATGGCTGTCCAGCCGGAAGGGGTCGACTGCTGCGCCCGCTCAGGCCGCGTGCGGTGATCGGGCGATACTTCGAGTCGTCGTCGCGTTCGGAGTTCGAAGGGCAGCACGCACGGCACGCAGATTCCTCTTCAAGGGATACGTCATCTCAATTTCCATCCCACCAAGAGAGCGGCTTGGAGCTGAGCGCTCCTACGATGCAGGTGAGCTCATTAGCGAGCTCCTGGAAGATCGGAAGTTCGCACGGCTCGCTTGGGTCGTCCGTTTTCGCCGCTTGGTCTTTCGGCCTGCAGGGCTCAGGCCCGGGTAGAGAGAATCGTGTAGCCGTGGTGCTCCGCAGTCTCTAGGCAGCAGCGGTTTGTCCATCGGGCCCCTTGCGTTTCCGCTGACTACGGTGATTCAGTTGTCCGGGACGATGGTACACGGGGAGCACATGTCTTTTTCGAAGGTACGGTCGCCCGCCGCGATCCGGGAATGTGCCTCCATGTCGGGGAGACTCTTGGCGCATATCCATCTCGAACGGGGGAGGGCGATGGACAAGTGCGCCGGTGGCCTCACTCCGAGACGGGGGCGTGGACCGAGGCGGCGACGTCGGCTCAGGCCGGACGCGTTCAATCCTTACGGACGGGTTGTGGGTGGGGTATAGGCGTTGACCTCGCGGGAGAATGCCGAATGTCTGCAGGGGTGCTTCCCACCGGGGATCTCGAGGCAGCGTGCTCGATGCGGAACAAGCGGTATATTCGGGATTCCTCCAAGTCGGCCACAGGAGCGCGCGAATGGTCGGACCCGAGATGCTCTTCACACACCTGAAAAGGACGTCGATGAAGAGCCTCAAGAGATTGGCACCCAGTATCAGAAAAAGGCGGTCAGCGTCGACGTTTTCCTCGTAAGTGCGCTTCGTGAGATGGTCTTGAGGCCCTGTCGTCGACGCCTCGGTACCGTTTCAGCCCCTTTTTTTGCGAGCTTGTGTACGACGATGTTCCTCCTTGCGGACATATGGGCCCTTTCGACGCGAGGTGTCTCTCATGGTGTTGATGTTCACTTAAAAGTGGTCCGGATAGTCACCGAGAATTGAGCACGGTGGCCATTAAGAATTGAGCAGTTTGATCAAGAGGGCCGCGCCCCGAGGACCGGGGGCGCGGCCCCCGCTTTATTGTTTTCCCGGGCGGGTACTTTGGCGAGACCGCCCGGGAAGGATGGAGGAAATGACCGTGCCCCTGGACATCAGGAATGATATACGGTCGATGGACGCCGACGGTGTCTCGAGGTCCGAGATTGCCCGAAGGCTCCACGTCAGCCGCAACACCGTGAGCAAGTACGCCGACATGGAGGACATGTCTCCCGTCGCCCCCGTCAGGAGGGCCAGGGAGCGGCCCGGTCTCGAAGGCAACGGGCCCTGGATCGAGAAGGTGCTCGACGAGGACCTCTCCGCCCCTCGCAAGCAGCGGCACACCGCCAAGCGCATCTACGACAGGCTCGTCGAGGAGAGGGGGTTCACCGGCTCCTACTCGACGGTCCGCAGGTTCGTGGCCGAGTTCAGACGAGAGCGCTCGTCGGGCGCCGGCGAGGGGTTCCTCGAGCTCGAGTGGGCACCGGGCGCGTGCCAGGTCGACTACGGGAACTTCAGGGCCGCCATCGCGGGCGAGACGGTCGAGCCGAAGCTGCTGGTGGCCACGCTGCCGCATTCCAACGACAGGCAGTGCGTCGCCACGATGTCGCAGAGGTCGGAGTGCATGTGCGCGGGCCTCGTCGAGATCTTCCGGCGCTGGGGCCGCGCGCCGAGGGTGATAGTGCTCGACAACGCCACCGAGGCGGGCAGGATGCTCCGCGGCACGGTGACCGAGTCGAGGCTGTTCTCCCAGATGAAGGGGCATTACCGTTTCGAGAGCCGCTACTGCAACCCGTATTCCGGCAATGAGAAGGGGTCGGTCGAGAACGCGGTCGGCTTCCTCCGGAGAAACCTTCTCGTTCCAGTCCCCTCGTTCGGGGGCCTCGCCGAGCTCAACGCATTCCTCGAGCGGGGCTGCGCCGCGCTCTCCGGGAAGTCATGCGCGCGGGACGGCAGGCCGACCGCAGAGGCGCTCGCGGAGGACCTCGCGGCGATGAGGGCCCTGCCCGGCGTCGACTTCGACCCAGTGAGATGGGTGCGGGCGCATGCCGACAAGAGGGGCTACGTCACCGTGGACGGGCGCGAGTACGTCGCCGGGCCGGCCTGGCACGGCAGGGACCTCCTCGTGGGCATGAGGGCCGATACCGTCGAGATCCTGGCCGATCGCGGCAGGCGCGTCGCCGTCCTGGAGAGGGCCTACGGCGAGGGCCCCGCGGTGCGAAACCCCCTCTCCCTGGTCCCGGCGCTCGTCGCGAGGCCGAGGGCCTTCGGCGAGTCGACGATCAGGCGGGACATGCCCGAGGGTCTCGTCGCCGGCATAGACAGGATGGACGGGGCGGGGCGCAGACAGACGCTCCGCTCCATCTCGCGCGCCGCGGCCTCGTCGGGCTTCGGCGCGGCATGCGACGCGGCGCTCAGGGTCATTGAGGGCGGTCGCGTCCCCGACGACGCGACGGTGGACGTCCTCGCCAGGAGGATCGCCGGCGGCGCGGGCGGCGGGGCGACCGGGCCGGACCTCGCCGTATACGACGGTTTCCTCAAGGGGGCGGTCGCCGATGCCCGCTAGCGAGGAGCTCTCTAGAAGGGTCGTCGAGGCGGGCAGGTCGTGCTCCCTCACGACTGCGGTGCTCGAGGAGTGGTCGAGGCTCGGGACGCCCAAGCAGGTCGAGTACCTGGCGGAATACCTGGAGGCGGAAAGGGCCAGCAGGGAGGCGTCCAAACGGGTCTCCCTGCTGAGGCGCTGCGCCCTGCCGGCGCCGAAGACGTTCGCGGGATACGATTGGTCGGCCGTGACGTGGCCCGAGGGGCTCGACAGGGACTCCCTGCTCTCGCTCGCATTCCTCGATGCCCGCGAGGACCTGGTCCTGATGGGCGATGTCGGGACCGGGAAGACCCACATGGCCTCGGCGCTCTGCGCGCTCGCATGCGAGCGGAGGATCGAGGCGAGGTTCTTCACGGCGTCCTCGCTCGTCGCGAGGCTGAGGCGCGCACGGGAGGAGGGACGGCTGGACAGGGAGGCCGCGCAGATAGGCAGGGCGGGGCTTCTCGTCATCGACGAACTCGGATTCCTGCCGCTCGATGCCGAGGGCGCGAGGCTGATGTTCCAGGTCTTCGCCGACGCCTACGAGCGCCAGTCGGTGCTGATCACGACGAACCTGGAGTTCAGCCGGTGGGGCTCGGTGTTCGGCGATGACCAGATGGCGGCCGCCGTGATAGACAGGATCGTCCACCATGGGAGGCTTATCCAGTTCAGGGGCGAGTCGTACAGGGTCCGGCACGCTTTGATGCGGGAAGAGTAACTGCTCAGAAAAGGAGCGAAATCATCTGACCATTCTGCTCAAAAATAAGTGATCAATTTGCTCAAATTAACTTGACGAAACACATCATGGAAAATGAAACCAGACACGGTTCGAGGGCGATGTTGTTTTCGGGGAGCGGGCGTACCACTTGTTCGAAGTATCGATGCAGGCTATTGCAAGCATACGATCCGGTGGCTATCACGTTCTAGGCAGGAAGCTGTTTTGATTCATATAGCAAAGACATAAGAAATCGAGAAATTCTTAAACAAATAGTTTAATTTTTGTCTATTATCTATATCTGTAAGAAGTCTTCGAATGCCGTGCAGTCAAGTCCGGAGAGGGAGGGGTTGGAGTTGGATAATAAGAAGTCAGCATTACCGTATAAAAATCTGACTGAGTATAGATTCAAACATGTGTTCCCAAGCTCTCCGTTTTATGAAAAGACGAGTTTCAAGGTAGGACGAGAGTATCGAGTTGATTTGCCGGAAAGCTGGTCAACAACGGAGGATGATACTTGGAGATACTGTTTCCCCGATCGCTATGAGCTTCCTTTGCAAGGATGGAAGATACACATTAGCGTTCGTCCGGGAATGGAAGATTTCGTCTTGGATAACATATCCAACTTCTTGCTCGAAAAGGGTGTCCCATTTAAATTTAGAGCGACTACAACTGCTTTCTATCAATCGAATATGAAGTACGCAGATCGATCGGGATCCGGTAAATTTATTACTGTGTATCCTAGAGACGATGAGCAGTTTTGCTATCTGCTAGATAGCCTCAATGAATTGACCGAGAACGTTGAGGGCCCGTATATTCTTTCCGATACAAAATATGGAAACGGCTCAGTGTATTTTCGTTATGGTGGCTTTTACTATCGCAAGCAAGTGCTTGAAGGTGGCAAGAATGTCATGGTGATTGCCACTCCAGATGGAAACACGATTGAGGACAAGCGGGTACCGTTTTTCGTTCTCCCGGATTTCGTAAAAGTACCGCAAAAAATCGAAGCAGAAGTTTTCGAGAGATTGAATCCCGATGCTGACTCTCTAGCAAGAGAACTCGCGCCGTATTCGATTCTCGATAGCCTTCATTTCAGCAATGGTGGAGGGGTATATCTCGGAAGGAATGAGGCAACCGGCAAAAGCGTGGTTTTGAAGGAAGCACGTCCCTTTGCTGGTTACACGGGTGAGGAAGACGCCATTGCCAGGCTGCGGAGAGAAAAGGAGGCATTGATACAATTACAGGGCATTGGCGGTATTCCCGAGTACCTTGGATATAAGGTGATCGATGGGCATGAATTTCTGATTGAGGAATTCGTCGAAGGAGTATCGCTCCAAACATGGCTTGCGTCTAATTATCCATTTTCCCTCGAAATGGCTCTTGTTGAAAAGTTTGAAAAAAGAGCTCTGCGAATCGCGAGGGCCATCATCAGGCTCGTAAACGAGGTCCATTCTCGGGGCATAGCGATAATGGACATAAATCTGAAGAACTTCATTGTTGGGCCTGATGAAAGCGTTTCGGTAATCGATTTCGAAGGAGTCCGACACGTTGAGGGCGATGATTCGGGCGTTCTGGGTACTCCAGGATTCATTCCCTACGAGAGGTGTGGTAATGCTGATCGCGACGCATTCGCTCTCACAAATTTGCTGTTTTATATCTTCTGGCCCTCTTGGTCCACGGCATTCAGTCCTAGAGCGCTGGAGACAAGCCTTGTTCACGTGGAGAGTCTATTCTCTGAAGAGACGATGAATCTGCTGTCAGACGCCAGGGCCAATGTACCTTCGAGCTTGCTACGAGACAGATTTGACTATTCCCCGTATGTGGCAACTGATATTAATTGCGGTGAGCTGATAAATCGGCTTGCCGCGGGCATCAGAATGTCATCGCAGATGTTGATTGAATCCGGGGATGAAAGAAGATATCCGGGCGATGCTTCGCAATTCTTGCATGACGACTCCGGTTCACTGGACATCGAGACTGGAGCAGCAGGAATAATGCTAATGATGTCTCGTGCAGGAATGAACGTTCAAGAAGATGTGGAATGGATAAAGAGGAAGCTCGATGCAGGAACGTCTATTGGATTTCACGGCCTCTTGCGTGGGGTGTCAGGAATCGCAAGTGCATTGTCACAATCTGGGTATACGCGGGAGGCGCTTGCGCTTGTGCCGTCTGAACTGCCCGCTATCAACCGACATGACCTTTCGATTCGAACCGGCCTTTCCGGGACAATTCTTGCGCTCTGCCAGCTTGAAGAAGACACCGAAGAGCCACGACTATCTCGCCTCATTGAATCTGCGGCAGAACAGCTGAAGACGGCAATCCAGTCTCATGAATGTTTGGTGAGCCCAGGCTCGGAAACCGGAAATGCTGTGGGCCTATTTGATGGCTGGTCAGGGGCTGCCATTGCGTGCAAGCGTTTGATGGAGTATTTTCACGGCAGCTCAGACTGGTTAGCAATGATGCAAGATTGCCTTAAATTCGAGATGGACCTTCTGAGCTTCGGAGAAAACGGTTACTTTGTTAATTATGATGGCGTCAACTTCGGCTATCTCTCTGAGGGGACGGCGGGAGTGTTCTTCGCCTTGACGTATTGCACTCCTAACAGCTGGACTGATGAGCTGGAAAAGATGAGTTTGAATATAGAAGAGCCCATCTCGTTAAACGGCGGACTATTTTGTGGGATTTGTGGAAAAGCTGCTGCCCTGCTCTGTTCGCCAAACCCAAAAGATGAGGCGCCCCTTCGGTTGATGATCAGGAACGTCGCGAATGGATTCCTATTTGCGCGTGATGAGGATGAATCCATATTCATGGTTGGGAACGGAGGAGCCTGTTTATCTGCGGATTATTCCACTGGGTCAGCAGGCTTGATCGGATTCCTATTGTCCTTTCAGTCGCGCAGATGCGAATGGTTCCCCGTTTCTCTTCATTAGTTTCGCATTTATGAAAAAAGGAAAGGAGGTTAGAAATGAGTGCATTGCTTCAACTCCAGGCGATGAAGTCGTCCGGCGCTGAGATCGATCCTCGCGGTTCGGGCTTGAGCTTCTTCTGCGATGGCGACAACAGCGCTGCAAGCCTGTGGTGCGGAGGCCACCACTAAGGCCGCGGCCCACAGGGTTTTAATAGACCCTGTGGGCCTCTTACCTACTTGATTTTTTTGAGGGGAGGTGTGGTGCGGGTGAACGCGCTGCTCCAACTTCAGGCAATGACTCCGGCAGAGCCAGATGTCGATCTTTGCGCTTCTGGATGGAGCTGGGGTTGTGATGGAAAGCAGAGTAATCTAAGTTTCTTCTGTGACATCTTCGGATAGTTGCTCATAAGAAATGGAAGGCTTCACGCCTTCCATTTCTTATGAGTTGGGAGCTTGAAGCAATTAGGAGACAAGAATGTGTGAACCGATTGTCGCATACGGAGTTCGCAAAACGTTTGCGCAGAAAGGAGGGAAACCCGTAGAGGTGTTGAAAGGGGTTGACATCCATGTTGGCACTAAAGAAATGGTGGCAATAGTGGGACCGAGTGGTTCCGGAAAGTCAACGCTGCTTCATTGCCTTTCCGGGTTGGAGTCTCCCACAGAAGGGACGATAAAACTTGCAGGTCATGATATCGTGGGCATATCTCCAAATCAACTATCTAAGATTCGCAGGGCGCACGCGGGTTTTATTTTTCAATCGTATAATCTCATTTCATCTTTATCAGCAATAGAGAACGTATCTGTTGCGGCTCGTCTTTCGGGGGCTGCGGTAGCTGAGCAGGATCTGCAACACCTGTTTGCAAAGATGGGGTTAGCTGAAAAGCAAAAACTGAAGCCTGTTCAACTTTCTGGCGGTGAGCAGCAGCGCGTTTCTATAGCCCGTGCGCTTGCGACGAACGCCGATATTATTTTTGCGGATGAGCCAACAGGTGCCCTAGATGCGGAAAACACTCAACATGTCTTGAAAATTCTACGCAACCTGGTTGATGTCGAAGGACGGTCAGTCCTTTTGGTTACCCATGACTTGGAGGCAGCGGCTCTTGCGGACCGGGTGCTAGTTTTTATTGATGGAACTATCAAACGTGAGATGGACAGTCCTAGCCCTAAAGAAATACTGGCTGCATTTGAGGTGGCCAAATGATTCGCTTGGTATTCGCTGACCTAACGAGCACAAAGGCCGTATGGGGTGGATTGCTTGCAATTGCGGTGGTTTTCGGATATCTCGGCAGCTGGGCAGTTTCGATCGAGTCAACTGCAAGTCAATTCGATAATCTCAAAAACCTCGGTACTGTTGTGGTTCTCTTCTCGTCGATAGCCGCCGTCTCCTTGTTGGTGCCTTTGGCGCAGCAGGCGGTTTCGTTGAAGGCGAAAACTTATGCACTGTGGCAGATTGTTGGAGCCAGCCCTCGGACAATTCGATTGATTGTGTTGATGCAACTGTTCGCGATTGCTATTGTCGGAGCGGCTGGTGGATCGGCGTTGGAAGTGTTATCTTACCCCCTGTTGTTTCCATTGGTTTTTAGCTCATATAATCCTCCGAGCAATATTACCCTTGATCTGGGTTTATTCAACATGCCTGCTGTCTGGTTTGGCGCGGGAATCTTGTTTGTTGTTGGCGGTTACCGAGCCGCGAGGCGAGCGGCGAATATTCCCCCAGTCACAGTCGTGCGGGAGACCGAGATGCCTACAAAATGGAGGTCTCCCTTAAGGGCCGCAATTGGGTTCCTGCTTGTGGTGGCATTATCTTTATACCTGTGCGACCTTCCGGATCAATTGCGAGAAGGATATTTCGAGTATGCGATGATGGTACCGCTTTTTGCGACTAGCATCTTCGCCGTTGCATCTCCTTGGCTGTTAACTGCGGTGTTGAAACTATTAAATAAGGGAGTTTCTGTCAGCGACATTCCAGGTTTTATCGCGGCTCGAAATGCCTTGCATCAGATTGAAATAGCGGGTTCATCGGAAGTGTCCATTATGGTTGGATATGGAATCCTATCCTCTTTTAATGTGATGACCGATATCTTGACAGGCTACATCAACCGAATTGGATTAACCGGCCTCAATACATCTTTGGATTGGACAAGCTCAATAATACTATTTGGTGGTCCTGTAATACTAAGTTGCACCGGTGCGGCTGTATCCTCTTTTCTTTCTTTTGATAGTCGGAAAAAAGATGCCGCACAATACCTGTCGCTTGGGATTCGGCGCAGCAGCCTCTTGGTAGCCTGCCTCATTGAAGCAGCTGTTCACGTTGTGGCTGCTGCGGCGATTGGAGCAATGCCGGCAATGTTGACCGGCTATCTTATCGGTATTCCAATCGGAATCACCCCATCATTCTGGAGACCGCTTGTTGGTGGGGGCGTTGTGTTAGGGGCAGGATTCATTCTCGTTGCGCTCTCAATACTCATACAAACGCTGTACGGCGTGAGGCGTAGCGAAGGAGTCGGTCTCGTCAACGGGCTGTCGGAATAGTTTGCAATCGGTGAAGATCATGAAGACATTGCTTAAAGTGCTGGGACGAAGTATCTCCCATCATCGGTTCCTATATATTTTATGCCTTTTACTCGGGGGGATCAGTGAGCTGCTGGTACTAGTTCAACCCCAGCTTGGAGGCAAGCTAATCGAAGGTGTTCAGAGCGGGCAGCTCTCCGGGTCTATTGTTGCTGCATTGGTGTTTATACTCGCTTCCAATGCCCTGGTAACAATGTGCCAGCAACTAGTGCTGGGTAAAATATGTGAAGACTCGGCATATGAGTTGCGCTGTGGGCTTGTTGAACGTTTTTTCAGTCTGCCAATTCTTGAGCAAGAATCTAAGGCTCCGGGATGGTATTCCCAGAGAATAGTAAGCGATGTAGATTTAACTAAAGCATTGCCAGGACAGAGTATCGCGTTGTTCCAAGCGACAATTATTCTGATTGGTTCGACGATAGCTCTATTGTGTATCGAGCCAATCACGTTCTTTGTTGGTGCTTCCTTCGGAGTCCTTTCTCTTGTGTTTGCTGTTATGGCGTCCAGACCCCTCGTAAAACTGAGAGAGGGGATTCAAGATGCGTATACCGGAATAACGGCTGGCGCGCAAGAGAGCATGAGAACAGGCAGAGTGCTCCGTGCATATGGAGCGTGGAATGCTTCGCGTAAGGAGTTGGAGCTCGAAGTTTCTAGGGCACATGAGGATGGGTTGCGACTGTCAGTAATCAACAGTTGCTTGTTTCCAATTGCTTCGATATTGATGCAGCTAGCAAATATTGGAACCATACTGTTCGGCGCCTTTCGTGTGGCAGACGGAGCAATTTCATTCTCCGGTCTCGTCATGTTTTTAATGTATTTTTCGGCGTTTTCCTCATCCGTATCTCAGCTGTCAGGATCGATATCAAGGATGCGCGAAGCGGAAGCGGGGGAGCGTCGTCTCACCGAACTCGAGACAATGAACGTTGAGAGAAGCATTCGATATAATCATCAGATTCCAAATATAATTTCTGGCGCTGCGGAAATACAGTTCAACAACGTAAGCTTTTCCTACGACGGAGAAACAGAATTCGCCTTGAAAGATGCAAGTTTTATCGTTCCCGCAGGGAAAAGAACCGCCATTGTTGGCGCTTCGGGCGGTGGAAAAACAACTTGCCTGGGATTGCTGGAGAAATTCTTCTTTCCAAACTCTGGAGAGATATTGTTAAATGGAATGCCCCTGAATGAAATTGAGACAAGTCGTTTGAGAGCCTCAATCGGCTATGTAGACCAAGATGCAGTTGTCATGAGGGGGACGATACGATCGAATTTGTCTGTCGGACGGGAGGGAATCTCGGATTCCGAGATGGAAAAGGTCCTGGATTTAGTTGGACTAACGCTTCCGCAACCGCGACTCGATTATCAAACGGGGGAAAACGGCTCCGCCTTGTCTGGAGGGCAAAAACAAAGACTGGCCCTGGCTCGATCATTTTTGGGGCTCCCAAACCTGTTAATTATGGATGAGCCGACATCGAGTCTCGACGGGATAGCGGAGCATGAGATAAATGACATCATCCGTAAGGCATTCTCATCAATTACCGTACTCTGTACGGCGCATAGGTTGTCTCAGATTTTGAGTTCTGATTGGATTGTTGTCGTGAATGAAGGTCAAGTTGTCGCGCAAGGTCCGCATGAAATCCTGATGGACACATGCGAGTATTACAGAGAGCTCGTTGCTTCTCAGGCAGCATGAACTGTTGTCGTTGCGTTACCTTGCGCGATGACTACAACAAAAGACGATACGCACCCCCAGCAACTTATTCGACAGCACAGAAGGCGCGTGACGTTTCGTCCTCGAGCAATTCAAAGAAACGAATCATTAGTGGGCAGTATGGATCGGGCGCAGCAAGAGTGGGCGATGAGCATAAAGATCGCGCCCTGCATCCACCGCCACATATTTCGCAGTATTTACAAGTGGAGCATGTCTCAAATCGAGATGCATCAAGCTGCTGAAATAGTCTCGCGACATCCGAATCGAGAGCATTGGCCAGACTATCGATAAACACATTGCCCATTGCGTACTTTTCCTCATGAAGCATATGGCACGGGTAGACCGTTCCGTCGGAATCAATACTGAGCGTGTTTTTCGCAGCGCCACAATAACGTTTTGCAGAAATGTTGAGGCGCGTTTGTCCATGAGGGCCGGCCATCGAATCGCTTCCAAGGTGGAACAATGCGCCCCCCAGCGAGTAAAGTTGGCTCGGAGAGGGAATGAGGCCAGCCGTATGAGGATCGGAAGAGGTGAACGATATCAGGCTGAAATTGATCGTAACTCCAAGTCTTTTTGAAAGGGTCACGTACTGAAGAACATCTTCGATGTTCAGGGCGTGAATTGTGGCGATGATATGTCCTTGAATCCCGGCGCTCTTTATTTGTTTAATCGAGTCAACGAGCTTAGAAAAGTTTTGTGTACCACGAATGTGAGCTTGCGATTCTGCGGAGTATCCATCAAATGAAATAGAAATGCAGGGAGAATGACCTGAGAGGCGATGAAGGGAGCTTTGATCGATGTGCAGCCCGTTCGAGAGAATGGCCAGAGACGGGATTCCGCAAACCTCCTTTGCATATGCGACGATATCTGGCAAGTCATCACGAAGGAACGGCTCCCCTCCAGAGATGACAAGTTGACTTATTCCGCGACTACTTATTTCATCCAACGCTTTCTTGATGCATTCCAGGGAGGGGTCTTCGCAGGAATTTCTCCCCTCCTTGTACGAATAACATCCCTGACATGTTAAATCGCAGCGGCTCGTGACATGAAAATACACCGTTTTCAATGCGGATGGATGCCGTGGACCCTCAAAAAAACAACTATTACTTAGCTGGTCGAACAGACTTTGATCTACGAGTGAAATTTCGGACCGGTCTAGGTCTTCCACGAGCAACTTTCGACATATTTCTGCACCGGCGGCAGTCAGTCCGATAATAATACCGTTGTCATAATTCGCAACTATCGGAATACCAGCAAAATCGAACATGGTCACGTTTTTATGGAACTTCATCCTCAATCCTCTCAGGTTAAGTCCCCAATGGTCGTCCCGCAGATGGAAGCCAATACAGCTGAGTTTGATTGTTCCGGTTGGGCCATAAGGGTCCATGAGGCTGCATTGACACACATATTCTATTGCGCAAATAAGATATGCCAATTGTGAATCGAATGAGTGGCCACAGTTGTTGTCAGCCAAATCCCAGTCAGCGAATAACGTAAAGCGGCGATACGGGTGCAGGCTCCTATGATTCAGGAGGGCGAGTTTCTGCACCGCAGCTCATAAATTCTTTTGATAGTGCTTGAGAAGAGGGGTGCTTCGTTTTCGATTTTCGCAGGTAAGAAGACCTATTTGGAATCTCGATTATCGAGATGGCTGGATTCGGTGTCATTATCAGGCTGGTGAAGATGCGGAAAAGCACCAAGAACGTTGTTTGACAGGGTTTTTCGGGCCTCCTGCACGTCTTGGAAGTTGCAAAATGATACAGCAACTCAAACATATCGAAGAGCGATAGCTGTTGGAGCGAGAGCCAGAACAGCGAGGTTAAGCGAGTCGCAGCGGTCTCAACGCCTTCCCCTAAAGGGCCTCTTTTGTCCGTAGTGGCAAGAGAGGCTTTTTCGTTTCCCTCTTGCGGCGGAGGGGGACACCATGCGCCTATACAGGACGAATTGCGCGCTCTCGTCGGATGATGGACTATGTGTCGAGATGAGGATCTCGGGTGGAGGTCACGTCGCGGTCGCGGTCGGGCGCGATGTGGCGGAAGCCCTAGACGACCTCCAGCGCGAATGGTGGCGTATCGAGCGTCGGGAGGCACGCCACACTCTCAGTTTGGACGCTATGCTCCCCCAGGTGTTGGCGGACCCTTCGTCGAACCCTGAGGAGATGCTGGCGAGGCGATACGAATCGAAGGCGCTGGCTTGCGCGGTCGCAACACTCTCCCCAGTTCAGATGAGGCGGCTTCTCATGCACGATGTGGCCCTGCTCCCGATAAGGGAAATTGCGGAGGGGGTGCTTCGAAAGGGCGATAAAGTACGGCCTCTCACGAAGCGAGTGGGAAGGTGGATGCCGACGCACGTTCTCCTTCCTGCGGTCGTAGGGTTGAGACGGGCGTCGACGGTGATGCTCGAGCAGGTAAGAACGATCGACAAGGCACGTCTCGGGGTGCGTCTCGACGTTGCGGGCGAGCGTGAGATGACGGGGGCGGAACGGCGTAACAAACCACGGCCGTTGGACGGACGTTTCCAATTTGTATGCGATTGACCGTTCCCTAAAGAACGATGACCAAAAAGACATCTCCTTGGATGATCGAGATTGGTCTAAGGCCCGTGACAGCTCTATTGTAAGACGCTGCGTGCGGGCCGGGGCATGCCGTATGTCACGGATTCCCGGGTGGACTGGGCCTCGCACGGTGTCAGCGCTACTTCCAAACCGCGAGCGCCGCAGTTCCCAAGACGATGAGGGCGAGACCGATGGCGCTGCGTCGCGAGACTTTTTCGTTGAATGCCAGGCGCGCAAATAGTACCGATACGACAATCGATAGTTTGTCGATCTGCACCACGACGCTCACCTGGCCTGCGGCGATGGCATAGTAATAGAGCAGCCACGATGCTCCGGTCGCGATGCCCGATGCCGCGAGAAATACGAGTTCGTAGCGGTCTACGTGCACGGCTTGGCCCATCTTGCCTTTAGCTGCCACGATTGCCCATGCCATAACCAGTACCACGCAGGTGCGGATTGCCGTGGCCAGGTTGGACTCGACGCCTTCGATGCCGATCTTGGCGAGGATGGACGTGAGCGCCGCGAACACGGCGGCGCCGAGGGCGTAAGCGAGCCAGGTCCGGTCTTGCTGCTGCTCGGGTCCGGCAGACTGCTTCTTCTCGATCATTAAAAACGTGCCGAGGGTGATGACGGCGGTTCCCACGAGCTTAACCGCAAGGTTGCTCGTCTCGCCAAAAAGCACGATGGCGATCAGCGCCGCGAGCACGGTGCTCATCTTGTCGACCGGTACGACCTTATTGACGTCTCCGATGCTCAACGCCTTAAAGTAACAGATCCACGAAGCGCCGGTAGCGAGTCCCGAGAGGACGAGAAAGAGCCAGGATCTGGGTTCGATGCTGCCAATGGTTCCAATGGATTCAGAAATACCCGCCATTGCCCAGGCGAAAACGAGCACCACGCAGGTGCGAATGGCCGTCGCGACATCGGAGTCGGTCTGCTTGATGCCGCATTTGGCCAAGATGGATGTGTTGCCGGCAAAGAATGCTGACGCAAATGCTGCGACGATCCACGACACGGGTGCGGTGCCTCCTTGGATAATGGGTTTATCCTGCGAGTTTTATGGACATGAGGATACCGCCCCGCCATGAAGGTTTGATATGGCCGCGGCGAGACGGGGGTCATGTTGCGGGGAGCCATTTGGTTAAGGCTCGAATTGAAGGTGAGTGTTTTTCCGAGAAGTGAACGAGTCAATATGGACCCCTGGAGCATGCACACTTTTTTCGAATAAAACCGCTGGATTTCTAGGCAAAAAGTGCAGGAACTAAGCCCACAAAAATGTCGATGATACAGGGTACTGATTTTACTCGTTCACTTCTCGGAAAACATTCACCCTCGATATGCTGTCGGCTTCTCTTTGGTTGCCAAGATCTAAACGGTACGCCGTGAAGGGTGGTAGCGACGTTGTTGCTGCTTCTCTTATCTAGTAAATGAGGTGGGGCGCCGCCCAAGTCCTTTAGCTGTCGATCACAGGTCGCGTGCCCGGTAGACCTTGGTGCTGATGGCACAGCTGACAACGCCAAGGACGACCGTTGCCAGCGCGACGGCACCACACAGGCAACCGAGGACGGCAGGATCGGGATTCGTCCCTGCAATCGACATGAGCTGGTTGTTGATGGGGTTAAATGAGTTTAGCGTGACCATGATAAGGCACATGTATAGGGCGTACAGACCAACGGATAGGCGTTGCGCCTTCATGTGTTCAAATCGAAAGAACAGAGGCAGTACCAAAAACACCGCCATGAGGGAGAAAAGCATCGATATTGCCGAGGCGATTGCGGTCTCAAAGACGGTCTCTCCCGTGGAGGGGATACCCACGCTGTTTAAGATCGGGATGGCGACGATACTCAACAGCGCGCCCGCGCACGCCATGATGACCGAGAAAATAGTGATGCACAGGTAGCGTGCGCTGACGATGTCTTTGCGTGAGATGGGCAGCGTTGTCCGATAGCGCTCCCATCCGTTTTGGTTGTCGAGCCCGGCCAGCGACGTCATGGCCATGATAGGCGACATGGCACTGATCGCGAAGGCGCCGGCGGCGCTCATGTCGGAATCACCATTCGATGCGTTGACGGCGGTCAGCACGACGAAGATGAACAGGCCGACACCTGCGATGCTCGGGACGAGCGTGCGAACGATGGCAAGCTCGGACATAATGGCGCGTTTCATTTCAAAGCCCCTTTCAGCATGAAGCGAAGATAGTCATCAATGGTTGCCCGATCGCAGGGAATCTCGGGGAAGGCCTCGAGCACTTCGCGGTGGTTGGGCACGAGCACGTCCACGCTGTAGGCGTGGCGGGCGGCGCGGGTGCCTTCGACGCAAGCCATGAGCTCGGCGGCCTGTGCCTGGGTGCAGTGGGCGATGCCGGCGCGGTCGGTAATGTCCTTGCGTGGCAGGTCAAACACAATCGAGCCGTTATCGATGCAGATGACGCGGTCGGCAGCACGATCGAGATCAGACGTAATGTGGCTCGAGAGCAGCACGCTGCGCTGGCCGTCGGCGACAAAGGCGAGCAGCTCATCGAGCAGTTCCTCGCGTGCCATGGGATCGAGGCCCGCGGTGGCTTCGTCCAAAACGAGCAGCTTGGCATGGTGGCTGAGCGCGCAGGCGAGCTGCAGCTTCATACCCATGCCGCGGGAGAGGTCCTTGACCTTTGTCTTGGGATCGAGGCCAAATCGGTTGATGAATCCGGCGAACGTTTCGCGGTCCCACGTGGGGTACGCCGGGCCTACGAGCGCCTCGATCTGGCCGACCTTGAGCGTGGAGGGGAAGGGGCATGTGTCCAGCACGAGGCCGATGCGAGAGCGCAGGTGGCGTTGCGACTCATCGGGCGCGTCGGTGCCACAGCGCTGCCCAAACAGGTGTACCTCGCCGGCCTCGAGCTTTATAAGCCCAAGCGTGGCGCGAATGGTCGTCGTCTTGCCGGCGCCGTTTGCGCCCACAAAGCCAACAATTTGGCCGGGCTCCACGGCCAACGTGACGCCACGTAGCGAAAAGCGGTCGCTCACGCGGCGTGAGATGCTTTTGAGTTCTAGCAAGTTTTGCATGGCATAGCCTTTCTTGCAGATGGTTACTGCATGGTTTCGGGGGCTACCAGGTCGAGCATTTCGTGCAGTTTATCGCGCGTGACGCCCACGGCTTCGGCTTGCGTTGCTGCCTGTGCGAGCAGCTCTTCGATATGGCAGAGCTGATTTTCGCGCAAGAGTTCTTGGTTGCCCTCGGCGACAAAACAGCCCTTGCCCTGCACAGTGCAGATAAAGCCGAGTTGCTCCAGGTCGGCGTAGGCGCGCTTGGTGGTGATGACACTCACGCCAAGATCGCTCGCGAGTGC
Organism: uncultured Collinsella sp.; assembly: GCA_902494345.1. Taxonomy (GTDB): domain Bacteria; phylum Actinomycetota; class Coriobacteriia; order Coriobacteriales; family Coriobacteriaceae; genus Collinsella. Next base: position 57,702 of record CABUSV010000010.1, read on the forward strand.
ACGGATGCTGGGGAGTTTGGCTCCCGCAGCAAGCGTGCCCGAAAGGATCTGAGCTTTGACCTGCGAGGTTATCTGCTCGTAGATGGGCTTATCGCTCGAATTGGATAGGATGATGTCCACAGCGGCTCCTTAGCTGATGGGCTACACGTGTATATAACCGGTAAGCACAGTATATACACACTATGCACAGTTATGCAAGAGGAAATTACGGGGCAGTCCGTCCCTCTACTCATTCATCTCAATCTGTAACACTAAGACCCGTTTTGGATGACTAACTGTTACAGATTGAGATCTTATTTGTCTGTCCATTCATTTGTCTCGATCTGTAACATCTGGAGTTGTTTTTGGCAGCTAACTGTTACAGATTGAGATTTTGTCGACAGGTCCATTCATTTGTCTTGATCTGTAACATCTAGACCCGTTTTTGCTGGCTAACTGTTACAGATCAAGATATTGGCTGCCCGCCCTGTGCGTTCATCTCAATCTGCCACTATTAACAGCGCCCGTTTTACCTGCTGGTTTGTTGGGAAATATCCCAATTTATCCCAAGTGCGTCGCAAACGGAACGGGCCACCTGCTCACGAGAGGGACGAATATAATGTCGGCCCGACACGCCCGGCAGGGAGTGACCCATGAGCATCTCCATGAGGTCCCAGGGCATGTGCAACTCCATCTCGCAGATCGTTCGCCACGAGTTGCGGAGGTTCGACCATGGGATGTGCTCGATACCCTCGGCCTCGCACCACTTCTTCCATCTATGATTGCACATCCCTCGGTTCATGGGCAGTCCGTCCCCGCGATCTGCTAGCCACTCGGAGCCTGCCGCGCGGCGTTCGTCTGCAATTTCGAGCAGGCGCCCGGCGGCATCCGGCAGCACCACGACTGTGCGTATGGACTTTCGCGTCTTGAGTACGCCGTCCGCCGTGGGCTCGATGCCCGCTTGCTCCATCTGGCGCACGAGGTCGACCGTTGCGAGCGTTGTTGATCCTGTCGCGAATGGCATGACCTCATCGGTGCGGATGCCCAGCGACTCACCCGACCGGCATGAGCCAAAGCATGCCATGATGAACGGCGCCTCGAGCGAGGTCCCGTGCAGGCGCTCCAGGATGTCCTTGGATTCGGCAAGCGTGTACAGGCGCTTGGAGCGCTCGCGTGTCTTGCGCGTGGGCATGGTGTACTTCACGGTGGCGGCAAACGGGTCGATGGGCAGCACGACAAAGCCCGACACAGTGCCGTAGATCTTGCGCAGGGTGAGTAGGGCAGTGTCCGCCGTCGCTGCGGGGAGAGTCAGGAGCCATTCCTGCAGGTGCACGGGGCGCAACTGGTCGACCGGCATTGAGCCCCATGTGGGGCCGACGTAGTTCGCCCACGACCTTGTGACGAGGTTACGGGTGTTCGGCGCGAGCGTGCCGGCGGCCACCTGTGCCGCCATGGTCGGCTCGAGCCATGTACCGTATGCCTGGGCGATGGTCGGCACCGGCTTGTCATTGGCGCGCTCTACGTGGATGCGGTCGAGTTCGGTGCACGCCTCGCGGTAGGTGCCGTATACCGTCTTGGTTTTGCGTTTGCGTCCGCACGGCGTGTTCTCCTGCCATCGGAGGATGTATTTCTTGCCACGCTTGGCCTCGGTGATTGAACCCCAGGCGCGGCGCCTCTGTTTGCGTGTCATATAATGTCCCTAGGTTGCCCGGAGCTATCTCCGTGTTACTCCGGCATCCTTGTTGTCACCCCACCGCGCCAAGGTTCCAGCCGTGCGCGGTGGGGTTTCTTTATGTCTGGAGCTGTCAAAGATTCTTTGACAGCTCGGGCGTCCGCTTGGATTTTCCGGAAAAACCTGAAAAACCTGCCGAGCCGTTGATCCCAATCGCGTTGAATGCCGTTGCAGTCTCCAATCTCCATAACCGCTCGATTTACAACAACGCCAATTAGTACGATAATCACGGTAACGAGACGTACCCGCGAAGGAATACGGCTGGGTTCCCGAATGGGAGTAGGCGGTTATTTCCGCTTAGAATCCTTTGCCCCTGGGGTCGTCTCGTTTTGCTTTTTAGCGAGCGCTTGCTTCAGGGAGTCGATCACGTCCGACGGGTTCTCGCGGATCCTATCCACAATGAAATCAACGGTTTTCATCGAGTACGTGTACGAGCCGTTCCTTCCGACCTCATGCTTGTAGGCGAGCTCCTTGTTCGACTTGATGTCGTAGAAGTTCAGGAACAGCTTCCAGTCATTGGCCGTGAACTGCTTCGGTTCGCCATTTGCCATGAGTACGATTCCGAGCCTGCCAAGCTTTGAATTGACATGCTCGAGAACCTTCTTCATCGACAGCGGATGCGTGTTTTTTGGGTCCTGGAATACCTTTGCAGTGCGGATCGCCCTGTCAGATGAGTTATCGATGGCGACGGTAAAGTCGGCATTCTTGAGGTTCTTCGTTATCGCCATCTCGGTCAGGAAGACGCACGAGTATCTCTGATTCTCCTGGAGCTGCTGCTCCTGTTCGATCTCCGACTCATCGAAGAGGAACTTCGAGGCTATCTCGACTGGGTACTTGGCGCGTATCACCTCCGGCGTGGCTGGGTTGGCGCTCATCGACAGCATCAGGAAATGCTGGGGGATGATATCCGACATCCTTCTCCCGTGGAACTCGTACATCTTCTCGTCGAAGTTCGTCACGCACGACTGGAACAGGCCAACGTAGATCTGCTCGTATTCCTGGACGATGAAATGCGTGCTCGTGTTGCGCAGGCGGATGATGTCCTCGAGGTTGCGCCTCAACGGGTCCTTGTCGTTCGTGAAGACCTGGGAGATGCAGCGCTCCAGCGTGATCGTCCTGTCGGTGTTGTCCCTGTAGTAGACGGCCGATATGCCCCTGTCCGCTATCAGCTTTGCCTTGAGCATCAGCTCCCACGCATTGCAGATAAAGAACGAGAAGCCCTCGACCCTGTATTTGATGCTCGGTCTGTTGTAAAGCTCGATGGCGAGGACGAAGGCCTCGCTGGATTTATCCAGCAGCCTGTTGTACGTCTGCTCGCAATTGCCTTCCATTATTCTCCCTTCACCCATTTTCGTGACGTTACGAAAATGGGAAACAACTGGCGTTTTGGTGCGCGCCTGCACCCGCTTGGGTTTTTTCGAAAAAACCGAAAAAACCTAGCCGCGCCGCGGGTCATAATCTTGGTGAACACCATTCCCGCTCCTGGAGGTACCCATGGCTCGCTATAGCGTCGGCGCATACACGTACGAGGACGATTCCCTCGACACGATGATCTACGACGGGCTCACGGGCATCCCGTTGAGTTTAGGGTACGAGCTCGTGTCGCAGGAGCGCGGGGACACCGTGAGGGTCGTCGCCCTGGGCGTGAAGGACGACACCGCTGGCCCCGTCCCGTTTGCGACGCTCAGGCCGTGCGCGTACTCCCTGGCGTCCGAGTACGACGTGCGCGCCGTGAGGTGCCCGCAGACCGGGCAATGGGTCCTCATCGGGTACATGGGCGTCTAGAGGAAGCTCGCGATCTTCCCTCCGACAGTTAGAATGGTTCATAAAAGGTTCCCTCCCATTGATACGTGCCCCTGGGCTCTTCGCTTGGCGATAGTTGGGAAGGTCGGATAGGGCGTGCCTCCGGGTGCGCCCTATCCTTTTAACTAGTGCCTATACCCCGAGGAGCGCTGCGAGGGTGCCGATCGCCTTGGCCACCTTGGGGACGAGTCCCGCGGCCTTGGATGCGAGGTCGAGCGCGTCCTTTGCCTTCTCGGCGAAGCCGCGCTCGTCCTTCTCCTCGGCGGCGAACCGCAGGTCGGCGAGGGCGAGCTTCACGGCGGCGAGGTCCTCGGGCGACAGGCCCTGGCTGTTCGATATCTGCTTGATCGTCTGGTTGAAGTCGACCGTGACGGTCGCCTCGACGGTGGCGGTCGCCCTCGCCTCGATCTGGTCGGCGGTCGCCTTGGCCATCATATAGTCGTACTCCATGCGGTCCCGGTGCGCGAGCAGCAGCTCGCGGATTGTCTCGATGGACGTGATATCGATCATGTCGGGACTGGTATTGCCCATCACTCTGGTCCCGGTCTCGCGCTCGATGATTTCCCCGAATACCGTCATGTACCTCGCCACCACCTTCTGCCTGAGACCGGGCGGGTCGCTCTCGATGACCTCGTCGCACATGTTCACCAGGCGGTCGATTGAATCGTACATTCCCATGTTATCTGCCAATCTCGCAGGTGGTTCCTTTGAATGCCTACGCGGACCTTACTTGATCCGCTTCCAGCCCTTCGCCTTCAGGCGCTGCAGGTTGATTTTGAGACAGCTCGGCCTGGTCGCGTGCCGTCTCCAGGATCTTCGAGCGCCTCTTCTCGGTGCTCTGCCGGTAGCAGGTGATCAGCTCGCCCTCCGCGCCCGCCGGCGCCGTCGGCTTGTCCTCGGGATGCTCCTCGTACCATCCGAGCAGGTCGTTGGGGTCGGTGTGGAGAACCTTCGCGCACTTCCAGAGCTGCTCAATATCGGGAAGGGTCTTCCCTCGTTCCCAGTTGCCTACCGTTTTGATGTCAACGTTCAACGCGTTTGCCAGATCAGCCTGTGAATATCCGTTTTCTTTCCTAGCCTGCTTAAGTTTTAAGTTCATCGTCACCTCCAATATGGGGAAGTATTTACCGAGGATTCTATAGATACACAAAAGAAAAGGCAAGAAAAGCCCTAGTTTGCTATTGCAATCGGGAAAAGATTACCTATACTCTGAATTGCACAGGGAAGAAGTTCCCTATTTCAGAAGGAGGAAAAGATGAAGTTTTCGAAGGACGAGTTCGGAGCGAACCTGCGCGCCGCCCGCGCTCGCGCCGATATGTCTCAGGAGCAGCTGGCCAACAAGGCGGGGCTCTCGGCATCTTCAATCATCGGCTACGAGAACGGCTCGATGGTTCCAGGTGTCGACAAGGCCTACGCCATCGCCCAGGCCCTCGGATGCACGCCCAACGACCTGATGGGCTGGAACACGGACGAGGCCGCATAGGGATGGGGGAAGAGGAATGACAGGCAAGAGCTACGAGCTGCCCGACGACATCACGACGCTGGGCGGCATGGTGACGTGGGCCGACAAGGACGCCGAGTGGCACACGGAGGTGTTCGAGTTTTTGGACGACGCGCGCGACGTGTTCCGCAAGCACGTGCTGTGCGGCGACGTCGCCTACCTGGGGCGCCTTGTCGGGCTAGACCGCAAGCAGGCGCTCGATTTTGCCTACGACGCCTTCGAGATCGACCCCGCGCCGGGTGAGTGGCCGTTCGGGCTGGGCGCCTGCGGGGCTGCGCGGTGACCCGGGCGCTGCTGGCCTCTGCCGTCGTGATGGACGCCGCCGGCTGGATATGCGCCGCGCAGGGGGCCTACGGCCTCGCGCGGGTGTGCTTCTCGGCCGCCGTGCCGTTCATCGCGGCGTGGGCGCTCGCCTCGCTTCGGGGGTGAGGCCCCTTCCCCGAGGCGGCACCGGTCCCGGCGGGCTCCGTTAACCATCCGCCGGGCGTTCCAGCCGGTGCCGTGCCGGGGGAGGGTCCGCCCTACGCCCGACCCAAAAAAAGAGCCTCCCGCAGCGTTAGGACCGTACGCGGGAGGCCGACCTGAAAGGAGGTCATCCATGGATGATACCAGTAAGAAGCCCCAGACGTTTAGAGCACTTGCGGCCGAGCTCAAGTTGCCGCGCAAGCTGCTGTACACGCTCGACGAGGTGTCGCGCGTGCTGGGGGTGCCCTACAACACCCTTCGAGACGAATGCACCGCGCGCAGGCTCACCTACTGCCTGCCCGACGGCCGCTGCCGCGGCTACCTGGTGCGCCCCGAGTGGGTCGACGAGTGGATCGAGGAGGGAACCCATGAGCGAGATTCTTTTGCTGCTTAGCGACCGGGTGTCGGCCTGGTGGGGAACGTTGTCCGAGCGGACGCAGAGCGTTGTGTGCGCCGTCGTGATGCTCGCGCTCTTTGCCATCGCCGGCGCCATCGAGGGGACCACCCCGAGCGGGATGTACTACTAGGAGGAATGACATGCAGTTTGAGAAGAGGGCCGTGCGCCTGGGCGATATCCGCCCCAGCGAGCAGAACCCGCGCGAGGACTTCGGCGACATCGGCGCCCTGGCCCGCAGCATCGAGGCGACCGGCGGCGAGCCGCTGAACCCGCCCGTGGTCGTGGCGGACGGCAACGTCTACCGCATCGTGGACGGCGAGCGCCGCTACCGCGCGTTGTCGTCGCTCTACGGGGAGGACCGCGATGTGTCCGCGCTGGTGGCGGAGAGCATGGACGAGGCCAATGAGCTCGTGGCCATGCTCGCCACCGACGACAAGCGACAGCTGACCGAGGCGGAGCGCGCCCGCGGCGTGCAGCAGGTGCTCGTGCTAGGCATCGACGAGCAGCGCATCGAGCGCGCGAGCCGCGCCACCGCCGGGCAGATCCGCGCCGCGCGCAAATTGCGCGGGAGTATCGAGGGCCGGCAGGTGACGTTGGAGCAGCTTGAGGCCGCGAGCGCCTTCGACGACGAGAAGGACGTTGAGGCCGTGCTGGCGGCCGGCGAGGGCTGGGCGGACAAGGCCGACCGGATCCGCCGCCGCATCGAGCGCGAGGAGGCCAAGGCCGAGGATTACGACGCGTTCGGCGATGCGGGCATCCCGGTCGCGAAGGAAAAGCCTGAGGGGTTCGTCTACAAGGACTGGGCCCACCCCGGCCTCGTTGCCGCGAAGCTCGAGGCGAAGGAGTTTGCCGCCGGCACCGTTGCCGTGTGGAATGACTACTACTGGGAATTCTTCGCTCCGAAGGGCGGCGAGGACGCCGAGCCCGAGAAGACCGAGGAGGAGATCCGAGCCGAGCAGGAGGCCGAGCGCGAGGAAGCCGCGCTCGAGGACATGTACGGGCGCATGGTCGACTTCACCGCGGACGGAGCCTTCGTTGTGTGCGATGGCATTGCGCGGCATGTGCTCGAGAACCGCATAGTTCCGGTTGGATTGTCTGACACGATGGGCGAAGAGCGCCTCCAGCAGGCGCGAGACAGGTTCATGGCACGTCTCGGAGCGACGGATCCCGGTAAGTACGAGGCCGGCTGCAGCCTCATGCGCATAGCCAAGAACATGGCCCAGCTCAACTCCAGCTACTGCGGCGACGACGCGGAGGGGTGGATCGAGCACTGGAACGTGTTCCGCGCCGCAGGCTTTACGCCGAACGATGAAGACGAGTGGCTCAGGGCGAGGGTTCAGGAGAGTTTCAAGGAGGAGAAGGATGAGTAGCGAAGAGGACGAGAACTACGTCACGGTGACAGTGAAGGCCAGGGGGCGCGAGCACTCGCTCTACTGCCGCACCGCCGTGGTGGTGACGGCTAGGGCGGACAACATTCCCGGCCCCGCGTGCCATATCGGCGACCTCGACCGCGACGCGCTCCCGGTCCTCGCCGACGGAGCCGTCTCCGAGCTGCTCTCGTTCGGTATCGGGGCCGGCGTTCCCGACGACCGCATGCGCATCGAACTCGTCCACGCAGCGACAAGCTGCGGATACACGGAGGAGGAAGAGCGGGACGCGATCAGATACAACCTCGACATCGATGCGGACGAATCTGCCAAGGAGGAGAAGGATGAGTAGCGAAGAGCCGAAGATGAAGGTGACGATCGAGCGCGAGAACGTCGAGACCGTCGAGTTCGAGGTGAATGGCCTCGTCTGCGCCGGAGATGAGGATGATGGCGTTTTGGCCTTTGCGGGAGGCTACATGGATCAGCACACCGCTCTCGGGATTATGCGGAGCCTCGTCAGCGAGTCCGTCAGGGTCATGGTTAACCTTGGGATCGATGAGACCGAGGCAAGGGAGCAGGTCATGCTCGCGGCGGTCAGACCGTTCGACGCCAGCGAGCTGCTCTTTGACATCAATCTCGACGATCGCGACAAGATCACGCACATCGCTAAGGAGCTCGCTACCAGTGCCGACTTCTAGCGAGCGCCGGGCGGTCGTGCAGCGCGGGGAGGACGGGCGCTGGTTCGCCCGTCCTTATATGGGCACCGACCGCGTGACCGGCAGGCGGATCAGGCCGTACAGGTCGTGGGACGCGGAGCTGACGCGCGAGCAGGCACAGGCCGAGTGCGACAGGTGGGCGGCCACGTTCGACCCTTCCTCCGCGCGCGACAGTTCCAAGCGCCTGTCCTCGATGCTCGAGACGTACATCTCGGACCCCGTCAACGGCCTGTCCGACAACTCGGTGGCCACGTACCGCAGCGTGGTAAGGACGATGGTGGAGCCGACCATCGGCCGGCTGCCCTACGACCAGCTTGAGCCCTGGGACGTGTCGGCGGCGTACCGCATGCTGCTCGCCCCCAGGAGTGGCAAGGGGCTGTCGCCCAAGACGCTGCTCAAGATGCACGCGCTGCTGAAGGGCGCCTACCGCTCGTGGCGGCCGGCGCTGGGCCGCGACATCATGCTCGACGTCCCCGCGCCCTCGCCCGACCCCGTGGAGCCGTTCGCGCTGTCCGAGCTCGACACCGACGAGCTCTCCCGGGCGCTGGCCTCCGCCATGTCCTCGCAATCTGCCTCTGCCGCCAACATCTCGCGGCGCACCGAGGCCATGGCGGTCTACCTCGCCCTCAACACGGGCCTGCGCTGCGGGGAGATCTGCGGGCTGCAGCGCCGAGACTGGCGCCGCTCCCTGCACGACCTGCACGTGGTGGGGCAGGCGGTCGAGCACCCCGAGCTGCACCGGCAGGCCTACACCAAGGGCAGGCGCGTGCGCAACGTGGCGCTCGCCCCGGCGGTGGAGGCGCGGCTGGAGCGCCACCTGGAGTGGCAGGACACGTGGCTCTCGCGCAAGGGCCCGGCGGCGCTGGTGGTGACCTTCGGGCCCGCCGGAGCCATCGCGCGCCCGTCCACCGTGACGAGCCGCTTCAAGTCGCTCGTGAGGGACCTGGGGCTGCCGGAGGAGACGGTGTTCCATTCCCTGAGGCACACGCACGCCTCGTGGCTGCTCATGAACGGGTTCGACATGAGGACCATCCAGGAGCGCCTGGGGCACGCGAGCGTCAAGACGACGCTCGACATCTACGGCTCGGTCATGCCGGGCCGCGACCAGGCCGCCGCCGCGGCCTTTACCGATTCGATTTGCGGAGGTGATACGGATGACGATACTTGATTCCCTCGTGGAGGGCGCCCTGTGCCTCGGCAACAGGCGCGAGAGCAACGAGCTGCTCGGCATGATGGTTCGCTACCTCGTGACCGGCGAGGTGCCCGAACCGCGCACCGACGCCCAGCGGATGGCCATCACGATGATCATGCCGGTCCTCGAGAACAGCCGCGCCAGGGCGGAGGCCGGAAGGAAGGGCGGGCAGAGCAAGGGCAAACCAGAGAGCAAACGTGCAAGCAAAACGGAAAGCAAAAGCGTAAGCAAAGCAGATAGCAAAAGCGTAAGCAAAGCAGATAGCAAAAGCGTAAGCAAAGCAGATAGCAAACGCGCAAGCGAAGAGGAAGAGGAAGGGGAAGAGGAGTTAGGAGTCTGGATTAACCCCTCAGATTGTGAAAACGAAGGGGGAGGGGGCGCCGAGTTCGTCCCGCCGACCCTCGAGGAGGTCAAGACATACTTCGCGGTGAACTGCCTGCGCGGCAGCGCCAGCAAGTTCTACGACTACTATGAGTCCAACGGCTGGACCAGGCAGGGCTTCCCCATCGCGAAGTGGGAGCCGGTCGCCCGAATCTGGTCCGACCGCGAGCGCGGCTACGACGCCGAGCGCAAGGCCCGCGGCGGGCAGACCTCACAGGAGGTCGAGCGCGCGTCGGTGTGGAAGCCCGCCGAGACCGAGGACGACGTCATCGCAGCCCTCGAGCGGGAGCTTGGTGAGTCGGCATGATCACCCTCAGGGAGATGCTCGACGGCTTCGACCCCGCAGCCGGCCGGCCGCTCGATGTGACGCGGATCTACATGGCCAACGTCATCAGCGCCGACGAGGGCGCGCGCCTGGCCAAGAAGCAGAAGCTCGACGAGTACCGCGCTCGCAAGCGCGCCAAGGAGGACCTGCGGATGGACATCGCCGCCATCGCAAGGGGCGAGAAGCCGAGCTGGAGGTATGCCAAAAGTGTGCCAACACCGGCGGGGCAGCTGGGCCAGCAGGCGATGGGGTTCCCGCCGCTAGGCAGTGGAAACGGCGCCGGCGGGGAAGCCCCCGCGGCAAAGAACACCTAATTCTTTTGAGATAGGAGAGTGAGAGAGGTTTTGACCGAGATCTCAGCGGTGATGAGGGCCTACCGCGACGCCCTCGACAGGCACCGGATTCCCTGGGCCGATGACACGTACGACACGGAGCGGGTGGGCGGCTACAGGTTTCGCGTGGAGCGCACCGAGACCATCCTGGACGAGCACAGGGTGAGCGTGGCCTGGGGCTACCAGCTTCTTCCGGGGCGCGAGCCCACGGGCGTGACGATCGGCTACCCGGGCTACCTCGAGGTGACCTACGACCCGATCAGCCCCGAGCCGTTCGTGGCGTCGCCGGGCGACATCCTGGCCGACATCTTCGGCGTGAGGGGTGAGTCGCGGTGAGCTACGCGTGCGGACCCGCCGACTGGATCGACCTCGCCATCGGCAGGCTCGAGGACGCCAAGAGGTCGCTCAGGGAGCGCGACGGGCTGCGACAGGGGTGCGACATCTGCGATGAGCTGCGCCAGGCGAGGCGATGCCTCAACAAGGCGCTGATCATGGTCGCGGAGGAGAAGGAGATCGAGAAGGAGTGGAGCGGGAAATGAGTGAGCGACTTGCGGTCGACAGCCTTATGACGGCGGACGGGGAGGTGGTTCAGCTGCCGACGATGGGGCCGCTGGGCCCAGTCGACGCGGAGGGCGGCCGTATTCCGCTGGACACCGTAAGGCTGTTCGACGCGGAGGGGAGGTTCCTTAAAGTTGAGTCGTACGAGTTCTCGACCTGGTCTCAGCGGTGGGTCGTGCACCTTGGCTCCGGCAGGGACGCGTACGCCGACGACTGCTATCTCCGCAGGCCCGACAGCTTCGAGAGGCTGCTGAAGGACCTCGGTAAGGCTTTGCAACAGGACGCGCGCGGCGGACATCTGGAGTGCGGCTACAACCTCGCCGTGGGCCTGTGCCGCGGACGTATACCCGAGGACGATGTGTGCAGGCGTTCTCACTGCGCGGGGTACGGTGCGAGTTGGATGGTCAACGATATCAGGGACCGCATTGAGCATCTGTGTGCCGGTGCTGTCGAGAAGGATAGGAGCGAGAAATGAGTGAAATCCCTCTTCCCAAGGATCATGAGGGTCGCGAGATTCCTCTGGACACCGAGGTGCTGTATAGCGCGAAAGACAGGGAGCTGCACGTCTCCAGTTACCGCTATCAATGTGATGTGCTGGGATTGTCCACGGGATGGAATGTGATCAGCGAGGATGCAGTGGGCCAGTGCTGGAAGCATCCCGCAGACAGCCTCTATCTCACGCCTCCAGACAGCCTAGAGAAGTTGGCGGACGATTTGGATAGAGTCGCCAACTGTCAATGTGGAACCGCCTGCACGTACCTCGATCGTGACAGGCGCGATTGCGAAGGGTGCGAGTTCGAGCATCGCGACTGCAGTTGCGTCGAGGCTTTCCTGCGGGACGTGTCCGCCCGTATCCGCAGGCTGAGTGGTGGGAGCAAATGAGTTGCTATTTCTGCGGCGGGTCGCGCATCGCGTCCTTGCACTCCGCGCCCGACCGAGACATCCAGAACTGGTCCGTGGGCTCCATGACCCTCGCGCGGCGCTATGACGGACAGCCCATCATCGCCGTCGAGTTGGATACCGACGTGGCGCTCGACATCTCGGTCAACGGCTCGGCCGGCGACTGCGTCAGCGCCGGCGTGACGGCGACCGCCTACATCGAGGACATCAAGTACTGCCCGTTCTGCGGGGCGAGGCTGTGACCTCGGCGGTCGAGCTGTTCCGCGCAACCGCCTGGCGCACGGTGCCCGATCTGGTGTCGGGTCCTGCGCGCCGGGCGCTCGTGCATGGACGGGCCGACGCGCCGCGGGTGACGTCGGCGCAGATCGGTGAGACGGAGCGGAGGGCGCGTGCGCTGGAACGCGACCGGGCCCGCGCGCTCAAGAGGTCGAGGAAGGCTAAGCGATGAGGTTGTTTGAGAGACTGTGGCGGATGCTCGCCGAGAACCACCGCGTGCGCAAGAGCATCGAGGCGCGCCGCGCCCGCAGGCTCAGGAGGTCGATGAGATGACCGTTATGTGGGACGTGCAGGAGAGGAGCTGTGCGGTCTGCGGGAGGATCTTCATCCCGCAGGCGCCGAAGGCCAAGTACTGCTCGGAGGACTGCCGTCGGAAGCACGATCAGGACCGCGCGAAGGAGGCCCGGCGCAGGGGCGCCAAACCGAAGCGCGACAAGGTCGACCGCTACCTGGCGCCCACGGGCCCGGCGCACGACGAGATCATGGCCATGCGGCGCGAGGTCGCGATGAGATATTGAGTTACAGCAGGTAGATATATAATTAAGGCCGCTGGCGTTGGAGCGCCGGCGGCCTTTGGCAAAGACGCCTCCCGGCATCTTCTACATGGCGTAGAGCATGGTACCACGCGGGAGGTCACATGGATGCACGTGAATATTTGGAGACTGTACGGGCCGCTCAGCGCAGCATCGACCGCCGCCTGGCGGTCATCGAGTCGATGCAGGCGCGCGAGCAGGTGCGCGCCCAGCGCTACGACGCCGTGGGCAAGGGCGCGCACGGCACGGACTTCATGAGGTCCACCGACGACCGGATCGACTACGAGCGCCGCAGTGGCGCGGAGCTGTCGGAGCTTCGACACGAAGTGGAGCGCGGACGCGAGCTCTGCGCGGGCGTGCGCTCCGCCAACCCCGGCAAGCGCTGGGGCGACGTTCTGGAGCTGCGCTACTGTGAGGACCGCACGCTGCAGGAGATCGCGGGGGCGCTCGGGGTGTCGGTGAGGTCCATACAGGCAGACCTGTCTGCGGCTGTTGACTGGGTGGACCTCACCGGCCTCGCCCGTGCGCGACAAGGGCGAGGAGCTGCCGAGATATAACTTAATAATAGCTAAGACTTATATAGTAATAACTATTAGGATATGCTAATATATAGTTGTCGATAGAAAGAAGGTGACATGCAGAGACGCGAACTGGTCCGCATCCTCGAGGAAGCCGGCTTTATCTCCAAGGGCGGCACCAACCACGAGAAGTTCGTCAAGGGCGACAAGCTCGTGCTGGTGAAGCGCCACAGGGAGATCGAGGACCAGATAGCCAAGAGGATTCTGAGACAGGCGGGGCTTCGTTAGCCCCGCCCCTTTGGGGTTACGTCTTGCATCGTCCACGTAAAGGAGACTTGAATGGTTTACGTATGGGAATTCGAATTCTTTGATTCTGGAGGCATGGTCGATGCCGTGCCGTGCGGTTCGCTCGGAGGAGGCGGCACGTTCGGGTCCGACTTGAACGATGCCGTCGCCAGCGCGGCCGACTACCTCGCCTGCATGGTCGACGATCACCTCATGGGCGGGGTCGACCTTCCCGCGCCCGACTTCGGCCATGAGCCGCAGAACGGGGGCAAGGTCATCGCCGTCGCCGTCAGCCGCGAGCTCAGTGACATTCCCGCCGTCACTGCCGCAGATGCCGCCCGCATGCTCGGCGTCAGCTCTGCAAGGGTGTCGCAGCTGATAGGCGCGGGGCTTCTCGACTCGTGGAGGGACGGCACCAAGCGCATGGTGTCCAAGGCCTCCGTCGAGGCCAGACTCGCCGATTCACCCAAGGCCGGGCGCCCGAAAGAGGCTCCCGTCGCCGTATAATACAAGTGCTGGTTCGCGTCAGCATGTCGGCCCCGATCGCCATATGCGGTCGGGGCCTTTCTCTTGGCACGCCGTTGCGTGTGATTGCCAGCAATTGCATACGATTGCCGACAATTGCGCATGATTGCGTGCGATTGCGTGCCGTTGCGCGTTGCGATTGGGATATAACTAGGGTGTCGATTCGCAGCGCCGCCCGCGCGGTGTGCGGGTCGGATGTGCGTGGAAGCACAGATGAGTGGCCGGGGTTCCCTTCAGCAGTTCAGGGACTCCGGCCTTTCTATTAAGCAACAACCTAATGAGGTGGGTCCGTGGTCACACGCGAGGCTATCGTTCGCGCCGCAAGCCGGTACGACACCGTCATGGCGTGGGCATTCCGCCGCGCCCTGGGCATCGCCCGCCGTGCGGGCGGGCGCAAGTGTAAGGGGGCCGGCAAAGCCGTCGAGCGTCTGCGCTACGCGGGGCTCGAGGAGTGCATGGCCAACCGGGGTCGCTCTCCCGTGGAGCGCTAGCCGTGGCCACCAAGACCCGCTACGCCAACGGCCACGCCCGCCGGCAGGTGCGCGCCTGGCTCAAGGCGCAGGGGCTGCCGTGCCACATCTGCGGCATGGCCATCGACTACGACCTGCCCGCGGGCGACCCTATGAGCTTCGAGGCGGACGAGATCGTGCCCGTGTCCAAGGGCGGCTCGCCCATCGACCGCGCGAATGTCGCGCCGGCCCACCGGATTTGCAACGAGCGGCGCGGCAACAAGAACCTCGCCGCGCTCAACGGCTCTATATCGCCGCGTCCCCGCGACGTCGGCTGCTCGACCTCGCTGCCATGGTGACCCGACCCTGGGGGATGGCCCCTCCCCGGGGGCCGAGGGCTCGCCCCACGGCATTGCGCCTTTTTTGCGCAGGCCCCGAAACCGAGTCCATACCGGGAGGTGCATGGAATGTCCACGAAGTCCACGAAGCCGAGGGGCAAGCCCTGGACCGCAGACGAGCGGGAGTTCGTCAGAAACGCGTACCCGGCGCTCGGACCTGCGGCTATCGCGAAGAAGCTCAAGCGGTCGCGCTCGGGCGTGTGCGCCCTCATCAAGAGAATGAAGGAGAGCGGCGAGATCGCGACCGGCGAGTCCACGGGGGAGTCCGTGGGCGCGGGCGTCTCGGCGCCCCCCGCGGACGGCCCGGACGGCCGCCAGGACACGCTCGGGAGGCTCCGGTGGGTGCGGCAGGTCATCGAGCGACAGCTATACGACGCCGAGCCCAGCCAGGCGGCCCGGCTCGCCAAGGAGTACCGCGAGACGCTCGAGCAGATTGAACGAATAGAGGGGGCTGGGGAGGACGGTGGCGACGATGTCATCATCAACGCCGTCTCGGTCCTGCGCGACGTCCTCGGCTAAGCCGAGGCTTCGCCTCGTCCAGCCCTACGAGAGGTCCATCGGCTCCCTCGCGGTCGAGCTCGCCCCGACGATGGGATACAAGCTCGTGCCGTGGCAGGAGCAGCTCGCCCATGACATCGGCGCCGTGGACGCGAGCGGCAAGTGGGTCCACCCGCGTGTCGGCATCTCCATCCCGCGACAGCAAGGCAAGTCCGTCGACATCATCGTGTGGGTCGCGGTCATGGCGGCGCTGGCCGGCTACAAGGTGCTCTGGACCGAGCACAACTACTCGACGACCATGGAGATGGTCGACCGCTTCCGCAAGATCTTCGGCCGCCGTGTCGGCGACACGTCCGAGGGAATCCCGCGCTGGCGCAAGCTCTTGGTCGAGGTCTGCTCCCAGACCGGCCAGGAATGGATGCGGTTCAGCTCCGGCGGCGTCATCCAGTTCTCGACGAGAACCAAGTCCTCGCGCCTGGGCTTCTCCTTCGACATCGTCATATACGACGAGGCCCAGGAGCTCACGGGCATCCACACCCAGGTCATCAACCCGACGACGACGTCCGGCGCCAAGCACAACCTGATGATCGTGTACGCCGGAACGCCGACCCGCGCCGGCAACCCCGCCGAGGTGTTCAAGAACCTCCGGCGGCAGGCATGGGAGGGCGGCGAGAAGGCGTCCGATCTGCTCTGGCTGGAGTACGGCGTCGAGGAGGTCGGCGACATCTGGGACGAGAGCCGCTGGCCGGAGGTCATGCCCTCGCTCGGCTACCACGCCGACATCCGCGCCATCCGAACCGGCATGAAGGACATGGACGAGCTTGGCGCCGCCCAGGAGTACCTGGGCTACTGGCTGCCCCCACAGAACCAGGTGGAGAAGCCCATCATCGGCTCCGACGCATGGGGCGAGTGCCTCGTGGAGAGCGGCCCCGAGCTGAACGCCGACTGCAGGATCTGCGCCGGCGTGAGATTCAGCGCCGACGGCTCGACCGTCGCCGTGGCGTGCGCCGTGCGGCCGCCCGGCTCGCCGACCGTGCATGTTGAGCTTCCCTTCTGCAAGGACCCGGAGCCCAGTACGGATTGGCTGGCCTACTGGATCGCCGCGAGGGCGGGCAGGTACGCCTGCGTCGCCATCGACGGCAAGGCAGGCGCCGGCGCCCTGTGCGACAAGCTCGAGGGCATGGGCATGCCCAAGGACTACATCCTGCGCCCGAGCACCGACCAGGCCGTGACCGCCGCAAGTCTCATCTCGTCCGGCGCGAAGGCGGGCTCGGTCACGCACATTGCGTGCCCTGCGCTCGACCTTTCCGCCGAGACATCCCCCAAGCGCAAGATCGGCTCCGGCGGCGGCTGGGGCTTCGGCGGCGACAACGCCGCGCCCATCGAGGCCGCGGGGCTGGCGCTGCTCGCGCTTAACACATCGAAGAGAAAACCCGGAATGAAGGCGAGGGTCACTTGATCTCGATACCTTACGCCGTGGCGTCCGCCGACGGCCTGCTCGAGGAGGACCGCGAGACGGTGCGCTGCCTGCTCAACAGCTGGCAGACCCACTACAAGGGCAACCTCCTGCGCTCGGACTACTACGAGGCGCGCAACATGCTCAAGGACCTCGGCATCGCCGTGCCCGACTCGCTGCGCGACCTGGAGGTCGCGTGCGGCTGGGGATACAAGTGCGTGGAGGTCATGCGCGACCACATCGCCTTCGACGGGTTCACGTGCCCCGACGATGAGGACTTCGACGGCCTGCTCACCTCCGTGGCCAAGCGCAACAAGATGGCCACGCGCGTCGGCAAGGCCGTCAACTCCGCACTCAAGTACTGCTTCTCCATGCTCGTGGTGACGGCGGACGAGGACGGGCACGCCCGCATCTCGGCGTACCCGCCGACCCTGTGCACGGGCATCTGGGACGACGTCCACGAGTGCCTGTCCTCCGGCATGTTCGTCGTCTCCTTCGCCAAGGACCGCGGGCGGCCCACGGACCGCCCGGACTGGGTCAACGTGATGCTGCCGGACCGCATGGTGCGCATCCGCGAGGTTCGCCGCAACGAGTGGGCGGCGGAGTACGTGGAGCACGGCCTGGGCGCCGTGCCCATGTTCGTCATGCCGCACAACCCCGACGACGACCGACCGTTCGGCGTGTCCAGGATCAACTCCGAGGTGCGCTGGAACATCGACTGCGCCATGCGCGCCAACGTCAACGAGGAGATCGCCGCCGCGTTCGCCGCGTCCACGCAGAAGTACCTGCTGGGCACCGACGGAGACGCGTTCGCCGACAAGACCAAATGGAGCGCCTTCATCGGCTCCATCTTCGAGGTCACCAAGACCGAGGACGGCACGATTCCGCAGTTCGGCCAGCTCACTCAGCCGAGCATGCAGCCCATGACCGAGCACTTCGGCAACCTGTGCAAGCGCATGAGCGCAGCGACCGGCATCCACGTGGGGCAGTTCGGCATCATGAGCGACAACCCCAGCTCCGCCGAGGCGATCTACGCCGAGAATGAGCCGCTCATCCTCAAGTGCAAGAGCTTCATCCGCGAGGCCAAGGCGGCGCTGGCGAATGCCGCGACCGCAGCGATTGCCACGGAACTTGGGTGCTCCTACGAGGAGGCCGAGGACGCCTGCGGCGTGTCCGTCCACTTCCTGAACCCCGCCATGCCGACGCTGGCCCAGCAGACTGACAGCTCCATCAAGCTCGCTTCGGCGGTCGAGGGTTTCGCCGGCACGCCGACCTTCTGGCGGCTCAACGGTCTCGATGACGACGAGGTGCGTAACGTCTCGTCCGAGATCAGACGCAACGTGACGCGCTCGGCGGCGCTCGACCTGATGGCGGGCGTCACCCAGGCGGCAGAACCTGCGCAGCCCGCCGATGATTAGCGCGCCTGAGTTCGCGGCCTACAACCGGGCCGTGGCGAAGATAGGAGACAGGGCGGCATCCGACGTGGAGGCCGCCGTGCTCGCCTGGTGCCGCTCCCACGTGGGCGCGACCGTCGCCGAGAAACGCGAGGCCGCGAAGCTCATCATGGAGGGCTTCGTCCAGGGCTACGACGACGTGGCGGCGGAGTTCGCGGCGCAGTGGTACGACGACCTCGCAGAGCGCAACGGCGCCAGGCTGCAGCAGGCCGTCACCATGACGACCTACAGGCCAGAATCGGTCGATACCGTTGCCAGATACCAGGCGAAGAAGCTCGTGAAGGGCGGCGACGCGGCGTTCGCCAGGGCGTGCGGCGAGTACGCCAGGAACGACGCGTTCCGCAGCCTGAACGAGACGATCATCTCCAACGTGGGCCGCGACAGGAGCGCCGGCGTGCGCTTCGCGCGCGTGCCGACGGGCTTCGAGACCTGCACCTTCTGCATCATGCTCGCGAGCCGCGGCGCGGTCTACCACACGCGCAAATCCGCCGGCGAGTTCAAACACTTCCACCGACACTGCGACTGCAAGGTGGTCCCCGGCTTCGAGGACGACCCGGACGCGGAGCTCGTGGAGGGCGTGCGCCCCGAGGAGCTTCGCGAGCAGTGGGCACAGTTCAAGAACATCGATGAGGACGAAAGTCTGACGAGCGTCGACAAGGACGCGGCGAAGCGTGCGGTGCTCGGTTCGCCTGGGCCTCCAATCGTGTACAAGAAGCCGAAAGAGACCTTCGCGCACGAGCGCGGCGGCTCCTACGATCTCGCGGCGCACGAGGCGCTTCGGGCGGCCGGTCACGAGGTCGTCGTCCGTAAGGAGGACGCGCCGGAGGGCTTTTCCAATATCGACCTGCTGCTCGACGGCAAGCTATGCGAGCTGAAGAGCCCGACAAGCGATGCGTCTGGCGTCAACGGGCTTAGGTTCATCGAGCGCAATATAAGAAAGGCAGTGCGGCAGTTCGAAAAGGCGGAAGGTGGGCCGGTAAAGCCCTCTATCGTCGTGCTTAACTGCGAGGAGGTCCCTGTGACAAGAGAGGACGCGCTGAAGCGCGTGCGGCTTGAGATGTCGAGGCATGACATCGACCACGTTATCTTGTTGACCAAGGGCGGGGCCATAGACGACATAAATAAATAAGCCCCAGGTTAGCTATCCAGCACGCCCAGGGCTTTTCAAATCAGATTATACACACCTGGCTAGCACAATGGCAGTGCGGCGGTCTCCAAAACCGCTTACCGGGGTTCGATTCCTCGGCCAGGTGCCATCGGGGCGTGGCGGAATGGCAGACGCGCGTGCCTCAGGAGCACGTGGGCATCGCCTGTGCGGGTTCGAGTCCCGCCGCCCCGACCAAAACGTTGAACCAGGCCATCCGCACGGGTGGCCTTTTTCATGCCGAAAAGCGCCCCGCACGGGGCAAGACGATGCCCCGCACGGGGCGGAAATGGAGGGAGCATGGCCAAGGAGACCACGCCCGCCGAGACCGATCCGATTGACCCTGCACAGGGCGGAGAGACCGATCCGGCGCCCGACTACAAGGCGCTCTACGAGAACGCGCTGAAGGAGTCGCGCAAGTGGGAGAGCCGCTCGAAGGCGAACCTTAAGGAGCTCGACGAGCTCAAGGCCGCAACGCCCAAGACGGATCCGACCGTGGAGGAGCGCCTGAGCTCGCTCGAGAGCGAGAACGCCGCCCTCAAGGCGAGCGCCGCCCGCTCCGCGCTCGTCGACTCCGTGGCCAAGGCCACCGGACTCGACCGCTCCATCGTGGCGACGCTCAACGGCGAGGACGAGGACGCCCTCACCGAGCAGGCCAATGCCGTGGCGGCCATCACGAAACCGACCGGCGGCGCGCCGAAGGCGCCCGAGGCCGGCGGCAAGCCCAAGCCGGGCAAGCCCTCCAAGAAGGACATCCTCGGAATCGAGGACAAGAAGGAACGCATGGCGGCCATCGCCGCCAACATCGACCTCTTCAAGTAAGGGGAGAAAGGGGCCCCAATGCCCGATATCAAGACCCTCGCAGCCGCGCGCAACGTCGACCTCGTGAACACCTTCACCAAGTCGCTGGAGAAGCTCACGGCGATGCTGTCCACCTGCGCGCCCATCCACGCTGCCGTCGGCGAGACCCTGCACCAGAAGAAGATCACCGGCAAGCTCTCCGAGGTCGCGTACACCGCCGGCCAGGACATCCCGCTTTCCAGCTACACCTACGAGGACGTCACGACCTACGAGGTGACGCTCAAGCCCTACCGCAAGCAGACCACGCTCCAGGAGGTCAAGAAGCGCGGCTACGACGGCGCCGTCGACAAGACCGATGCCGCGATGATCTCCGACATGCAGCGCAACATCAAGAAAGACTTCGTCGCCGCGCTCGGCGCCGAGGGCACCACCGCCGCGACCGGCAAGAGCCTCGTCGCCACCGCCGCCAACGCCTGGGCCGCCCTGTCCAACCTCACCGAGGAGTACGGCTTCGGCAGCGGCGAGACCGTCTACTTCGCCAACCCGGTCGACTTCGCCAAGCAGATCGGCGAGTCCGAGGTCTTCAGCGCCTTCGGCATCTCCTACATCGAGAACTGGGCGGGCCTGGGCACGCTCGTGTCCACCGGCTCCGTCGCCGCGGGCACGATCTACGCCACCGTCAAGGACAACATCAAGGTCTACGTCGCACCGACCGACGGCGACGACCTGTTCGGCTTCTACTCCGACGAGAGCGGCTACATTGCCGTGTCCCACTCGCCCGAGCTCAAGAGCCTGACCTACGACACCGTGGCCTACGTCGGCCTCGTGTTCTTCGCCGAGTACATCGACTTCGTGGTCAAGGGCACCATCGCCCCGACCGCCTAGGCAACCCTAAGGAGCATCCATGATCGCTTTGGTCACCTACCCGTACCGTGACCGCGAGACCCTCGCGGTGCATCTCGTGGGGGAGGAGGTTGAGCTGACCGACGAGCGCTTCGCGGAGCTGTCCGCCGGCGGCCATGTCGACCTCCCGCCCGCCGAGACGGAGGCCGCCGAGGAGCCCGTCGAGGGCGAGGCGGACGAGGGCAAGGACGTCGTGGACAACGAGCCCGAGCCGCCCGCGCACGAGAAGCCTTCACCCGAGATGACCGTGCAACAGCTGCGCGATGCCATCGAGACCGCCAACGGCTTCGCCCCGCGCAAGGCGACCAAGGCGGAGCTCATCGCCATCCTGGAGACGCTCTAGTGGGCGCCTTCGCCACAGTTGCCGACTACGAGGCGCGCTGCGGTGCCACCGAGGACGAGGCCAGGGTTGCCGCGCTGCTCGAGGATGCATCGGCGTACCTGCGCGGGGCATATCGGCGCCGTATGGGTGCCCAGTACCTCGCCGGCTCGAACCCCACGTTCGATGAGAACGTGAAGTCCGTCTGCGTGGCCATGGTCGCCCGGGCGGTCAACGCGCCCGGCGCCATGGCTGGCATCACCCAGCAGTCGCAGACGACCGGCCCGTACTCGTCGAGCGTCACGTTCGCCAACCCGACCGGAGACCTCTACCTGGGGCGCTCCGACCTCAAGCGGCTCGGCCTGGCCGGGTGCCGCGTGCGCAGTATCCAGCCCATGACCGCCGCTGACCGCTGGGAGGAGGCGTGATGCCGATGGCGGGGATACCGACCGAAACGGTCACGGTCATCTCCCGCAAGACGGTGTACGACGACCTCCGCGAGCCCGTCTCCGAGGCGGTCGTCGAGCGCGACGTCGACGCCGTCGTGGCGCCCGGCGCCACTGCGGACCTCGACGCCTCGCGGCCGGAGGGCGCCACCGTGGCATACACGGTGCATCTCCCGAGGGACATGGCCGGCATCCGCCTCAAGGGCTGCTCGGTCCGCGTGCGCGGCGAGGAGCTGCGCGTCGTGGGCGACCCGAGGCCCTATGCCCCCGAGGCGTGCCCGGGACGCTGGTGCTACCCGGTCGAGCTGGAGGCGGCCGATGGCTAAGGAGTACAGCTGGGGGAAGTTCAAATGGAATCGCGGCGGCTACGCCGAGGCGATGGACGGCAACGCCGCGCTCCAGGGGATGCTCAGGGGCAAGGCCGAGGGCATCGCCGCCCGCGCGACGTCGATGCTCGCGCCGGACGGCCACGACGTCCCGGCATTCACCGTCAGGAAGTGCCAGGGCAAGCTCGCGAAGGGCTTTTCGGTCCGCGCGAACACGAGGCACGCAAAACGCGCGCAGGCCAAGCACAAGCTGCTGACCAAGGCGGCCCTGTCTTCGAAGGGATGACCACATGGATATTGAGGCCGAAGTCGCGCGCTGCCTGTGCGAGCTCACCGATTCGGACGCGACGCTCGAGCCGGTCGCCGGGCACCCGGAGCCGTACGTCACCGTCGAGCAGGTCGGAGGGGGCGGCGGCTTCCTGGAGCCGGTTCAGTTCGATATCGACTGCTGGGGAACCGAGGGCAAGGGCGGCAGGAAGCCGGCGAAAGCTCTCGCCGAGAAGGTGAAGGCGGCCGTTCCGTCCCTTGAGGACGAGCTTCCCAACGTCTTTCACCCGGAGGTCACGAACCAATACAAGATGCCCGACCCTGACACGCGCAGGGCGAGGTACGTGGTGCAGGTCCAGCTCTGGGTCTGCGAGTAGTAGAAAGGAACGCGCGAATGGCCGAAGTCAGCAACGCGAACAACTCCAACAACGTCAGCGCCGGAAAGGGCGTGAAGGGCGGCTACATCTTCTCGGCCCCCGTCGACACCACCCTGCCGGGCAAGGTCATCAAGAACAAGAGCGAGCTCGATCCCGCATTCAAGTGCCTCGGCTTTGTCTCCGAGGACGGCTACGTCGAGTCCGTCTCCGAGGACTTCAACGACACGGTCGACATGAACGGCGACCTCATGGACTCCAGCAATTCCAACCGAGTGGAGTCCGCACAGCTCACGCTCGCCGAGATCAAGGCGGCGACGCTCAAGCGCCAGTACGGCGAGGACAACGTCACCGACGAGGGCGGCCTGATCACCGTCAAGCACAACTCCGACTCCCACCCGACCTTCGCCTACGTGCTGCTCCTCCTCCTGAAGAACGGCCGCAAGTGGACCAAGGTCGTGCCGCGCGGCCAGTCCTCCGAGCTCGACGACCTCACCATCTCCAGCTCCGAGCTCTGCCAGCGCGCCCTGACGATGAAGTACCTCACCGACGAGAACGGCAACACCTGCTACGACTACATCGAGTCGACCGAGACGGCGGCGGCCTAATGGCGGCCAAGCGCCCCGAGGGCGCGCTCGAGTTCGAGTTCGACGGCAAGAAGTATCAGATCAACAAGAAAGCCATCCAGTCCATGAAGGTGCAGCGCGCCATGGCCTACGACGGCATCCCCGAGAAGATGCACGAGGTGTGGGACGCGATGGACGAGATCTTCGACGGCAGGACCGTCGAGTACATGGACGCGCTCGGCGAAGACGGGCAGGGCTGCTCGGCGGAGCGCTGGGGCGCGTTCTTCCAGGCAGCCATGGAGGCGGCTGCAAAAAACTAGCCAGCTTCGCCGCCGCCTGGGCCTGCATGAGGGGAGAGGTCGTCGCCGACTTCCGACAGACGTACGGCATCGACCTTCCCCTCGACGGCGGGTTCGACGGGGCGACGGACGAGGACCTTTGCCGCTGGCAGGTCCTCTACTCCCAGCTGCCGGCGCGCTCGCGGGTCTCCGTGCGGCTGGAGCCCGACAACCTGTGGGACGACAAGACGCGCCTGCTCGACATGATCGAGCATGAGCTCAGGTGCTTCCACTACGGGTTCACCGAGGATGCCAGGAAGCGTGTCAATGCCCCGCAGCGGATCATATCGCCGGGCGAACGCGCCAGAAACGAGCGCCGTAGGGACTCGGCGCTGGCGGCGAGGGAAGAGATAGCGGCGGCGTTCAGCGTCGATGAGTAGGGAGGCAATGTGGCGGCAAACGTAGGATCTGTTAGCGTGAAGGTAATGCCGTCCATGGACGGCTTCGCCTCGAAGGTCGACAGCTCGCTGTCCGGATCCGGCGCATCGACGGGCTCTAAGTTCGGCAAGGCGTTTTGCGGCGCGGCGGGTAAAACCGCCGGCTCGGGGTTCGTGGCGAAACTGACCGGGTCCCTATCGGGGGCCACCGGGGCGTTCTCGCGCTCGGGCAGGGCCTCGGGCGCTGCTTTTTCTGGTGGCGTGCTTGGGAAGGCCGCCGCCTTTTCCGGCGGCCTGCTGTGCGCCGTCGGGGACGGGCTCTCCTCCGTCAACTCCGTGTTCGGCTCGACCGGAACCACGGCGGGCGGGAACATGGCGAGCAAGGTCGCCTCGGGCTTCTCGGCCAAGGCGGCGGTCATCACCGGCGCCGTTGCCGGCGTGGTGCAGAGGGTCGTCTCGACAGTGTCCTCGAGCGTGGACGCCGCGGTCGCGCGCGTCGACACGCTCAACAACTTCCCCAAGGTCCTCCAGTCGCTCGGCTACGGGGCGGACGAGTCGCAGAGGAGCGTCGACACCCTGTCTGACAGGCTGTCGGAGCTTCCCACGAGGCTCGACGCGGCCGCGACGGGCGTGCAGCAGCTCGCGCCGTCGTCCAAGTCGATCGGCCAGGCGACCGACCGCTACCTTGCATTCAATGATGCCGTTCTCGCTGGCGGTGCGTCCGAGGACATCCAGTCCAACGCCATGACGCAGCTCACCAAGGCTGTCTCCACCAACAAGATGGAGATGGACACCTGGATGAGCATCCAGCAGGCGATGCCTGGCCAGCTCGACCAGGTGGCGAAGTCCATGCTCGGGCAGAGCGCATCGGCATCCGACCTCTACCAGGCCATGAAGGACGGCAGGGTCACGGTCTCGGATTTCGCCGACGCAGTGGTCGACCTCGACAAGAACGGCGCGGACGGCATCACGAGCTTCTCCGAGCAGGCAAAGGCCGCGACGGGCGGCATCAAGACGTCGTTTTCCAACATGTGCAACGCCTTCCCAAAGGGCGTCGCCAAGATTATCGGCGCCATCGGCTCGTCCAACATCGTCGGCGTCATCGACGGCGTGAAGGGCACGGTGAACGGCGCGTTCGGAGCCGTCACCGACGCGATGGCCGACCCGAGCATCCGGGACGCGGCGTCGTCGTTCGCCGCCGTGTTCTCCGGCGTTGTCGCGGGCGGGGTCTCGGTGGTCGGGGACGCGTTCGCCGGCGCAGTGGAGATGACCTCCGCTTTCTGCGAGACGCTGCTCAACAACGAGGCGGCTTCATCTTTCGCGGGAACACTTGACGCGCTCGGTTACACGGCGTCCTCCACGGGCGACGCCATATGGTCGACCGTATCGCAGATCACCGGGTGGTCGAGTCCCGCCGAGGGCGCGGCAGATGCCGCAAACGCCCTTGACGACGCCTTCGAGGCCGCCGAGCCGGTCATCCGCTCGGTGGGCGACGCATTCCAATGGGTTTCCGAGCATTCCGAGGAGGTTGCCCCGGTCGTCAAGGGCGTCGGCGGCGCCTTCCTCGTCATGAAAGTCGCCGGCGGCCCTGTGGGCTCGCTCCTGAAGGTCATCGGCGGCGCCCTGCTGTCCCTCGGGGTATCCGCACCCGCCGCCGGCGCCGGGCTTGCTACAACGGCGGCGGGCGAGACCGCCGCCGGCACAGCCGCGGGCGCGGCGGCCGGTAAGATGACATCGTTCGGTGCGGCCGTCCTCATGGTTGGAGCCGGCGTTCTGCTGGCGTGCGGCGGCATCGGCCTTCTCGCCCTCTCCGCGATAAAGCTCGGCGAGGCGGGGCCTCAGGCCGCAATCGGCATGGCAGCAATGGTGGCGGTCATCGCTGGGCTGGCGCTTGGCGCCGCCGCGCTCGGGCCCGCCCTGACTGCCGGCTCCGTCGGCATGGTCGCCTTCGGCGCCGCCGTCGCGCTCGCCGGCGTGGGCATCCTGCTCGCAGCCACCGGCCTCGCGATTATGTCACTCGCGCTGCCGACCATCGCCGCCTGCGGCCCCGAGGCCGCCGTCGGCATGGCCGCGCTCGGAGCCTCCCTGTTCGTGCTGGCTCCCGGTGCCCTCACGGCGTCGGGAGGGCTGCTGGCGCTCGCCGCCGGGGCAGCGGCATGTGCGGTCGCCTCCGCGGCCCTCGGCATGGCCGCCATCGTCGCGGGCGTCGGCCTTATTGTCATGGGAGCTGGCGGTCTCTTGGCGGGCGCTGGCCTGTCGACCTGCTCCGTGCTCGCCATGCCGCTCGCGGTCGCCGCCACGGCCCTGGGCGCCGCCGCCATGGTCGGCGGCGCCGGCCTCATCGTGCTCGGCGTGGGCTCGCTCGTCGCGGGCGCGGGTCTGGCGGTGCTCGCCGTCGGCGCCACGGCTGCATCACTTGCGACCGCCGCCCTCGCTCTTGGAATGGCTGCGCTCGACGTCGCCATGGCGGGCGCAGCCGTTTCCATTTCGACCTCGGCTGACGGGCTCGGAACCATGGGGAAGGCGATTCCCAAGATATCCTCCGGCGCCCCCGGTGCCGCAGCCGGCCTTGGTGCGCTTGCCGCTGCGGCGGCGGCCGCCGCTCCCGCCCTTGCCGCCGCGCCGCCGTCTCTGACATCTTTCTCCGCCTCCTGCGGGGCGGCTTCGGCGTCGGCCCTGCTGCTTTCCGTCTCCGTGGCAGCAGTGGCCTCCATGGTCGCGGCGAGCATGGCGTCGGCGTCGGCGTCCGCAGCCTCGTTCGGCGTCCGTTCGGGCGCGTCCTTCAATCGCTTCTCGGCTTCCGCCAGGGATGCGGCAAGTGCCGCCCGCTCTGCGATCATGGGGGCCTGCCGGCAGATGTCGGCCGAGGTCGGATCGATGCGGCTCACGCTTCCGCGCATCAACGTGGGACCGCTGCCGCACTTCTCGATGAGCGGCAAGTTCGACGCACAGACGGGTTCGGTCCCGTCGGTCAACGTTAACTGGTACGCCGGCGGCGCGGTCTTCGGACCGAACAGGCCGCGCGTCATCGGAATCGGCGACAACCGGCGATACGACGAGGCGGCCATCCCGCTGAGCCCTAAGGTGCTGGGCGGGATCGGCAGGGGGGTCGCCCAGACGATGGATGCCGGCGGCGGCTCGGACGGCGCTGCGGTCATCGCGTGGCTCGACCGAAACCTTCCGACAATCATCCGGGAGTACACGCCGGTCACGCTCGAGCGCGACCTCGACAGACACATCAGGGCGGTGGCACATGCATAGAATGCACTACGTGTCGTCATCGGGCGAGAGCGTCGACCTTGATGGCAACGGCGTCTTCGTCGGCACCGCTGCGGGCGTGCGCTCGCGCGAGTGGAGCTACGACCTCTCGTGGCGCGGCGCCTACGGCATCTCGCGAGACGCGAGGGAGGCGACGGTCGATGCCGTGGCGTCCTCGGCGGCTGCCGACAGGCTCAGGCGGCTCGCGGACAGGGATATCTCCGTCGGCGAGCCCGGTCGCCTCGTTGTCGACGGTGTTTGGTACCAGCGCGCCTATATCGCTAAGTCCGAGACCTCGCAGATTTATGGCAGGCGGGGCATCGCCGCTACGCTTACCGTGCTGCTGCTCGACGGATCCTGGCGGCGCGAGGTCGCCCAGGAGTTCTACGCCCGGGAGGACGAGGACCAGACCGGCCTGGACTTCCCCCATGACTTCGAGTTCGACTACGGCGGATCGGTCGCAAGCCGGTCGGTCACCGTCGATGGGCTGGTGCCTGCCGACCTTAAGCTCACGATCTTCGGTCCCGCGTCGTCACCGTGCATCACCGTGACGCAGGGGGACTTCATCAACGTCTACTCCGCGGACGTTGAAGTGCCTGGCGGCTCCAGGCTTATCATCGACGGCTCGAGCTTCCCCAAGACGATCAAGCTCGTCGGCATGTACGGTGAGACCGAGGACCGCTTCGCCGACGGCATGCGCGGAGAGGGCGCGGGAAGCGGCTCCTACTGCTTCGAGCAGCTGCGGCCGGGCACGTCCTCTGTCTCATGGGACGGCTCGTTCGGCTTCACCATGACCCATTATCTTGAGGAGGGGGAGCCGCCTTGGAGCTCATAGTCTCCGACAGCGCCGGCAGGACGCTTTTCCCGATTTCGAACTTCGAGCTGGATATGGACTCGGGCTGGGGTGACGGCGTCGACAACTCGTTCGATCTTGTGGTGCGTGACTCGTCCGTACCGTTGCCGGAGGCCGCTTGGCGTGTTTTCGCCGACGGCCTGGAGATCGGCGGGCGCGTCGAGGGCTTTGAGCTCAAGACTGGCCGCACTTCGTCCGAGCTGCACTGGACCGGGTCGACCTGGACTGGAGTGCTCGAGAAGCGCCTTCTGTGGCCCGATCCGGGCCAGGACTACCTTGTCCTCTCTGGGGACGCAAACGCCGTGCTGCGCTCCGCGGTTAAACGGCTCGACATCGGCTCCCTCTTCACGGTTCCCGATGCCGACGCCGGGGTGAGCGTAAGCTACCGATGCAACAGAGACGTGCCCGACGCTTGGACCAACCTTAGGCTGGCGATGCGCTCCGCAGGCCTTCGCCTCGATGCGAGGTGGGTGGGCGGATCGTGCAGGCTCCAGGCGGTGAAGGTGACAGACTGGCGCGGCAGGGTCGACTCCGATCTCGTAAACTTCGACCTCAAGAGCGACCTGCTCGTCACCAATCACCTCAAGGCGGCCGGCAAGGGCGAACTTGCGGCCAGAGATGTCGTGGACGTCTACGCCGACCGGGAAGGCGGCGTAGGCACCGTGAAGGCGATGGCCGGCGTCTTCGAGCTCGAGGAGTACTACGACGCCAACAACACCGAGGGCGACGATCTCCGCGATCAGGCACTCAGCCGACTCAAGGACAAACAGTCCGAGGGCAGCGTGACCGTGACGGTCAACGAGGGTGTCGAGTTCGGCCTCGGCGATATCGTCGAGGCCAGGCACTATTCGCCAAACGTGACGGTCTCGGTCGAGATCAGCAGCAAGATCGTAAAGGCCGCGGGGTCGGGCTACAGCGCCACGTATGGCGCATCGCCTGGTGCGGTGGGGAGATAGGAGACTGCTATGAAGCAGATAGAACTCATCGGCCCGCCCCTTTACCAATGGGATACGGGTCGGCGCGTTCACATCGCGTTGCAGGGGGTGACGGAGGCACATTTCGCCGTCGCCGGATCGGAACGCGCATTGGTCGTCCCGGTCGTGGGCGGAGAGGCCGTGGTGCCCTCGCTTCTGCTTACTGCGGGCGTTGACATGGCCGTTTGGGCGAGCGATGGGCGCGACACGCACGCACGCGCCGTGCTCAAGGTGCGCCCGAGGGCCAAGCCGGACGGCTACATCTACACCGATGACGAGGTCAAGACCTGGGCTGATGTCGAAGATTGGGTGCGAGAGCAGCTGAGGGCCGTAGGCGAGCCCGGCACGAAGTGGTATGTCGGGGGCGGCACCCCCGCCATAGGTGGTCGCGTCGGGGACCTCTATCTCGACAGTGAGACGGGCACCTATTATCGCTACGGCGAGATTGGAGATACAAATGGCTAACGCATGGAACCAAGTTGGAACGCTCAAGGGCCCCAAAGGCGATAAGGGCGCGACCGGTGACGCCGGCCCCAAGGGCGGCAGCGTCCGCGTGGCGAGCGTCAATATCCCGTCGGAAGGCGAAGTCGCATTCTCGGCGCTTTCCCCTTCTGACGGCGTGCAGGTCGGCGACCTCGTGCTCGACGCCAAGGGAAGTGTCTATCCCATTTCGGCGGTGGATCCGGGCAGGTCTACCGCCCGAGTCGGTTCCGCCATCAACGGCGTGAGCCTCAAGGGCCCCAAAGGCGAAACGGGCGACACTGGCCCCAAAGGTGCCGACGGCACGTCCATAACGGTCAAGGGCGCGGTGAGCAGCGCGTCCGCGCTGCCGTCCGATGCCGCCATCGGCGACACCTACGTCACGAGCGACAACGGCCACATGTGGGTGAAAACCGCCGCGACCGGTGATGCGCAGTGGACGGACCTCGGCGAAATGAAGGGGCCCAAGGGCGACAAGGGGGCCACGGGCGAAAAGGGTGACAGGGGCGACACCGGCCCCAAGGGCGCACAGGGGCCGGCTGGCCCAGGCATTACGTTCGGCCAAGGGGCTCCTACGGCAGCGTCGCAGGAGGGAGCCGTCTACATTGATACGGCAGACGGCTTTAAGGTCTACCAGTACGGTACGAGTGCCTAGTGAAGGGGGAGCGATATGGCGTGGACTAACATCGGATCGCTGAAGGGTCCCAAAGGCGATAAGGGCGATACCGGCGCCAGGGGAGCGCAAGGGGCTCAGGGGCCGCGAGGGGAGACCGGCCCGATCGGGCCGACTGGCCCGATCGGGCCCAAGGGCGCCGACGGCACCTCAGTGACCGCTGGGACCGGCGCACCGACAGGTACTGCCGTGGTCGGTTCGGTCTACATCGACGCGAGCACGGGCAACCTGTACACCTACAAGGCCTAGCGGGTGACGGCGAAATGGCCTGGATCAAGTTGGGCAACATAAAGGGGCCTGCCGGGGAGACGGGGCCACAGGGTCCTGCAGCCTCGACCGCCCAGACATTCCTCGCTGCACACCCTGTGGGCTCCCTCTATATGGAAAGCAAGGGCAAAAACCCAGGTGCCACCTATGGGGGAACGTGGGTCATGCGGGACAGCCAGAACGGCTTTATATGGGAAAGGACGGCTTAAATGGAGATAGTGACCGGTAAAGCGGGCGTGCCACACGTCAGCTC
Source organism: uncultured Collinsella sp. (assembly GCA_902494345.1). Classification (GTDB taxonomy): domain Bacteria; phylum Actinomycetota; class Coriobacteriia; order Coriobacteriales; family Coriobacteriaceae; genus Collinsella. The sequence continues at coordinate 88,361 of CABUSV010000010.1, forward strand.
GGCCGACGACGGGCGCCGCATTGCGGGCGAAGTCGGCACTGGCAGCTATGTGCTGCAGACGGGCGGCAAACTGGCCCCATCTCTCGTCGACGCGAACACCGTCCGTATCGCGACCGGCGACATGATCGTGCAGGGTCGCCATATCGGCGTCACCTCGCCCGAGGACGTCAAGGTGGCGAGCGGCTCGCAAGGCAAGAAGCGCATGGACTACATTTGTGTCCATTACACCCGCGATGTGAGCGGGTCCAGCCCGACCCTTGTCGAGACGGTCGAGTGGAAGGTTCTCCAGGGCACCCCCGGCTCGAGCGCCGCCGCGCCGTCGGTGCCGAAAGGCTCTATCCTGGACGGTGGCGCTGACGTGACGGTCCCGATCTGCTCGGTGACATTCGACGGACTGACGACGGGTCAGCCTAAGCTTCTCATCCCCGAACTGACTCCCCTGGCAGACCTCGGGGATTCTGTATCCCCG
>CABUSV010000011.1 GCA_902494345.1 uncultured Collinsella sp.
ACCGGGACGGGTTCAACGGCAGGCCCCGCCGACCGATTGCAAGCGGTCGGCGGGGCCATTGTGGCTCTTGACAGCGGATTGGGTCATATGAGCGAAAACGCCCCTAAGCGAGCAAGGTGACGTGAAAGAGGAGGGAAGCGTACTTCGGTACGCGACCGACGATTGAACGTCAGATTGCCGCTTAGGGGCGTTTGCAGCGTCGACCGGTCCGCCGTTCGTCAGAACGGCGGAACCAACCCTACATGACCATGACGTAGCGCGATCCCACGTAGTACTGCTTACCCATCAGGACCGGCTCGCCATTGGGGCCTGTGAAGCCGGCACGCAGGTTGAGCAGTGGATCATGCGGGGCAATGCCCAGCTCGGCCGCCTGCTCGGCATTGGCGCGAACGGCCTCGACCGTACGGTAGCCAACCGAGACAATCGGCGTTCCGCCAACACGCTCGACCTCGGCAAAAATCGACTTGTCCTCAAGATCGGCCGTCAACAGCTCACGGTAGGCGTCAAACGGCACAAAGATGTTCTCCTCAAAGATGGGCTCGCCGTCGGCCGTACGCACGCGCTTGATATGCAGTAGCAGCGCATCCTTCTGCAGACCAAAGAACTCCATCTCGTTTTGGCGCGCCGGAACGATCTGGCGATCGACCACGTGCGCACCGGCCTTCATGCCGTTGCCGGCACACAGCGCGGTAAACGTCTGCAGCGTCGAGGCATGGAACTGACGATTGATGTGCGGCGTGGAAACAAAGGTGCCGCGGCCCTGCTGCTTAACCAGGTAGCCATCGGAGCACAACTCCTCGACGGCGCGACGCACCGTAATTCGGCTCACGTCGTACTGCTCGGCTAGCTCAAGCTCGGACGGAATACGCTCCTTGGGCGCATAAACACCTTTCTCGATCGCATCTTTGATTTCGTCATAAATCTGCTGGTAAAGCGGTGCATTTTTGGGCGCAGGCATATCTAATCACTCTTATCGAAATATCGAAATAACTAATACGTATATAACGTCTAGTTTCATGTTACCTCATAATGATAAAACGATACACCCTCCCTACCAAAAAGCGACAGCTTCATTTTGGTAGGTTTTAACTGGGCAAACGAAGGCCTCCCGAAAGCAGCGAGGCTTTCGGGAGGCTCAAGCGGACAGGATTGCGCTGTGCCGGCAAAATGCCAACACTCTACTTGCCGTCATCCTGCTGCAGGCTGTCCTGTTCGCTGAGGCGCGCCTGCCTGCTGGCCATGCGTGCGGGCTTGTCGGGATCGGGAACGGCCGTGGGCATGGGCTCGTCGACATGACCGCCCCACCAGCCGCCCACAAAGTTGAGCGTGTGGAACACGTTGATCACGGCGCCGGGATCAACGTCGCACACCAGCTTGATAATGTCCTGACTCTCGTAGGTCGAGACAACGGTGTTCAGCAGGTACATCTTTTCGCGGCTATATCCGCCGACGACCTCGGCGCAGCTAATGCCGTGCTGAAAATGGTTTACGTAGGCAGTCATGACCTCGTCTGCCTTACGCGTCGTGATCTGCAGCGTCACGCGATCGTAGCGACGATAGAAACTGTCGATGGTCTTGGTCGAAATAAACTGGAACACGATGGAATACGCCGCCTTGTCCCAGCCAAACATAAAGCCAAAGATCGCCAGGATAAAGCAGTTGAAACCAAAGATGACGCCCCAGATGGTCTTGCCCGTGTGGTTGGAAACCCACAGCGCGATAAAGTCGGTGCCGCCGGTGGATGCGCCGGATTTAAGCGCGATGGCAGCGCCCAGACCCGAGACCACGCCGCCAAAAATGATTAGCATGATCTTGTCGCCCAAAAATGGAGCGAAGTGAAAGACGTTAAGGAACAGCGACGAGAGCACGACCTGCATCATCGAGAAGATGACGAAGCGCTTGCTAATGCCGCTCCAGCATAGGAGCGCCACGGGAATGTTGAGCGCAAGCATGCCGAGCGAGATGTCGATGTGAACGCCGCCCAGCGAGGTAACGCGATCGAGCAGGACCGCGACGCCGGTGAGACCGCTCGGAAGCAGGTCGGCGGGCTGAATGAACGCCTGGATCAGGAATGTTTGGAGGACGGCAGAAATTGTGACCGCCACGGCGGTAATGGCACGGCGGACGATGGTGAGGCGGCCGAGCACGAGCACGCGGTCCGTGAGCTGATCGATGGCGTTCGCCACGGAAGCTCCTTTCGAAGGCAGATGTAGTTGTGGGGCATGCCCGCGATTGTAGCATGGAGCGTGCGGGGCGCTTCAATTCACCCTCTCTCGACAACCAAAGCGGGACCAACAGCCTCCACGACCAAAGGCCCAAATTACAAGTGAGTAGACTTTTTACGATCTGCCGAGCACACCCAAAACCGCCACCCCTGTGACCTGCGGTTTTGCTAGAGCAGATGCACTTTGCGCTCGTACTGCACCAAAAAGTCTACTCACTTAGTCCGAATCGAAGCCAAACGAATCCAAATAGAGGACAAATTAAGCCAATCCGCAGCAAAAGACGCGTGAACCCGTGCTTCTCGCGGCGGATTGACACTACAAAGCGGCCAAAATGTCGGTCAGATTATCGATAACGGCATCGGCTCGCGATTGATCGAGGTTGACGCCCTCGTGCGGACGCAGTGCCAGGACGCGGGCGCCGGAACGTTTGCCAGCCTCGATCCCCAAAGGCGAATCCTCGATAACCAGGCACTCGGCAGGCTCCACCCCCAGCGCCTCCATGGCACGCAGGTAGATCTCGGGGTCGGGCTTAAACGCACTGCACTCGTGACCGCTGATGGTGTAGTCCAGCACGTCGGGGATACCGGCAATCTCCACCAGCTCGTCGATCAACTCGCGATAGGACGAGCTCGCGATGGCACACTTCACGCCGCGCTCGTGCAGTGCGCGCATCACCGGCTCCGTCTGCTCGTTGAGCAGCTCGGCATACGGAACGGGGTGGTCCGGGCTGTAGACTTGCTTGTACTCCACGCGCAGGTGCTCGCGCAGCTCAACATCGTCGGGCACCAGCGCCTCCCAAATGGCAGGCTCGTTAGACCCCGAAAGATCGGGGATCTCGTCAAAGTGGAAGCCCTTCTCCTCCATAAACGCCACGCGGCGGCGGTTGTAGAACCACTCGGTATCGACCAGCACGCCGTCCATGTCAAACAGCACTGCTTTGATCATACGCATCTCCTCCCACCTGCCAAATAGAGACAGGTTTATTTTGGTAGGTTTTATCCTGGGTTTTGCGACGCGACAGGCGTGCCCTCCCAAGAGCAAAAAAGGGGATGGGGCACAAACCCCATCCCCTCTCAATCAACCCGTAAGGTCTACTTACTTGTGATTAGTAGGAAAGCTTCCACATGTAGCGACGCATGGTCAGCGGGTGCTGACGGGCCTCGGCGATCTGGTTGCCGTACTCGCGCATAACGGCGAGGTGCAGCAGCGGGTTGAAGTAGGTGACGACGCTCGCGGGCACGGCGTCAGCCAGGCCGTAATCCTTGGAGTCGATCAGAGCGACCTTGGCGCCCATGCGCTCAAGGAAGGTGAGGGCGCGGGCGTCCATCGGACGGGTAGCGCCATCGGACATGAAGAAGACGTAGGGCTTACCCTCGGTGGAAACCTCGAACGGGCCGTGGAAGTACTCGCCGGTGTTGTAGGCGGCGGCGTCGATCCACTGCATCTCGGTGAACAGGAAGGCGGCGTGAGAGTAAGCCATCTTCTCGGAGGCACCAGAGGCCATGAAGTAAATCATCTTGTCGTCCTTGAAGTCCTCAGCGAACTTCTTGGCGAGCTTCTTGCAGTGCTGAGCGGCGTTCTCGCAGAGCTCGAAGACGTTGGTAAGGCCGGTGATCATGTCCTCGTAGTGGTCATAGCCCTCGGTCTGCTGAAGGATCTCGACAGCAAGAGCGATGGCGTAGCCGGGCTTCTCGCACTTGGCAGCGAAGTTGGCGTGGAAGCCGTGAACGATGACGTAGTCAGCGTCGACGGTCAGAGCGGAGCCAGCCTTGTTGGTAAGGGAGACGACCGGGCAGTTGTGCTTCTTGGCGGTCTTGTTGGCCTCGACGGTCTCGGGCGTGGAGCCACCGAGGGAGCAGGTGATCACGAAGGTGTGCTCGTTGACCCAGGAGGGCGTGTCGTAGTTGAACTCGTTAGCGGTGAAGATCTGAACGTTCAGCTTGTCCGTGTTGTTGGCCAGGAAGTACTTGGCGGGGTAAAGGTCGGACATGGAAGCACCGCAGCCGACGAAGGCGACGCTGTGAATCTCGTGGTTGGACAGGACGTCAGCGACAATCTGCTTAGGGAGGTTAAGGTCGATCTCGTACATCTGACACATTCCTTTCGATTTTTGCGACGCCACATTGCCGGGCGCTCGCAGGGTTACCGTGGTTTGGACCGAGTCGCCGGCCCGTTAAGGATGCGACAAAGGGACTGTCCCATTGTCGCATTTTGGGGATGGAAGCCTGCCTGGGGTATGGGATGCCAGGCAGGCCCCCGGGGAAAGCGGTTAGGCGCTTAGTCGCGACTAGGCCAGGATGCCGGCCGCGGAGAGGGCAATGCCGCCCACGATGGCGATCACGAGAAGCCAACCGGTGTTGACGTTCTTCTTGATGAGCCAGTACATAAGGCCGGTGAGGCCAAGGGAGATCATCTGGGGCATCATGCCGTCTAGGATGTCCTGGATAACGACGGTACCCTCAGCGAACTGCAGCGGGGTGGTAGCGCCGATCAGCGTAGCGATCATGCCGCCCACGGACATAAGACCCACGATGCCGCAGACATACATGAGCTTCTCCATGAGGTCGCCGCCCTGAAGCTTGCTCAGGTACTCGTGGCCGCCCTGATAGCCCATCTTGGCTGCGAACCAAGTGATCAGCACAGAGGGGACGATGGAGATGAGCATGGCCAGGATCGGGCCCATGATGGAGCCCTGCTGAGCCAGCTGAACGCCCAGGCCAAAGGCGATAACGCGGATGGTGCCCTGGAAGAAGGAGTCACCGATACCGGAAAGCGGACCCATGAGGGAGGTCTTGACCGCGTTGATCGAATCGGGATCGAAGTTCTCGGGATCCTTGGCGTACTCCTCCTCCATGGAGGCGGAGAGGCCCAGAATGAAAGCGCTCGTCTGCGGGGTGCAGTTGTAGAACGCCATGTGACGGTGGTAAGCCTCTTTCTTAGCAGCGAGCTGCTTGGAGTCGGACTCATCCGGATAGAGGCGATCGAGCGTGGGAACCATGCCGTAGAGGAAGCCCATGTTCATCTGACGCTCGTAGTTCCAAGAGGCCTGGATGGCCCAGGAGCGCCAGAAGAACTGGCTGACCTTCTTGTTCAGGGACACGTCCTTGGTTGCGGTTGCCATAGTGTGTTCCTCCTTAGTCTTCGTCGTCTTCGAGCGGATCGTAGTCGGAATCGACACCGGCGGCTGCATGGGAACCGTTGAACTTGAAGCCCATGAAGACGACAGCCAGGCACACACCGATCAGAGCGACCGCGATGACGGACAGGTTGAGGTAAGCGGCGAGCAGGAAACCGATGAACAGGAACGGAGTCATACCCTTCTTGATCATCATGGTGAGCAGCAGGGCCAAGCCGTAGGCGGTCATGATCTTGGTCGAAACGTTAAGACCAGTGGACAGCCACTCGGGAACCATGTTGACGATGGCCTGAACCAGGTCGGTGCCAACAAAGACGGCGAGGAAGATCGGCAGGAAGTACATGACGGCGTACAGACCGGAGCCGGCGCAGATGTGCATGCGGTAGGCGGTCTTGAACTTTCCGTTATCGATCGCGCTATCTGCCACATGGGTGAGGGCGGCGATGATGGAACGGAACACGATGCCGAGGAGCTGACCCAGGACGGCGACCGGGATGGCGATCGTCATGGCGGTCTCGGCGGAAGCATCGGTCAGGCACGCAAAGGCAGCGGCCACGATGCCGCCCAGGACCATATCGGGCGGAACGGCGGCGCCGACCTGCACCAGGCCCATGGACACGAGCTCGACGGCGGCACCGACGGCAAGGCCGGTGGGCACATCGCCCAGCAGCAGACCGACGAGCGTAGCGCCAACGAGGGGCTGCTCGAAGTTAAGACGACCGAGCAGGCGGGAGTCCCACATGCAGAACACGCCGACGAGTCCGACGAGCACCGCACTGATGAACGTATTCATACCCTTCTCCTTTCAGTCAGGCAAAAGCCTGGTTGATTACAGCTTGGCGTCGATGTCGACGCTCTGATACGTAGGGGTCTGCTGGACGTAGAGCTTGATGCCCATGTCGAGCAGTTGGTTGACGTCGGCCTTCTGGTTGGCGTCGAGGAAGACGGAGCTGTCCTTGCCGCCGACCTGATCGGCACCGTCGTGGTTGGCGGTGGCGCCCAGGTTGATGGCGTCAAGCTTGTAGCCCTGGCAGAACTGCAGCATCTCGGCAGTGTTACCAAAGACGAACATGACGCGCTCGCCGAGGGTGTTGAGCTTGTCCATCTTGGCGAGGGCACGCTCGACGGTGAAGACGTTCAGGCGCACGCCCTGGGGCTTGGCCAGCTTAAGAGCGCCCTTCTTGATGTCATCGTTGGCGGCAGCGTTGTCGACGACGATGATGCGCTCGGCCTGAACCTTGGTGGTCCAGGTAAAGACGACCTGGCCGTGCAGCAGACGGTAGTCAAGACGTGCGAGGACGATCTTGGCGGGACCGGAGCTGTGACGGGACGCCTTGGCCTTCTTGGCGGGAGCCGCGGCGGCCTCGACCGGTGCGTTGGGGTTGGTCAGACCGGTGCGGGCCTCGTTGATGAGGGCCGCGAGCTCGGCGCCCTTGACGGAGACGGGGCTCATAGCGAGCGTCAGTGCCAACGGAATGTTGAAACCGCTGACAACCGTGAACTTCGTGCCGTTCTTGGAAAGCTCGACCATGTTGTTGTTGACCGAGCTGCCGAGCATATCGGTCAGCACATAGACGGTGTCGTCCGCGTTGAACGTGGCGATCATAGCCTCAACCTTATTGGTGATGGGCTCCTTGTCGTCGCGAGCAAGCGACACGACGTGGACGTTCGACACGTCGCCGAGAACCATCTCGAGCGTGTCTTTGGCGCCTGCGGCCAGGCCGCCATGAGATGCGAGAATGATCTGATTCATCTTGCCTCCTCCTTTTCGTTATGGTCATTATAACGTCTTATACGTTGCTTATATTGCTAATTAGTATAAAGACCGTTCGCGGGTGAAAATCGACCGTTGACGGGTTTAACGTACTCGAAACGTTTGGCTAGGTAGGCCGGCGCTAGCTGGATAACCCCAGGTCAGACCCTGCGCGCAATCCCCTATCGCACGAAGTACCAGGGGCTTTCCTGTACGGTGGGTTCCAGCGCAATGCCGGTGCGTTCCTTAAACAGATCCATGTCCTGAGATTTTTCGGTCCACCACGCGTTGGGCTTAAAGGTCATGCTCTCAATGACATGACCGACAAACACACTGTTGCGCAGCTTGGAGAAGTCGGTGTTCATAATCAGGATGGACACGAGCACCAGCACGATGCCCAGGACTTTAATCGCGCCGGCGGGCTCGGCGTAGACACCAATGCCCACCAGTACGGTGACGACCGTCTCGAATGACATTACGACGGGAACTTTCGACGTCTCGAGCCCCATGGACAGACCCTGCATATATAAGACATAGGCCACGGCTGTAGGGATGAGTCCAAAACCAAAGAACAGCAGCAGCAGCTGTGGCGACATTGCCGCGGCGACATCTGGCCACGGAGCCGCGATAGCCGCCATAACCGCACCGCCAAAAACAAGGCCCCAAAACGTGACAGCCAGCGGGTGGACCGTCTTGGTTGCTATCCGGCTAAACACCGCGAGCGACGCGCCACAAAAGCCCGCGATCACGCCCGACGTGACGCCCCAAACCGAAAAATGGAAACCGGAAAGGTCGCCATTGGTCACTGCAAGTACACAGCCACCGATATTAAAAGCGATGGCAACGAGCTTGTTGGGAGTCACATCCTCGCGATAAAGCACGCGGCCGAGCATGACGCCAAACACCGGCGAGGTGTAGAGCAGCACCGAGGCCGTGGACATGCCCACCTCGCCCATGCACTCGTAATAAAGCGTGTTAGCGGTGGCGAGGCCGATAATGCCAAGAAGCGCACAGGGAACAAGCTCTTTAGGACTTGCCTTGAACAGTGCCAGGGGACCCGATGCTTTTCCCTCACGATCGCCTCCCTGGCAACCCATGAACGCCAAGACCGGAGCCATTAAGACGGCACCGGACAACAGGCGAAAGGCCGCCATGCTCTGAGACGAAACACCCATGGCCGAGATGCCGTTTACAAAGATTCCGATGCTGCCCCACATAAGCGCGGCGATCAGCACTAGCACATAGCCCAGATTGCTTTTCTTCAACGCAGCCTCCTCGGTATTGTTTCCAATATGTTTCACACTACGTTATAGTCGTTATATACATTTTTCAAGACACAAATCGGCAGACGGGAAAATCTGCTTCCCCACATACTCATTGGGACGCTCCCGAATGACTAGTCATTTAAGAACGTCCCCAACGTCTAAGGCGCCGCTGGTTGAGCATAAGTCAGCGAGCGGGCCGCATTTGAGGCAAGGTGACGTGAAACGAAAGGGCGCTGACCTTCTGGTCGCGCCCTTGAAGTTGAACGTCAGATTGCCCAAATGCGGCCCGCGCAGCGTCGAGCCGTTACGCGGTTTGGTAAAACCGCGTAACTAATACTCAAGCTTCCACATGTAGCGGCGCGTCATGTAGTCCTTGTGGGTGACGGCAGAGAGTGCACGCATGTAGACGTTGTTGAGGATCGGGGCAAAGATCAGGTGGTTGAAGTACTCGCTCACGCTGTCCTTGATGTCGTTGAGGCCGAGCTCCTTGGCGTCGAGCTGATAGACGCGCTCGCCACCGTACTGGTTGACAAAGCGGATGCCGCGCTCGTCGTTGCAGCGGCTGCGGCCGACGCTGATGAGCTGGAACAGCGAGGTGCGCTTGTCCAGGATCTCGAAGGGGCCATGGAAGAAATCGCAGGTGTTGATGGTGCAAGAGTCGATCTGCAGCATCTCCTGCACGTTGCAGATGCTAAAGACGTAGGCGGCACCAAAGAGCGGACCCTGAGCCATGACGTTGATGCAGGGCTTGTCGGCGTTCTGCTCGGCCCACTTGGCAGCAAGCGGACGGGTGTACTCGACGGCCTTGCGATAGATGGGATCGACCAAGTCGAAGGCGGCCATGGCAGTCTCGTACTCGGCATAGCCCTCGGTCTGCTGCGTAAGCTCCATGGCGATCATGGTCACGACGGCGGAGTTGGTGCGGCCCATGCAGGACTCGTCGACGGCCAGGCTGTCGTACTGGATCTTGTAGTCGCAGACCTCGGTGAGGCCGGACTCGTCAACATAGATGGCGATGGTGCTGGCGCCGTGGTCCTTGGCGACCTGGGCGGCGACGATGGTCTCCTTGGTGCCGCGCATGGACACGACGACGGCCAGGGTGTTCTCGTTGACATAGGCAGGCGTGGCGTGCACGAACTCGTTGCTGGTGTAGCTGGAGCTCACGACCTGCGTGGCCTCGTGCTCCATAAAGTACTGGGCAGGATAGTTGCCGCCGTTGGATCCGCCAGCGCCAATCCACACGACGCGCTTGATGCCGCCCTTGTCTGCCTTGTCAGCCAAAACCTGGGAGACGACATCCTTAACCTGTTCCTGAGTAGTCATCGTGCATCAGCCTTTCTTCTCGTTTGATGCTCTCGATGGCATACAAGTTACATACATGTTTTGGTTATGTCGACTAGTTGTATGCTATATTTGTCTTAGAAATTTTGCTGGTAAGGTTTTCGATTGTTCGTTACCAGCAGTTTTGTTCTTGTATTGAATACATGCTTGCTTAGTTAGGCATACAAGTTAGATATAGGTTGGCAATATGAGCGTCTCATCTAAAAAGAAACTAAGCCAATACGAGCGCTTGGCGGGCATGCTGCGCGACCGCATCGCCGCCGGCACCTACGCGCGCGGAGACAAGCTGCCGTCCGAGATGGAACTCATGGACGAATCGGGGCTGTCGCGCAGCACCGTGCGCCATGCCCTTAAGGTGCTCGTTGATGAGGGCCTGGTTCGCACCGAGCGCGGACGTGGTGCCTTTGTGGCCGACACGCCCGCGCTCCACGAGAACAACCTGGTGTTTTCGAGCTATACCAAGCAGGTCGAAGGCCAGGGCATGAAGCCCACCACGCGCACCGTGGACTCGGGCTTTACCAAGGCGGGCGGCAGCATAGCTAAGTTCTTTGATGCCGCCGTGGGCAGCAAGCTCGTCAAACTTGTCCGTCTGCGTTATCTGGACGATGCGCCGCTGTGCCTGGAGACCACCTATCTACCACCGAGCTTTGAGGCACTCATCGATCGCGATATCAACGGTTCGCTCTACGCCACGCTGCGACAGGAGTTCCATCGCGCACCGGCACAGGGGCATAAGACCTTTGAGGTGTGCTACGCCTCGCAAAACGAGGCGTTTTTGCTCAACGTTGAGCGCGGGCAGGCGCTGATCCTGATCACCGACTACGTCTACGACACCGACGGCCGCCCGCTCCACGTCTCCAAGCGCATCCAGCGCACCGACCGCGCCAAATACACCGAACCCATCGGCTAACCAACACCAAAACCACCACAAAGGGGACAGGCACCTTTGTGGTGGTTTTAGGCGAAGAGGTCGGGGAACCAGGTTGGTTTGGGTTGGTTGGGTGTGCGCTCGGCCAGGACCAGCTCCATCCAGCACATGTCGTACCAGCGGCCGAACTTTTGGGCGCAGCGGTCGAAGGTGCCCACCAGGCGATATCCCATATGGGCATGGAAATCCTGGCTGTTGTGCGTCAGGTACTCGTCGTCCTTGTCGTGCGGCACGGCGATGAGCGCACACATGCTGGTGATGCCCATCGCGATCAAACACTGCTTGAGCGCATCGTGCAGTTTGCGCCCCAGCCCGCCGTGGCGCACGTCGCGCGCCAGGTAGATCGACGTCTCGACCGACCAGTCGTATGCCTCGCGGCTGTTGAGCGGACTCACATAGGCATAGCCTACCGGACACCCGTCCAGCTCCATCACCAGATACGGATAGCGCTTGAGCGTACGCTCGATGCGCCCGGCGAACTCCTCAACGCTCGGCACCTCGTATTCACAGGTAATCGCCGTCTGGCGCACATACGGCTCATAGATGGCAAGCAACGCCGGTGCGTCTTCGGGCGTCGCCAGGCGAATCGTCGGCTCGGACATCTCGGTCATACAACCCTTCTCCCTCAAAAACAAAGGCCGCCTTGCGCCAAACCCAGCGCAAGGCGGCCCCTCGTCATTACATCAGGCTACAGAACCGCCGCCAACGCGTCGATATCCTCCTGCGTCGTGGCCCAGCTGGTGCAAAAACGCACCACCGTGTGGGTCTCGTCGTACTTTTCCCAGTACTCGATCGAGGCATGCTCGCGAATGCGGGCCATGTCCTCGTTGGGCAGAATCACAAATTGCTGGTTTGTGGGCGTCTCCAAGAAGAACTGGTAGCCGCGCTCGTGCAGCACGCGGCGCAGCGCCTGAGCCGTCTCAATCGCCTGCCGACCAATCTCAAAATACAGGCCGTCGGTAAAGAGCGCCTCAAACTGCACGCCCGTCAGGCGACCCTTGGCCAGCAACGCACCGTGCTGCTTAATGCGCGGAATGGGATGCGCCGGAGCGCGCATGCCGCAAAACACCACGGCCTCGCCGCAAAGCGCGCCGCACTTGGTGCCGCCGATGTAGAACACGTCACACAGCTGCGCCAGCTCGGGCAGGGTAATGTCGCACTCATCGGCCGCCAGCGCATAGGCCAGGCGGGCGCCATCCACAAACAGCGGAATCTCGCGCTTCTGGCACACCGCGTGAATCGCCGCGAGCTCGGCCTTGGAGTACAGCGTGCCGTACTCGGTCGATAGGCTCACATACACGGCACCCGGGAACACCGTGTGCTCGTAGCTCTCGTTTTCGTAGAACACCTGGATATAGTTCTCGAGGTCCTCGGCGTGCATCTTGCCCTCGTAGCCGGGAATGGTGAGCACCTTGTGGCCGCCAAACTCGATAGCGCCCGCCTCATGGCAGGCGACGTGGCCAGTCTCGGCAGCAACGACGCCCTCGTAGGGCGCAAGCAGCATGTCGATCACCGTCGCGTTGGCCTGCGTGCCGCCCACCAGAAAAAACACGTCGGCATCGGGGGCCTGACAGGCCTCGCGGATAAGCTGCTTGGCACGCTCGGTGTGCGCATCGGTACCGTAGCCGGGCTGCGGCTCCATATTGGTGTCGACGAGCGCCTGCAGCACTGCCGGATGTGCGCCGTTGGAATAGTCGTTGTTAAACGCGAGCATGGCAATCCTCTCTAGCCGGGCACGGGCCCGATGATTCAAACGGGGCTATTGTACGCCGTTGGGATAGGCAATGCGCGCGGCAAGGCACTCAAGTGCCAGTACCAGGGCAAAGCCGCAGCTCACGTCGCTCAAAAAGTGCGCTCCGATCACGATACGGCCAAAGGCGACGAGCGCCGCGACCACAGCCGCCGCCCAAAAGATCACGCGGCGACGCGAAGGTTTTTCCTTAAAGGCTGCCGCGGGAAGCCCGGCGAGCATAAGGCCGATCGCCGCATGCGCGGTGTGCCCGCTCGCGAACGACTTGAACCCGTCCTTGATCACGCCGGCGGCGATATAGGTCCACTTGTCGGGATTGCCGATTACCCACCACGGCTGAAAATTGAGCCCCGGCGTGACCTCGATCACGCGCATGCGCGGGCGCGACCACAGCGGCTTGACGATCACGTTGAGGATAATGGCCTGAGCGACCCACACGGCAAGTACCATCAACGCCCAGCGCGTAAGCTCGTCGGGCGCGGTGTCGCGCGTAAGGCGATAGGCAATAACGTTAACCGCAATGACCAGCACAAACGTCAGCACCAGCTGAAACGCGATGAGCTTGCCGCCGACGCGCAGCGATCCGATAATCTCGTAGCCGACCAGACCCACGTTGATCAAAACGCCCAGCGCAGCGAGCCATTTGCTCCCCCTGGAATCGGGGCGTGCCGAGCGCACGAGCATAACGCCCGCGATGCTCGCCGTCAGCTCGAACGGCAGCTCGCCAGCCGCCTCGACAAAGCGGCCGTACATGCTGCCGATGTTGAACAGCGCACTCGAGATCTGATAATCGAAGAAGCTGCCCACGCCCAGACAAAGACACAGGACAACCGCGATAATGGCGACATCTTTTTTATAGATGTATCCGAACATGCTTTCCTTTCGATGGAACCAGAGTGTCCAAATGGGGTGTTTGCAGCGTCGACTCGCTAGTCATCATCACTGGCGCCCAGCTGCTGCAGCAGCATGAGTGCCGCGGCCACCGGGCCGGTGCCGTCGTTGGCGTCGAGGCCGCGGCCCAGGCCGCTGCCCGCGCCGGCGCCCGCCTTGTAGGGCACCGACAGCTTGCGGCTCTTGGGAAAGTTCACCGCGCCATAGCGGGTCTTAAGCTCAAAGGCCACCTTCTTGGGCACGTCGACACCCAAAAACGTGATGCGACCACCGCTGAGCGTGACGCTCTCGAGCCCCAGGCGCTCGCCGCGAATGCGGATTCGTGCGCGATTGAACAGGTTGAGTCCTGCCAACGGCAGCTCGCCATGCGCGGCCTCGGTCTCTTCTTGCACCTCGTCGATACTCTCCAGGTCCTCGGCTGCCGCGAGCTTGCGGTACACGAGCACGCGCTGGTCCACCGCCGGTAGGTACTCCTCGGACAAGAAGTAATCGGCCGGCAGGTTGATGCCCACGCTCGCCGCCTCCACACCGGCATCGTCATCGCCGCGCGCCTCGGCCACGGCCTGTCCCAGCATCTGCGTAAACAGGTCAAAGCCCACACTCGACAGGTTGCCGTGCTGCTCGGCGCCCATGAGCGAGCCGGCGCCGCGGATCTCCAGGTCGCGCATGGCGATGCGCATGCCGCTGCCCAAGTCCTGGAACTCGGAGAGTGCGGTCAGGCGCGCCGTCGCCTCCTCGGTGAGCGGCAGCTCGCCCGGGAACATAAAGTACGCGTAGGCCTGCGTGGCAGAGCGACCCACGCGGCCCTTAAGCTGGTAGAGCTGTGCCAGACCTAGACGCTGCGAGTCCTCGATGATGAGCGTGTTGGCCGTTGCGTTATCGATGCCGCTCTCCACGATGGTCGTGGCGATGAGCACGTCGATCTTCTTGGTCGCGAACTCGATCATCACGTCCTCGACCTCGCGTGGGCTCATCTTGCCGTGTGCCACACCCACGCGCGCCTCGGGCGCGGCCTCGTGCACGCGCGCCACGGCGTCGTCGATGGTCTTGACGCGGTTGGACACGTAATACACCTGACCGCCGCGGCCCACCTCCAGGCGAATCGCCGCACTCACCACGTCGGGGTCGTACTCCCCCACGTGCACGATCACGGGACGACGCCCGGTCGGCGGTGTGGTGATCAGGCTCATGTCGCGCACGCCGCTCGTGGCCATCTGCATGGTACGCGGGATGGGCGTTGCCGAAAGCGTAAGCACGTCAATCTGCTCGCGCAGGTTTTTGAGCTGCTCCTTGTGCTGCACGCCAAAGCGCTGTTCCTCGTCGATGATCACCAGGCCCAGGTTCTTGGGGTTCACATCGGCCGAAAGCAGACGATGCGTGCCGATGAGCGCATCGATCGCGCCTTCGGCAAACGCTTTGAGCGCGCGCTTTTGCTGCGCCGGCGTGCGGAAGCGGCTGAGCACCTCGACCTCCAGGCCAAACGGGGCAAAGCGCTCAAAGAACGTCTCGTAGTGCTGCTGGGCCAGAATGGTCGTGGGGCAGAGCACCATGACTTGGCGGCCGGAGTCCACGCACTTAAACGCTGCGCGCAGGGCGACCTCGGTCTTGCCAAAGCCCACGTCGCCGCACAGCAGGCGGTCCATGGGCTTGGGCGCCTCCATGTCGGCCTTGATGTCGGCGATAGCCTCCAGCTGGTCGCGTGTCTCGTCGTAGGGGAAGCTCTGCTCCATCTCGATCTGCTCGGGCGTATCGGGCGGACAGGCGATACCGGTAATCGACGAGCGGCGCGTGTACAGGTCGACCAAGTCAAATGCCAGCTTTTTGGCATTCTTGCGCGCTTTGTTGGTAGCCCGCGTCCAGTCGGCGGTGTTGAGCCTGGTCAAGCGCGGTTTATCACCGTCGGGACCAACGTAGCGCGTAATGCGGTCAACCTGCTCCAGTGGCACGTAGAGCTTGTCGCCATCGGCATATTCCAGCAAAAAGTAGTCGCGCTCCTTGCCGCCCACTTCCTGGCGCGCGATCTCGCTAAAGAGCGCGATGCCGTGGGTAGCGTGCACCACGTAGTCGCCCGGTTTAAACGGGAAGGTGATCTGCGTAATGTCAACCTTGCGGCGACTGCGCGCGCGGTTGGCATCCATGCGGGCGTTGAGGTCGGCGATCGAGAACACGGCCAAATTGGCGTCGGGCACCACCACGCCCTGCGGCAGGGCAGCGTCCACAAAGGTCACGCGCCCGCGCGAGATGGTGGGCACGGCGGCGCCGGCGGCAGCCTGCGCGGCGCCCGCCTCGAGCGAGCGGGCGTTGAGCGCATCGGCCTTACGCTCGCGAATGGAAGCATGGGCCTCCTGGCGTGCGGCACGGTCGGCGGAATCCGCCGCTGCCACGCGCACGCGGTCGCCGATAGCGCCGGCATTTTCGGGCGCCGCGGTCAGCGATTCCTCAAAGGTAATGCCCTCGTCGCCAAAGGTGAGCTCCATCGACTCGCGCGCGCCGCGGTCGGGAATGGCAAACACGCAGGCATAGCGCTTGCCCACGACCTCCTGGATGCGCGTCATAAAACGGTTGTCCGAGCCTGCGATGGCAGGCTGCTCAATCTTGAGCTCTGCCGTAACCGCACCGCCGGCACGGATGAGGCTCACATAGTTCAGGCGTTGCTGGGAACCAAAGTCGAGTTGCTGGGCACGCACGTACAGGCCGTCCAGACGGTCGACCCCCGCCTCGCCGGCACGTGCCTCGATATCCTCGTAGGCGCGCAGGCAATCGTCGAACAGCGAGCGTGGCTCGGACAGCACCACGAGCGCCTTGCCGCTCACATGCGACAGCGGACTCACGGTCTGGCCGTACATCACCGGCAAAAAGCGGTCGAGCTCGGGCGTGACGATGCGCGCATCCACCATCTCGAGCAGTGCCGCCAGCTTACTGTCGTCCTGGCTGGCGCGGTAGAGCGCCACGTGCATGTTGTGGACGGCGTCGTCAGTGAGTGCGAGCTCGCGACAGGGGAAGATCTCGATGCTGTCCTCGTTGCCGATGGTCTGGCCCGTGGAGCTCACCATGCGGCGAATGCGGTCGATCTCGTCGCCGAAAAATTCAATGCGCACGGGCGCCTTTTCCTGCGCGGGAAACACCTCGACGGTGTCGCCGTGCACACGGAACAAGCCGGGCGCGTCGGCGGCACCGGCATTGGTGTAGCCCATGCCCACCAGGCGCTGCGGCACCTCGTCAAAGGAAATCTCCTCGCCCACCGCAAAAGTAGTGGACTCCCAGTAGCGGCTCTCGACCGGCGGCACGCAGCGCAGCAGTGCGCGGGCCGAGGCGACCATGATGCAGTTGTCTCCGCGCACGATGCGTCCCAGCGCCTCGCAGCGCTGCGCCACCACGGCGTCGTCGGGCGCCTGCTCGCGCCAAGGGTAGTCCTTGCGCTCGGGAAAGCGGCACACGTGCGCCAGGCCCACATAGGCGGCAAGGCTGCGTGCGGCGCGATCGGCCGCATCCTCGCCACTCACGATGTAGACCGTGGGGCGCGGACGACGTGCAAACTGGGCGGCCGCCATAAGCGTTCGGCCCGATTGAGACACGGCCAGCGTCACGTCCTCGCCAGCATCGAGCCCGGCCTCGACGGTCTGCAGCGCCTCGGCAGTGTAGAGCTGCGCGGCTATACGGTGAATGAGCATGCTGTTCCTCCGGCATTGCAACGCCAAAAGCCCGCCGAGGCAAGCTCGGCGGGTCGTTCGTCAAATTCGTTGCCTGTCATGGTAGCGCATGGAGGGGACTCCAGCTCAGGCGTACGCCCAGCCCCGCAACAAAAACGCCAGACAGAACTGAACTCACCGACTTCGCCAAAATCTCCCCGTCACGTCGAACGCCGCAGCCACGGAAGGTGCCCCAAGAAACGGCTATTCCTCAAAAAAGCTCGCAACGTTCAGGCGGCTCGTCCACTCACCTATGGTGTTGGCAAAACCGACGCGTGTGTACACGCCCGCAAAACGGCCGCGATACAGGTACAGGCCTTCCATATTAGAAGCGGGCGCAAAACCAAGATCATCCACAAGTCCTTTGGGCGCCTCTCCTCGATGCGGCCCATCGACAAGCGTTCCGCGCAAGCAGGGAGTCTGATACTGCTGAGCATACTCCTGCACAATCGCCCCAGCTGCCGCAGCGCGAGCAAGCACCTGGGACCATTCCCGTTCCGTGACATCCAAACCGGCCACAACGCCAACCGCGTTGTAGCCGCCGCACGGCTTGACAATCCATCGATCCTTTTCGGCAAATCTCGACAACTGGGTGCTTTCGTCCATAATCTCGGTATAGGGCACATGCTCCCGGACAAACGATTGCTCCTCCGGACTCAACAAGGACTGCCCGGCTCGAGACCACAAAAACGCAAATACGGTCTTAGTCGCACACGGCCACGTTCTAAAACCACCGACGATACATGCAAGCCCTTCTTGGGCAGCCTCGATTAAGGCCGAGCGTCCGTCGCACGGCTTATCCCACAGCTCGCCGGTCACCGCGCGCCGCCAAACGCAATCAATAGGACCAGCGGCATCGCACAGGCGCCTAGCACCGCTCTCACCTTTGCCAATCCGCAGGTCGCGCACATCCGCAAAGCGTGCGACTACACCCCGCTGCCTCATAAGGTCGACAAAATGAGCTGCATCTTCCAAGTCGATGCTTTCCGAATAGTCGACGATTGCCACCGAAGCGGGATTTATCTTTGATTGCGGTGTATAGAGCCCCTCGTCAACGCAGACCCCGTCGTCCGATCGTGCACCATCCTCGGTGCGACGAGGATGGGCCAGCTCCCACTCTGCATAGGTCTCAAACAATGCATCTATCCAGCTGCCGCACAAATCGTACTGCCGAAAGCCGGGGTGGTCGGATGCAAACTCCTCAAAGGAAGGCGTCATTCGCACTGCCTGACAGACCGCATCGGTCACTACCATTCCAGCACTGCCGTCGGTATTGAGCTCGCAAAACGTATACGAACCGTCGTCCTCGTCAAGAAAGATATCAACGCGCGCAAGGGGGATCTGGCAATCATAGCCGGCATCCATAGCGCACAGGTCAGCAAAAGCCGGATCCATGCGAAACCACGCACGCACGGAGGCATCGGAACAAAACGCCCGCGTCACCTTGTCCATAATGCCGTACACGCGCTCGGCCGCCTCCTTAAGAAGCGCCGTCATATCCTTATCGAATATCTTTGGCGTTAAAGCCCAGGGCGCAGGGTCGCCATGGTAGAGTGCATGGGTTTGAGACAAGTATTCGTCGCCTTTGCGACGACCAGGTAGGTCACCTTCGCGCGTGCGCACAATGCGCTCAAAATAATCTTCAAGCTCTCGCGTCTTCAATGTTGCCACGTTGCCCTCCATTGCTTGATTTTTTGTTCATGCTACGCCAGCACGCCACGACTTCGGCGCGCTTGAATAGGCTTCTAAATTAGCAACACATTTTTGCATGAGGCGGCAGGAGGCAACATATACTCCTGCTCAACCGCATGCCCAGCCCCGCAGTTCGTGCATAAATCGGTTCCATCGGGTATCTCGGAGCCACACTTGGTGCAAGACATATTCGGGCATCCCCTCACAGCAAACGGCATCTGTCGCCATCATATTGAGCCCTCGCGACCCATATGTGCTGCGCAACATTAGTCGCCGTCCTCTGGTGCCGACAAAATGCGGCGGGCCCCTACCCCATCACACGCACGCTGGGGCAAAGGTCTGCCAGCGGGCACTTGTCGCACTTGGGTTTGCGGGCGTCGCAGATCTCGCGGCCAAAGGTGATCCACTGGTGGTTGACCGATCCCCAATACTCGTGCGGCAGAATCTTGAGCAGATCTTGCTCGGTCTTGAGCGGCTCTTTGGCATGCGTCTTGGGGCTCAGCATCAGGCGGTGCGCGATGCGGTTGACATGCGTATCGACCGCGATGCCCTCGACAATGCCAAACCCCACATTGAGCACGATGTTCGCCGTCTTGCGCCCCACACCCGGCAGCTTGACGAGCTCCTTCATGTCGGCCGGTACCTCGCCGCCGTAATCGGCAACGATCATCTGCGCGGCCTCCACGGCGTGCTTGGCCTTGCTCTTGTAAAAACCGAGTGACTTGATGGTCTCGGCCACGTCGGTCACACTTGCCCCGGCCATGGCCTCGGACGTGGGCCACTGGGCAAATAGTTGGGGCGTCACCTTATTGACCTGCGCGTCGGTCGTCTGAGCCGAGAGCAGTACCGAGATAAGTAGCCTAAAGGGATTCTCGTGGTCCAAAAAGCACTCGACCGGGCCATAGCGACGGTTAAGGCGCTCGCACACCTCAACGGCGCGCTCGCGTTTGGCGGCATTGGTCTCGCGTGGCATAACGACTCCTCGGATCGGCAGAAACATAACTTCACAAAAACGATTGTCCCACGTACGGGGACCTTAAGCCTCCAAAAATGCGCCGGTCTGGCGGCTCCACAGACTTGCGTACTCACCGCCCGCCTCGACGAGCTGCGCATGCGTACCGTCCTCGACAATCTCGCCGTCCGCCAGCACCACGATGCGGTCGAGCGCCGCCACGGTGGACAGGCGATGCGCCACCACAATGGAGGTGCGGCCGCGCATCAGGTTCTCGAGCGCTTCCTGCACCAGCGCCTCGGACTCACTGTCCAAGGCAGACGTCGCCTCGTCGAGCACCAGAATCGGCGCATCGGTGAGGATGGCGCGGGCGATGGCCACGCGCTGGCGTTGGCCGCCCGAAAGCTTAACGCCGCGCTCGCCCACCATGGTGTCAAAGCCGCGGGGCAGGCGGTCGATAAACTCAGTCGCATTAGCCAAGCGAGCCGCCTCGCGAATCTGCTCGTCGGTGGCGTCGGGGCGTCCGTAGGCGATATTCTCGCGAATGGAGCGGTGGAACAGCAGCGCCTCCTGCGGCACGTAGGCAACCTGGCGACGCAGGCTCTGCTGCGTGCAGCGCGAGACATCCTGGCCGTCCACGAGCACGCGGCCGCCCTGCACGTCGTCCAGGCGAAGCAGCAACTTGGTGAGCGTCGTCTTGCCCGAGCCCGATTTGCCCACCAGGCCCACGCGCTGGCCCGCCGCCACATGGAGCGTCAGGTCGTCAAACACGCTCTCGCCCGCCGCGGCGTCACGGTATGCAAAGCTCAAGTGCTCGAAATCAATCGCGCCCTCGCGCACCTTGAGCTCGGGGGCATTCGCGTCGTCTGCCACCAGACGCGGCTCGTCCAGCACGCGCGTCATCTCGGCGGCGTCGCCCAGCGCGCGGTTGATGCGTTGCATCATGGAGCTCACGTAGTTCAGACGCATAGTGAGGTTGTACGTGTAGGTAAAGATCATGACGAGCGCGCCGGCCGAAATGCCAAACCATGCGTTGCCACCCGCGGCGAACACACTCACCACGGCCATGGTAATGACGATAAGACCCGAGGTCGTAAAGTTGCGTTGCATCATGGCGTGCATCGATACCGTTTCGGCATCGCGCGCGGCACGGTCGGCGGTATCGAATAGGTCGCGCTCAAAGTCCTCGCGCCCGCAGGTCTTGACGGCCAGGATGTTCGTGACCGCGTCGGACAGCACGCCCGACAGCTTGTTCTGCGCGGCGGACGTCGCGGCCGAAAGCGGCATGATGCGCTTGTACATAAGCCAGACAAACGCGATGTAGGTAACCATGATGCCCACCAGGATCACGGTAAATGCAGGCACCACCGGAGCGAGCGCCGCCACCGTGCAGACAACCGAGGTGATAGTGGGGATGAGCGAATACACCGTCACGTCCACCAGACCCGTGTAGCCGCTCATAAAACGGCTCGTCTGGCTCACAAGCGATCCTCCAAATCGACTGGTGTGGAATGTCATGGATTGATTGGAGAGCGTGTCGAAGCACAAGCGCGCCAGGTGATAGTTGCCCGCAATCTCGAGCTTGTAGACGGTGTAATCCTGCAGCTTGGAGAGGATCTGGCCTACCAGGTTAACGAGCACGAGCGCCAGAATATAGGGGCTAAAGACCTCAAACACCTGGTCGCCTGCCACGGGGCCGGCCTGGACGCGGTCGACGATAAGCGCCATCACGTAGGTGTTGGCAAACGTAAGCAAAAAGATATAGCCCGCCGACGAGAATACCGAGAGAAAGACGATCAGCGGCTGCGTGCGCGTGACATCCCAAAAACGCTGCAACGTGCGGCGCACGGTGGAGCGCTTGAGCGGACTGGTGCTTTTCTGAGACATAGGCTTCCTTTCGCGTCTGATAGGACGAAACGCCATTGTTGCACACTAAAGCGCGCTTCAGGCACGTACGACACGAAAAGCGCCCGCGCTCCGCGCTTGCGCAGACGCCCCGCCGTCAGGCACAGCTAGTCCTCGTCTTCTTGATCTGCGGGCAGGCCCGCGGATGTGAGCCCCAAGATCGCGTCGGCCTCGTCGGCATCCTCCAGGGCGTCGATGTCCTTGAGCTTGCGCTCCATGACGTTGGTGCGCGTGGTGATGATGCCCTCGACCGTCTTTCCCGCGGTCTCGATCTGCTGTTGGGCGCGACGCAGCGCCGCCTGGTAGCGCGGCAGCTCGGCCTTGACGGCGGAAAGCACGCGCAGCACGTCATCGGTGTGCTTTTGCAGCCTAAACGTCTGGTAGCTCATCTGCAGGCTGTTGAGGATGGCCGCCATGGTGCTGGGGCCGGCAACGTTGACGTGATAGTCGCGGCCCAGGATCTCGATAAGCCCAGGGAGACTGACGACCTCGGCGTACAGGCCCTCAAACGGCACGAACAGAATGCCAAAGTTGGTCGTCGCGGGCACGCTCAGGTACTTCTCGCAGATGTCCTTTGCCTCGCGTTTGACCATCGCATCGAGCGTCTTGCGCGCAGCGGCGACGGCCTCCGCGTCACCCGACTCCTGGGCGTCGAACAGATGTTCGTACGCGTCGCCCGGGAATTTGGAGTCAATCGGCAGCAGCACGGGATCGCCCTCGTCTACCGGCAGCTTGACGGCAAACTCAACACGCTCCGAGGCGCCAGGCTTGGTGGCAACGTTTTCCAGATACTGGTCGGGCGTAAGGATGTCCGCCAGGATCGCACCCAGCTGCACCTCGCCCAAAATGCCGCGCGCCTTCACATTGCCCAGCACGCGCTTAAGGTCACCCACGCCGGTGGCGATGGACTGCATGTCGCCCAGGCCCTTGTACACGGCCTCGAGCTGATCGCTCACCTGCTTAAACGATGCGGACAGACGATCGTTGAGCGTACGGGAGAGCTTCTCGTCCACCGTCGCGCGCATCTGGTCGAGCTGAACGTTGTTGTCCTTGCGGATGGCGCCCAGCTGGGCATCGACCGTCTCGCGCACCTTGTCCAGGCGGTGCTCGATACCCTCGCGGTTGGCGCCAAGCTGCTGGGCCGTCTCGCGACGCAGATCGTCCATACGGTCGCCGGCCTGTGAGAACTCGCGCGCAATGGTCAAATAGCGTTGCTGCTCCACGGCGGCGTCGGTCGTCTGCTGCTGCGCGATGGCGTTTGCCGTGCGGCGGGTTTCTGCCAGCGCGACGTTGAGGGCATCGAGTGTGCTGTTGGCCTGCTCGAGCGCCGCGAGCGTCTCCGCGTCGTTGCCGCCACGCTCTCGCAACTCGGCACGAAGGCCTTTAAGCTGCAGGGCGCAAACCACAGCAACCCCCACCGCCACCAAGGCAATCACAACAAGCGCAATATCAATAGCAGACATAGACTCCGCCCAACAAACCCAATCGAGTATCAATCAAAACCGCGATCAATCTTACCCCGCCACACGCACCGGGAGCCCCACGGCAGTCGGACAAATGGATTTTGGACCACAGGCGTCAAAACGTTAACTCTCCCAGCCGGCGCGGATGGTTGTTATGACATCGCCTAGGCGCTGGCCGAGGGCTGACAGATGTTGGAGCACTTCATTGGGCGAGGCGCCGTTGAGGATGCAGGTGAACGCATACGAGACCAGGAAAATCACCGCAAGTCCTAACGGAATGAGCACGATCATCGCTAATGTGCGCAGGCGCTGGCCCACGCGGCGGTGACGCGTGCGGCGTTTGTCGAACGCAAGCTCCTGCGCATACGAATCTTGTTGTACGGAATAGTTCTCTGGCGCCGATCCGCCCGCAAGCGAAACCGCGGGCGTGGCATTTTGCGCAGGGGGCTGGGCGGCTACTCCTTGCATTTGCATCTCCATAAGCCGTTGCTGTTGGCGCAACATGCGCTCGGCTTGTTGCTGCGGGGTCTCAAGAAACAGGTCCATGCTGGCCTCCTCAATCGGGGCATTCGACGCTTGCGCCCAGCATCCCGCACCGCCAAGGCCACGGCAACGCAATCCGTAGCAATAGCTGCAAAGTTTCTTGTTGGCAAAAGCTGTCGAAAACCTCAACAACTCTTCTACCAGCACTTTCTCTGAGCTTTTTTTCATCAGCAATCTTTTGGCCTTCCACCCTTACGCCAACTGACCAAAATCTAACCAAAAGCTTGACGGAAATTGTGAAGACCGGAACCTCAAACAAGGCGCGGCGCCCCGAATGAGGTGCAAAAAAAACAAGGCGGCACGGCCTTGGGCGAAGCACCATGGACAGTTAGTTCAAATACGTATAATTCAGACCTCCTCCATATGCCCTAAGATGCTACGTGTGGCGCGATTGATTCCACACAACGGGCAAGTAAGACCTATAACCAGGCCCTTCAGGCAGCCCAAAGGGGCTCGATAGGCCTCCAACTGCCAAAAAGCCGACCGCAGAGCGATCGAAAAATACGTATCTGAACTAACTGTCCGCCCCATACAAGACGTGCCGCCCCAAAAGGGACGGCACACAAACTTAATTATCAGCTTTTCTGTAGCGAGCACGCGACGACCCAACGCCGGAGCGCAGGGCGGGGAAATACCTTTGCCTCGCGCGACCCTGCGGAGCCGTGAGCGAGAGGGGAAGGCAATCCGGCCTCCGCCCTGAGCTCCGCAGCAGCCAGCACCAAGCGCTAGTAGTTCACCACCTGCTCCTCAAAGTACGCCTTCGGGTGGTTGCACACCGGGCACACTTCGGGCGCTTCGGCACCCACATGCAGGTGCCCGCAGTTCAGGCACTTCCATACCTTCACGCCCTCGCGCTCAAACACCTCGCCCGACTCAATGCGCTCGACAAGCTTGTTGTAGCGCTCCTCGTGAGCCTTCTCGACAGCACCGACGCCGCGGAACTTTGCGGCAATCTCGGCAAAGCCCTCCTCCTCGGCGGTCTTGGCAAACTCGTCGTACATCGTGGTCCACTCGTAGTTCTCGCCCGCAGCGGCATCACGCAAGTTGTCCAGGGTGTCGGGAACGGCGCCGTCGTGCAGATACTTAAACCACAGCTTGGCGTGCTCGGACTCGTTACCTGCGGTCTCGGCAAAGATATTCGAGATCTGAACGTAGCCGTCCTTTTTGGCCTTAGATGCGTAGTAGCGATACTTGGTGTGCGCCTGGGACTCACCGGCAAAAGCGGTCTCGAGGTTCTTCTTGGTTTGGGAGTTCTCAAAATCCATAGGTGTACTTCCCTTCAACACATGCCGCCCGTAGGCTTCGGGCGTCCTTGTCTTTAGGATGCCCTCATGTCGAAAATCTAAACCTTACAATCCTGTTCTTCAGATTTGAGCGAGCTACACACTCAGCCAACGATCGCCCTCGGAGCGGCAAAAGCCCTCGCGCTCCAGATCGGCAAGAATACTTGCGACCAGCTCGCGCTCGACCGACTCCCTGCCGGCTGCCGCCTCCATCTCGTTAACGCCTGCAACAGCTTCATCAACCGTAATGCCCGCCGGCTGCCCATCGCGCGCCGCCAGCAGCATGCGCACAATATGGGCGCGCTTTTGGCGGCGCGAACCCTCAAACTTGGACTGACGGCTATAGCCCGCCGACCGCCTGGACGGATTTGGCAGCGTCTTTTTAAGATACGCGCCGTAATCCAGCAGCGCGTAATACCACGCGCGCGGCGTGTCGGCATCGTCTTGAGGCGCGGCAAAGGGCGCAATCTCGTCCGCCGTCGCACCGGGGGCCGCCGGACAGGCGGCTTGGATCAGCGGCACCAGCTCGCGATCGGGAACGGCCGGCACATCGGGAAAGAAATGATGCAAAAAGACCGTGCGCACGTTGGTCTCCAGATACACGCCCGGAAGATCGAACGCAAACGACCGGATGCCCTGCGCCGTCGCCGGGCCAATACCGGGCAGGGCGACCAGGTCGCGCGTCTCACGTGGAAACTCCCCATCCCAGTCTTCCATAACGCACTGAGCGGCTCTGTGAAGCGCCAGAGCACGCCGGTTGTAGCCCATCCCCTGCCAGGCGTCCAAAACGTCGGAAGGAGCGGCCTGGGCGAGCGCCTGTACGGTCGGAAAGCGGTCGAGCCACGCGGGCATCCGCGTCTCCACACGCGGCACCTGCGTTTGCTGCAGCATAACCTCGGAAAGCCAAATAATGTACGGGTCGCGCGTGCGGCGCCACGGAAGGTCGCGATAACGCAGGACCCCTTCCGAACGAATCATCGAACGAAAGGGGTCCTGAATCATGGCTATGCTCCTTATGCGGCGCTATTCCCCCCGGCAAGCGCACGCACAGGTGGCGTACTCGGGAAACGCATCGCGGTCGGCGAACTTGGAATCGACGGCCGGGAACTGGCGGTGAGCGACGATATCGCCCAGCGAAACGGAATCGAGGTAGTCGCGCATCAGCGCCTGAGCTCCGGCCCACAGGGAATGATAGCAGCACGTACCCATGCGCGCACAGTCGCCATCGGGCGCAGTGCAATCGTTCATGATGATGGGACCCTGAACGGCCTCAACGACCTGGCAGATGGTGACATCGTCGGGGCTGACCTTAAGACGCATGCCGCCATGGACGCCACGCAGGCTCTCCACAATACCGGCCTGAACCAAACCATGCTGGATCGAACGGGCAAACGAATACGGGACATTGACCTCTTCGGCGGCAGTGCGAACAGAAAGCAGGCGCTCCGGATCCTCGGCAAGCATCGCGAGCATGCGAAGGGCGTAATCAGTCTTCCTCGATATGTCCATTTTTCCCCTTTCAAAGAATAGGAACAGCTCGAACGAGCTCCGGGGCCGAGCTTACGTCGAGACACCAATGACCGTATGGACGCCCAAATTGCAAAATAGGTGCCCACTGAATGCCGTGTTTGAAGCCTCTTGCATCAAAAACGACCCACAGTGCAATTCAGTATAACCTGCCCCTACTTCATTGAGCAGGCGTTGCGCAACAAATTCCTTGTTTGAACCATGTCTCAAGCGGAGCTTGTCCGAGAATTGGAAGGCTTTGGTTTTGGGCGAAAGGAGCCGATGGGATCAAGGTCCTATCAAACGCAAAAAACCACGTCCGAAGACGTGGTTTTAATTGCGTTGGCGGGAAGTACGGGGCTCGAACCCGCGACCTCCGACGTGACAGGCCGGCGCTCTAACCAAACTGAGCTAACTCCCCAGGCAGTCGTTCGCGTTTGTTTCCGCTCGCGTGCGCTGCGGGGATTAGTATACACAGAAGCCTGTCCGGTGCGCAACAACTTTTTTGAAAATATTTTTTGGGCCCTCCGGGAGGGTCTCCGGGGCCGGCTGGCGCGGGTTAAGTTTGTCGCGAGTTCCGCACGCAAAGGAAAGCACTTAATGTGCTTTCCTTCTTGCGCAGGACTGTAGAGCAGCAAACTTAACCCGCGCCAGCCGGCCCCGGAGACCCTCCCTACCGTCACTATGTTCAACCAGTTTTGCGGGCGTGCGCCGCTGCGCGGCTAGCCCGCGTGCTCCTCGGCGGGATTGGTCTGATGGATCTTGTTGGGACTCTGCCTTTGGCTCAAAGAAAAACGGGAGATGCGATCTGCATCCCCCGTTTTTGTTGCGATTAGCCCAAGTCAATAAATTTGGTGCTCAGGATCTTGCCATCTTTTACGAGCATTCTGGCCATGGTGGGGCCTCTGGTGCCTCTGGGGTAGCTAGCACTGCCGGGATTGAGGACCAGGCAGCGGCCTACTTGCGCTTCTTTGGTTACGTGGGTGTGACCGTTGATGGCTACGTCTACGGATCCCACGGGCAGGTCTTCGCGGTAGTGGGCTACGGCGAATTTGAGGCCTTCGTAGGTAAAGAGCGCAAGACGGTCTACATCCGGGCCGTAGTCGCGGTAGTAGTCGTTGTTTCCTAGGACCGCTCGCACGGGGGCGATGGTGCATAGATGCTCGTAATCCATCTCTGAGGTGAGGTCTCCGGCATGGATGATCAGATCTGCACCCTTGAGCTCGTCCAAAAGCGCGGGCGAAAGATAGCCGTGGGTGTCCGAGATGATGTCGATGCGCTTGGCGCTTGCACTGTTCATGGGATCCCTTCTGCAAAACCGATTCGGCGTATATAAAACCCCACGGCTCCGCAGACAATTGGTCTACAGGGCTGCGGGGCCAGTGCGCTAGAGGCTCAGGGCCTTCTTGAGCGGCACAACGCGGCGGCGCGAGACCGGCACGCGTTCGTCGACGCCCGTAATGCCCAGTTGGATAGCGCCCGAGGGCACGGTCTCGACATCCGTGACGCACGCCAAGTTGACGATATAGCGGCGATGAACGCGAAAGAAGCCAAAGTCGCAAAGCTTGGCCTCGAACTGCGCCAGCGAAGTCGTCGATAGAAAACGATCATCGATGGTATAGATACAGGAGTAATCGTCCTTGGCCATGATGAAGCGGATGTCATCCACGGGAATGAGGACCTTACGGCCGCCCTTTTCCACCGGAATGCGCTCGATGGTGGCTTTGCTGTCCGTGACGGGCTTGGCGTGCTGCATGACCTTCTCGATCGCGCGATCCAGGCGCGCCTCCTCAACCGGCTTCATGAGGTAATCGACGGCATCTACGTCGAACGCCTCGACGGCATGATCGCTATACGCGGTCACAAACACAATCGCCGGCGGATTCTTAAGCTTATGCAGTGCCTCGGCAAGCTGCAGACCAGAAGCGCCGGGCATCGAGATATCGAGAAATACGACATCGACGCGGCTTTCCATCAACATCTCAATGGCGGAGCGGACGCTCGACGCCTCAGTGATCGTGCCGATCTTGCCCGTCTGCTCGAGCAAGAAGCGAAGTTCCGAACGGGCCGGGGCCTCATCATCCACAATCATCGCACGCAGCATAGGGATTAAACCTTTCGTCAACAAACTACGCTGGGCATCTGCCGCTTGGCGTTGAGCCCATAGCCTTTCATTTTACTCTTGAATGTCAAAGATGCTCTCTGACAAATCAAGATGCAGGAGCACTTTGGTGCCCTTGCCCGGCGCCGATTCGACGCGCGTATAAGAGTGCGGTCCATAAAAGCGATGGATGCGCTCAGAAATATTGTGCATAGCCACGCCGGCGCCGCCGCCTTGCGGGGAGCTGGCATCGGGACGGGCGGAGCGATCATCAAACAGCCTGGCGGCGGTGCCCTCGTCCATGCCCACACCGTTGTCGGCCACGGCAATCAGGATTGCGTCGTCGCCGTCTTGATGGACGGTCACGTCGATCCGCAGGGCACCGTCATCGCCCATGCCATGCCGCACGGCGTTCTCGACGATGGGCTGGATTACAAAGGCCGGGACCAACGTGTCCTCGACATCCTCGGAGACATCGAAGGTCGCCAGCACGCGGTCCTCGCCAAAGCGCGCCTTCTCAAACGTCAGGTAGCGCTTGGTCTGGGCAACCTCACGCGAGACCTGGATAAGCGACCCCGAGTTGTCGAGCGTGGCGCGGTAGAACGAGGAGAACTCGCGCAGCAGCTCGCGGGCGCGTAGCGGGTCAGTACGCGTAAACGACGCGATGGTGTTGAGCGTGTTGAACAGGAAGTGCGGGTTGATCTGCGCCTGCAGGGCGCGCACCTCGGCACGGGCCGTGAGCTCCTTTTGCACCTCGAGCTCGTGGATGGCGAGCTGCGTGGACAGGATCTCGGCAAAGCCCGAGGCGAGCGCATACTGGGTGCGATCGACGGCACGCGGGGTCTTGTAGTAGAACTTGAGCGTGCCGACGGTGCGGTCGCCCACCTTGATGGGCGCGATGATACCGGCGGGAACATGGTTGTGTGATCCATCCGAACCCACCACGTCCACCACGCGGTTGAATGACTGCACGATGCCGTGCTCGATAACGTAGCGCGTGGCAAGTGTGTGGATGGGTGAATCGGGCAGCAGCTTTTCCTCAAACTCGCCCGCGCAGGCCAGTACGTTGCTCTCATCGGTGATGACAACGGTCATGGCACGTGTCTCGGGCAAAATGCGCTGGCACACCAGACGCGCCGACTCCTGCGTCAGGCCGCCTTTGATGTCCTCGAGCATGGCAGAGGCCACCGAAAGCGTCTCTTCGGTGTACTGCGAACGCACCGAATCGGGATTGAGCGTCAAAAAGATAAAAATGCACAGTAAGATGCACAGCGGTGCGCAGGCGACCACGGTCGCGATTGGCTCGATTCCAGTCGCCAGGGCAAAAACAAAGTACATCAGCACAAAAATGGCGCAGACAACAGCGATCACGCGAAAGATTGATATTGAATTATCGCGCTGGGCGCGGCGGTCAATCATTCAGCCCCCTCCAGGATGCTAATCAGTTGTGCGTCGCGCCAAAGTTCGTCCATGATCTTGGGCCAGAAGCTCTGGAAACGCAGATAGCTTGCGGCGTTTTGGCGCGCGTAGGTCTTGGCCTCGTCAATACCGTGGCGCCAAATGCGTAGATACCCCTCGTGCTCGCGGGTAAACAGGCTGCGGACCATGGCGGTCTTGCGCACTCGGTCGTCGAGCTCGCGCGAAATCCACGGACCCGGATAGGGCATGAGTGATGCGGCCGTAACCGGAATGAGCTCCTTTTGGTGCGCAGCGAACGTCAGCTTGGCCCGCTCGTAGTACCAACGGTACACGTCCTGCATAAAGCGCGGCGAGCGCTTCTCGGACTCGGGCGGCAGGTGACGAACGGTCCACTCGTTGTCAAACCATACGTCGTAGCCAAACATGCGCATGTTAAAGAGGTAGTCCAGGTCCTCGCCGCGGGTGATAAACGGGTCAAACGCCACACGGGTAAAGGCGCGGGCGTGCAGGGCCATCAGGCCGCCGCACACGTAATTGGAGCGCGAGATGCGGGTGCCCGAGAGTGCCTTTTTCATCCAACGATTAAACTCGATGCGCTTGGTCCACCAACGATGGCAAATGCCTGCTTTGTCCGTGGGAGCCAGCGGCGACCCGTCGCGATCGTAAAAGTATCCGCTCTTGACTAAAATCGGCAGGCCCTGACGCGTCTGCTGGCCCAGCGCATAGGTCGCACGTTTCATGAAGTCGGCATCGATGACGGTCTCGTCGTCATCCAAAAACACAACCGCGTCGTGCCCCAGCACCGCCGCGCAGGCAAGACCCATGTTGCGGATGGCGCCGTAGCCGCGCAGGCTCACGCACTCGCCCGAGCCCTTGGGCGCAATCTGTGCCACGCGGTCGGCAACACGCGAAGCCTGAGTATTGGTAACGATGGTGACCTTGAGTGTGGGATGCGCATGAACGATTTCGTGCACGCGATGGGATACGTCGGCCGTGGCGGAAACCGGACAGACCACCAAGAGAATAATGCGCGGAATGTCGCGCACCTGCTCGAGCGAAGTCAGGCAGCGATCGAGTTCCGGGTTGGCGGCATTGAGCGACGTCGAGTGATCGTAGGTGCCGGGAGCGCTTGCTTGGATATCATCGCCCGCCCAATATGTTGGGATCACAACCGTGGCGTTCAAACCTTTACCCTCCTTGCAACACAAAAACGGGGCGCCGCCAAACACAGGCGACGCCCCGCGACCTAGCTGGTTCCATCATACCCACTTGGGCTAAACATTGTTCGGGAGTCAGAATGATTTATGCGGCTACTCCCAAAAGAGTACTGCAGATAGGCACAATTGCTGTACTGAGCCCGGTTGCCTTACGCCGCCGCCTGAGCCATGCGGGACAGACGGACCAGCAGCACAAAGCCAAGCACCAGCAGCACGCCGATGGAAAGGACGCCCAACGACGGGTTTCCGGTCAGCGAGGTGACGACCGACACCAGGAAGGTGCCCATCACGCTTGCGTAGCGGCCAAAGATATCAAAGAAGCCGTAGTACTCGTTGGACTTTTCCTTGGGGATGATGCGGCCAAAATAGCTGCGGCTGAGCGCCTGCACGCCACCCTGGAACAAGCCAACCAAAATGGCGAGCACCCAGAACTCAAAGGCAGTCTTGAGGAAAAACGCGGCAAAGAGCACGATGCCCATGTAGGCGGCGACGGCCACCATGATCATGTTGAGCGTGCCCACGCGACCGGCGAGCTTGCCGTAGATGATGGCGGACGGGAAAGCGACGAACTGCGTGACGAGCAGTGCCAGCACCAGCTGGGTCGAATCGATGCCCAAAGCCGAGCCGTAGCTGGTTGCCATGGAGATGACCGTATGGACACCATCGATGTAGAAGAAGAACGCGATCATATACAGAAGGATGGTCTTGTTGCTGGCGATCTCGCGCATGGTATGCCCGACCTCGGAGAACACGCCACCCACAATGTGATCGAGACTGTCCTGGGGACCACGCTCGCGACCGTATTTTTGCTTATAGGTGCGGATGAGTGGCAAGGTAAAGATGAGCCACCAGGCACCGGTGATGATAAACGACAGGCGCGTCGCCAGCATGGTGGGGATGCCGAGGGCGGGACCGCCCATAATGAGCGCCAGGCAGACGATGAACGGAACGGTGGAGCCGATATAGCCCCAGGCGAAGCCCGAGCTCGACACAGCATCCATACGCTCGTCGGTAGTGATGTCGGGCAGCATGGCGTCGTAGAACGTCATGGACGAGTTGAGGCCGATGGTGCACAGCACGTAGACGGTCAAAAACGCCATCGCGGACATGGGGATGGCCTGCGCAAAGCAAAGCACGAGGCCCGTAAGGAAAAAGCCCATGAAGAACTTGATCTTGTTGCCGGCGTAGTCGGCAAGTGCACCCAGAACGGGCATGAGCATGGCAATGACCAACGAGGCGATCGTCTGCGCGTTGCCCCAGGCAACCACCAGGTCGGCCGAAGAAGCGCCGGTATTGATTGCATTGAAGTAGATGGGCACCACCGAGGTATTGAGCAGCACGAGGGCCGAGTTGCCCACATCGTACATAACCCAGTTACGCTCGAGCTTGGTGTATTTCATGGACAGGGCCCCTTCGTATTCGCCCGATATGCAGTTAGTTCATCGTACTCCAATTGTCCAGAGGCGCCGGTAAGGATTCGGCAAAGGAGCACGCACGATCCCTACTCCTCGCGGTCGAACTCTTCGTCGGCGCCAAGCACGCGGCCGCTGTAATTAACGTGGTTGGTCACGGCTTCCATATCGCCGGTCTCGATAAAGCGGGCAACCGTGCACTCGTAATCGAGCAGCGCGCGGTCAAAGACCTCGGGGAAGCTCTCGGTCGAGACTTCATCGGTAAAGGGGTTCTTCCATGCCAAGTGGCCCAGGTTGCCGGTACGCTCGGGCAGCTCGGTCGTCACGCGGTGCGCAAGGCCGTCGAGCAGCGAATAATCGTGCACCAAGCCCTCGAGCAGGGCAATCGCGCGCGTCTTGGCCGAACCGGCCGGCTCGATAGTACGGTAGAGCATCTGCATGTCCGAGACGGCGCCGGCGTACTCCCCCGCCGGGATGTCGATACTGTACACGCGCCCGGCAACGTAGCTCATCAGCACGCCGGCAACGCGATTGATGCGGTCGGTAGTGACGATCTCGCCCGCCGGCGGATAATCCTCGACCGTTGCCCCATCGCGCTTGAGCTGCAGCATCAGCACGTCCAGGTCGCTTTCGAGCACGGCGTGAACTTGGCTGCCCGAAGCCTCGAGCTCGGGGTCAGAATCAACAATGCCAAACTGCTGCTCGTAGACAAAGGGGTGGGCATTGCGATCGAGCACATAGTGCGACAGCAGGCCCAGCGCAAAGGCGCGACCCAGATTGGCATCGCGCGGCTGCAGGTGCGACACGCCGTCGCGCAGGCACGAGAACTGGCGCGACATGCGCGAGCGGTGCATGACCTGAGCAAGCGACGTACAGTCGGAAATGCGCGGCGTGAGTATGTGGAAAAAAAACGGGTCGGGACCTTGGTTTCCCAGGATAAAGGCGATGCGCTCCTCGTCGGACGTGATAACGTCCTGCGGAAGACGGTCGATGCTTTCCTCGCCAAACAGATGATGCGTAATGAGCGCGGGCATATTGTTCCTTTCGATTTCATTCGATGCAATCCATTATGCCCACCGTACAGTCATGCCAAACCTGCGGTGGTAAACGATGGCATGCAGGCCGACTACGCTAGCCCCAAGTGCGATTTGACCTCGGCAGCGCGACGGCGTGAAACGGGCACCGTCGAGCTCACACGGTCGAGCCTGAGCTCCATCAGGCCCGTGGAGCCGATCTCGACATTATGCACGTCTTCCAAATTAACCAGATAGCTGCGATGGACGCGGATAAAGCCCTCGGAGGCCAGGCGCCGCTCGAGCGAGGAAATCGACTCATTGATCAGGTATGTTCCCTCGGCGCAGACGGCGTTGCAAAAATCGGCGCGCGCCTCAAAGTAGCAGACATCCGCCACGGGAATGAACACCCTTTTGCCCCCGCGATCCACCGTCAGGCGCAAAGGCTGGCGCGGAGCATGGACGACACGACGAGCACCCAGGGCAGTCTCGATCTTGTCGAGTGCCTTTGACAGGCGGGCATCCTCCACCGGTTTGACGACGTAATCGACCGCATCGAGGTTATAGGCATCGGCCGCATACTCGGCAAATGCCGTCACAAACACCACGACCGGCGGCGTCTTTAGGTTCTGCAGCGTCTCGGCAAGCTCAATTCCCGAGCGACCGGGCATGGTAATGTCTAAAAACAGCACGTCGGGCTTGTTCGACAGAATCGACTCCACGGCTTCGGTGACATTGCCCGCCTCGGCAATCTGACCCACACGCGTATCCTGTTCCAACAGATAGCGTAGCTCAGCCCTAATGGGAGGCTCGTCATCAACCACCAAGATGTTCCAGCCCTCGGACATATGCGCTTCCCCTCTTTTTCTCTCAATCCAACCGTATGCTACACCGTTAGCGGCGCCGGCTCATGCGGCTCGCCGTTCAACTCAACGATGACCTGCGTTCCCATGCCCTCCTGTGACTTCACGCGCATGCCAGAATCTTCTCCGTAAAAGAAATGGATGCGCTGAAGCACGTTGAAGAGCGCCAGGCCGCAACCTCGCTTGACGGAGCCATCGGCGGTAATGCTCTCGGGCTCCTCTCGGCGATGCTGCTCAAACAGATGCGCGCAGACGTCTTCGCTCATCCCGATGCCGTCATCTTCGACGATGATCTCCAAGCCGTCATCGGTCTCAAAAGCCCTAACACGAATAGAAAGCGGCTCGATCTCGCGCTGCGCATGCTTGATGCAGTTTTCGAGCAACGGCTGCAAGATAAATGGCGGTACCAGGCTGTCGCGCACCTCAAAGTCGATATCGACCGAAACGCGCAGACGGCCGTCGCCATACCGGGCCTGCATAAGATTGATATAACGAGTGCCCTGTTCCACCTCGTGCTTGAGCGTGGTGAGCGTATCGGAGTCAGAAAGCGTCTGACGATAGTAGTTGGAAAAGTCGATCAGCAACGATCGTGCCTTGTCGGGCTCGGTTCGAACGAGCGACACGATCGTGCTAATGGTATTGAATAGAAAATGCGGGTCGACCTGCGACTGCAGGGCGCGAAGCTCAACGCGGGCCGTAAGCTCGTCCTGGCGCTCGAGCTCAAAGCTGGCAAGCTGCGTGGAAATGAGGTCGGCAAAGCCCGAGGCCAACGCCGTCTGGCGCATATCGATGCTGCTCAGGCGGGGATAGTACAGCTCGAGCGTACCCACGCAATGCCCGCGCACGGTAAGCGGCGCGACAATGCCGGCTCGCAAACGGGGAAAATAGCCGCCCGTCTCATAGGAGGCGTCACGCGAAAATACACTCTGCTCGCCGGACTCGATCACGTTGAGCGTGGTCTTGAGCACGACCGGGGTGCCGGCAGGGCATTTTGCCGAGTCCTCGCCCCAGCTTGCCAGCACCTGCTTGCCGTCGGTAAAGCAGATGGCAGAGGCAATGGTCTCGGACAGGATGATTTTCGAGGCGCCCAGGGCCGCTTCGGGCGTAAGGCCGCGCGACGTGTAGGCGAATATTTTTGATGCGATGGCGAGCGTACGGTCGGTTGCGCTCGACGTGAGGTCGTCGGGGACCACAAAGACATACGAGAAGAAGAAGCACAGCATGACCAGGCCGGCAATAACGACAACGCCTGGAACGGGATTGGGATTATCGGTTAAATCCCAGATAAGCAGCAGGATAAGCGCCGGAACGACAATACCGAGCAGGATGGCCTGGACCACATGCTGGGCCGTACGAAAGACCTTGGTAGAGTTGTAGCTCTTGCCCAGAATCAGCCTGTTTAAATCCACCGTCATCCCCTCTTGTCCGTGGCACCGATAGCAATAAAGAGGGCCGCAAGCGACCCTCTCCATTGCATTATGCAATCAAAAACTGTGTTTTACATCCAGCCATCGACAAACGGTATCTTAGGCGCTGTATTTGTTGGCCTCGCCAAAGGTGCCAGCCTCGACGATCCAGCCGTCCTTCATGATGACGTCCATGTTGTCGGTGTTGAGCACGTGGATGTCGGCGGCGACGTCACCGTTGACGACCAGCAGGTCGGCGCACTTGCCGGCCTCGATGGAACCGGTCTCGTCCTCGATGTGGCACATCTTGGCACCGTTGAGGGTGGCGCAGGTGATGGTCTCGACCGGGGTGAAGCCGATCTTGTCGACGAACTCGTACATCTCCTCGATGGAGCAGGTGCCGTACGGGGTGACGAAGGAGAAGGAGTCGGAGCCGATCGTCATGACGACGCCGCGCTTCTTGGCCTCGCGCAGGCAGTCGTAGTTGCGCTGCAGCTCTTTCTCAACCAGGGTGCCCTCGTACTTGTCGTGCAGCTCGGGGACGTAGACGGGTGGATAGGTGGCGTACCAGGTGGGCAGGAAGGCGATCGTCGGGGTGAAGAAGGTGCCCTGCTCGGCCATGAGGTCCATGGTGCGCTCATCGATATCGAAACCGTGAATCAGCTGCTCGCAGCCAAAGCGGACGGAATCGTAGGCAGCGGCGTGGTTGTTGTAGCAGTGGCTCCACACGGGGATGCCGACCATCTTTGCCTCTTCGACCACGGCCTGGATCTCCTCGGAGCAATAGTGCTGGTCGCGACCGGAGTCCCAGCGCCAGATGCCGCCACCGGTAGCCCAGATCTTGATGGCATCGGGGTTCTCGCGCAGGCGACGACGGACGGCCTTGCGCAGATCCCAAGGACCGTCGACCTGGTCGCCCCAGGGGTGGGATTCCTTGTTGAGCTCCTGGGTGCAGTGGTGGGAGTCACCGTGACCGGCAACGCGACAGAAGCCGAGGCCGGTGGCCAGAACGCGCGGGCCCTTAAAGACGCCCTTGTCGATGCAGTCACGGATCTGGATACCAAAGCGGCCGATCTCGCAGACGGTGGTGAGACCGTGGGTGAGGCAGTCGTAGGCCTGCTTGACGGCGACGGCCTGCTTCTCGAGGAGCGGCTGCATGACCCAATCGGTGTCATCGTCGGTCAGGTTGCCCGAGAAGTGCAGGTGGGTGTCGATCAGGCCGGGAAGGACAGTCTTGCCGGCGGCGTCGATGACCTCAACGCCCTCGGGAAGGTCCTGCATAGCGCCGGCGTACTCGATCTTGCCGTTGTCGTCGACGAGAACGAGGGAGTTCTCGACCGGCTCGGCACCGGTACCGTCGATGAGCTTGCCGCCAACGATTGCATACTGAGTGGACATGGTTCCTCCTTATGGATCCATATAGTGGGCGAGGCCGTGTTGGGTTAAGGCCTCACAAAGCTACCCAAGTGGTGCCGGGTTCGGTGCGCGGGAGAAAGGATTCCGCGCACCCGATCCGCCCCGGCTAGGCGTTACTTTTTGCGGGAATTGGTGAAAGCCATGAGGGCCAGGCCAATAGCCAACCAGCCGATCACGATGCTCCACTCCACCATGTTGAGGGAGGCGGGAGAGAACGGAATCACGAGCAAGCCGATGATGATGGCGCAGGCGGCGATAGCGAGGCCGATGCCAAACTTGCCGCCGGGCACCTCGTAGGGACGAGGCAGGTCGGGCTCGGTGAAGCGCATACGCAGGCAGGCGAGGGCGACCATGCCGCAGGAGAAGATGAAGGCGAGAGCCGACACGTTGGTCAGAGGAATGAGCATGTTCTTACCCAGGAACGGACCGATGACGGTGATGACGCCCAGAACGACACAGGCGAGCTTGGGAGCGCCGGACTTGGGGTCGACCTCGGCGAACTTCTCGGGCAGCTGGCCCTTGCGGCCCATGGCGAGCATGATGCGGCTCGTGGCGCCGTAGAAGGAGTTCATCGGACCCATGGGTCCAAGCGTGGCGATGACGAGCATGGCCAGGTACAGAAGCATATTGATGCCCTTGAGGCAGGCAAGCGCGGGAACCGGGCTCTTAACAAACTCATGCCAGTCGAGGATGGTGCCGAACGAGTAGATGCAGACCATGTAGAAGCCGCCGGCGGCCAGCAGGGCCAGGGAGATGATCTTTCCGAACTTATTCCAGTTGAGGCCCTCGGCCGCCTCCTCAGCCTGCTGAGGAATGGTGTCGAAACCGGCGTAGAAGAACGGGGTCAGAACCAGGACCGACACGATGCCGGCGAACAGGCTGGTGCTCTCGGTAGCGGCCTTGCCGCCGCCAGCACCGGCGACCTGGGAGAACACGGGCATGGCGTTGTCCGGCGAGCCGGTGAACAGCGAGACGCCCATGGCGAGCAGCATGCCGCAGAGCAGGGCCTTGGTCAGGAAGGCCTGGAGCTTGGCGGCCGAGCTGGCGCCGCGGAAGTTGAGGAAGATGACGTAGACTGCAAAGCCGAGCGCGATTAGCGTCGGGAACAGGTAAACGTCGGCGCCCAAGATGGTGTAGAGCTTGACGGCGCGCAGCCACTCAAGGCCGGGCAGGCTGCCGAACATCTCGGACACGAGGGTCGAAATGGCGATGGCTTCCCACGGGCACAGGATGCCGTTGCCCAGGGCCAAAAGCCATCCGGTGATGTAGCTCAGCGTACGGCCAAAGCTACGGTCGACATACTCGACGATGCCGCCCGAGATGGGGATGGCAGCCGTGAGCTCACCGAAAACAGCTCCGACGGGCACGAGGAAGATTGCACCCAAGAGGAATGCGATCATAGCGGGAACGGGACCGCCGCCCACGACCATCCAGTCGCCGACCTGCAGAACCCAACCGGTGCCGATGATGGCACCGAAACCGATGGTGAAGAAGTTCCAGAGCGAAAGCGTTTTCTTCATGCCGCCGTTACCCTCGACTGCAACTTCTGCGTTCTTGTCCGCCATTGTTCCCCTCCTTTCCTTTTTGACGCCTCTTTGGCGTCACCCCTTACGCGGTCTGTTTTGCCGCGCGCTTTTGTTTCGTGGCTTTAAGATACGGCCTTGGCGCAGCATGGCCGCTTGTGGCTCGACCGAAGGCAGAACTGCAAAACGAGCGGCGCCGTTTTTGGGACGAACGGCACGGTTTGCCGTTCATTGTTGCCGCCCGACGGGCGCACGCTCATCGGACGCATATAGAGATGTTTTGAAGCAGTGTGTTTTGCGCCTTTCGTACCGTTTACCGAGCTTTTGACGCGCAGACCCATTTGTTACACATCTTTTTTGTAGGATAGACAGGCTATACATGAGACAAGGCGGTACGAATGGCATACGGATACAACGACGGCGATCAACGGCGACAAAGCGTTCGCCTTGCTGGCCGCACCACGCCGACGCCCAGAAGCGCCACGAGCAGCAATCCGCAACGCCCTCAAGAGCAACCCAGGACTTCGTCTCGGCAGCAGACAAGCAGAACACGGCAGAGTGGCCGTCCGAGCACGGACACAAGCGCGCAGCAAGATAGCCGCTTGGGCGCGCGCACTCGACAGCGTCAGGCCGAGGTTCCGCAACTGAGCCACAACGGCGCACGTCAGCCCGGCATCCATATCAGCCGCTTCTTTTCGCATCCCCAAGGCGGACGCGACGGCAAGCCTTACCGCTCGACATCGTACGTGAATGCCCCCGCCCTGCCGGCTCGTCGACTTTGCCTCGCACTGTGCTCGATCCTCACCTGTCTGGCCTTTGTGCTTATGAGCTCCTGTATGTCCCACGGCTCGGCCGGTCTCGAGCCCACCGCCGAGGAAAAGCTGCTCAAGGCCCCCGTCGCGCCCGGTTATTCTTTCGCCTTTTCGACCCCGCGCTCGCAATGGCAAGCCGGAACGATGCCCCATATCTATCAGATCGACCCTGCGTGGTCGGAGCTGCCTTACGCCGGCGGCACCATCCGCCAAAATGCCTGTGGGCCCACGTGCCTTACCATGGTCTATATCTTTAAGACGGGACGCACCGATATGACCCCCGTCGATATGTGCGCGCTTTCCGAGGCGGGCAATTACGCCCCCACCGGTGCAACCGAATGGTCGTTTATGACGAGCGGCGCGTGGCAGTTGGGACTTAACGGAACGGAGCTCCATGACGATCGCGACTCGATGACTCAGGCGCTGCGTTCGGGAGCGCCCGTCATCGCCGCCGTTCGACCGGGCACCTTTACCAACGTGGGCCACTACATCGTGCTTTACGGTATTGACGACGCCGACCAGATTGAAGTCTTCGATCCCAACTCGGCCAGCCGCAGCGCCCGCCGTTGGGGCGTCGTAGAGGTCCTTAACGAAGTCGAAGCCATGTGGGCCTACTACTAGTCATTGGGCACTCATTGGGGACAGACTTAAATGAGTGGTCGTCGGGGACAGTCTTACGGACGCCGGCCGAGAGCAGACGAAAAGGGCCATCCCGAACTGCTTGGAACTGCCAGCACGGAAAGCGCATCCTGCTTTGGGGCCCAATAGCGGGGTGCGCTTTCCGTTAGCGGCCCGTTTGGGAAACTAGGGACCGCTTTTCGACAATAATCCGGGATGCATTTTCCGATTGAGGGCCTCAAGGGAAACCGCACCCCATGTTGGACGCTCATTCTGGGATGTGCTTTCCGCAGTTGATCGATGCGGCCTTTAAGGACTGTCCCAAGCTGCCGGCAGGAAAGGAACGTCCCCAAGTGCCGGGTTTCCGCAGCCCGCAATGCTCCTCATGAACAGCCGCCTCAATAACAAAAGCCCCCGCGGCCGAAGCGGACCGCGGGGGCAACAGACCTGCAAGAGTTAACTCAAGTCCTCGCCATTTGATGCAATGACCTTTTGGTACCAGCAGAAGCTGTCCTTTCGGTAGCGATCGAACGTGCCTTTGCCCATATCATCGGCATCGACATAAACAAAGCCATAGCGCTTCTTCATCTGCCCCGTCGAGGCCGACACCAAATCGATACAGCCCCACGGCGTGTATCCCATCAGGTCAACACCGTCCTCGACAATTGCATCGCGCAGCGCAAGAATATGCCTTCGCAGGTAATCAATATGATACGCATCGTGGACTTTGCCGTCTTCCAGCGCATCGAGTCCGCCCACACCGTTCTCGGCGATAAAGAGCGGAAGATGGTAACGATCGTGGTGGCCGGCAAGCGTCATGCGCAAACCCAGCGCATCGATCTGCCACTTCCAGGCAGTCTCTTTATCCTTGAGGTACGGATTGCGCAACGTCGGGAACACGTTGCCCTCCGCCTTCTCGGCGATCACCTGATCATCGGCGCACACCAAGCGCGAGCAATAGTACGAGAACGAGATGAAGTCGACCGTATGCTCTGCCAGATACTCCGTATCGCCCGGCTCAAAGGGCACGTGAACACCCTCTTTCTCGAGTGCACGCAGCTTCCAAGCAGGATAGGCGCCCGCAGCCATCACGTCTGTGTAGAAGTAGCGGCCGCGGTCCTCCTCATACGCAAGCCATACGTCCTCGGGCGCACAACGGTACGGATAGGT
The DNA here is from genome assembly GCA_902494345.1 of uncultured Collinsella sp. GTDB lineage: Bacteria > Actinomycetota > Coriobacteriia > Coriobacteriales > Coriobacteriaceae > Collinsella. Next base: position 41,293 of record CABUSV010000011.1, read on the forward strand.
CGCACCGGCAGCGACCATGCAACCCACCTTGTTTGCGGGATCGATCTTGTGCAGAATCTCGACAGCGCGAGCGCTCGCCATAAACATATGGTGCGAGAACGCCGCAGTCACGGCTGCACGGTCACGCTCATCCTCGAGCGTGACACCCGCGTTGAGATAGGACAGCGCCACGCTGTTGATCTCGTTGAACGTAAGCCAATAACGCACGAGGCCCTGGTACGCGCGTCCGACGGTCTCGACGTAGTGCGCATACCGCTCGATCATCTCTCGGCTTTGCCAGCCACCATAGCGCTCGACCAGAGCCAACGGATAGTCGTAGTGCGACAGCGTCACAAGCGGCTCGATTCCATGCTCGCGCAGCGCCTCGAATACCTGACGGTAAAACTCCAAGCCCTCGCCGTTGGGCTCGGCCTCCATCCCTGTGGGAAAAATACGGCTCCAGCAAATTGAAAGACGCAGGCACTTAAAGCCCATCTCGGCAAAAAGCTCGACATCCTCGTGCCAATGATGGAAGAAGTCGTTGCCCCAGCGGCATGGATACAGCCTGTCCGGATCGTCCACGGGCTTTTGCCTGCCAAACATTACATCCCAGCGGTCGGAACCCTGTGGGATCAGGTCGGAGTGCGACATGCCGCGGCCGCCCTCGTTCCAGCCCCCTTCGGCCTGGTTGGCGGCGAGGGCACCACCCCACAAAAAGCCCTCGGGCATACCGGCGGCAGACGTTCTGTCAAAGTAACTCATGCTACTCAGCATCCTCGGCAGAAGCTGCCGCGGCGTTCTCCTGCTCCTGAGCCAGGAGCTGGTTATCGTACACCTTAAAGAACGGGTACCAGACCACAGCCATGACCACGATCAAAACGATCGTAAACACCCAGATGCGCGGGTCGAGGCACTGGACAAAGCCCTGAACGAAGATGGGGAACGTGCCGCTCACCAAGATGTAGAAGTTAGAGACAAGACCCAGTGAGACCGCACCCCAATACAGCAGGGCCGAGATCATGCCGCCTAGCACAAACGGAATCATGAGGATCGGGTTGAAGATGATGGGCGCGCCGAAGATCGCGGGCTCGGAGATACGGAAGAAGCTCGGCACGATCGATGCCCTGCCAAATGCCTTGAGCTGCTGCGACTTTGCCCTAAACGCGCAGAGCGCCACAAAAGAGAACGTATTACCCGTGCCGCCGATGAGGTTGATGGCCAACGACATGAGCACCGGGTGGAACTCAAGCGGCTGCCCGGCAGCATAGAGCGAGGCGTTGGCGGCAAAGGCGGCAAGCGAGACCGGGGCGGTGATGGGCGTTACGATCATGTTGCCGTGGACGCCAAAGCACCAAAACAGCAGCGTCATGAAGCAGATAAGCAGTGCGCCGGGCACAGAGTCAACTGCGACGGAAAGCGGGGCAGCGAGCAGCTTCTCGATAACCGAGGGGATGGACAGCGCGGGATCGATCATCTGGATCAGCAGGTTGCCGCCAAAGAAGATGAGGATGTTGGCGAGCATAGGTACGATGGCGCCAAAGGTTTCGGACAAAAACGGCGGCACGCCATCGGGCATCTTGATGGTGATACCCTTGGTCTGGCAGAAGCGCGTGACCTCGACGGAGACCAAGGCAACGATGATGGCGGTAAACAGGCCCTGCGCACCCAGATAGGTGCAGGGGACCGCCTGGAGCACGGACTCGTCAGCAAGCTGGTAGTAGGACGACGGCGCCGCGGCGATCAGGAACATCACCAGCGAGGTCATGCCGGCGTTAAGCTTGGGCATCTTGTAGGTGCCCGCCAGGTTATATGCGATTGCGAACGTCACGATCACCGACAGTATGCCCATCGTCATATTGAAGGGGATGAGCAGCGTGAGCTTATTGGCCGTCGCAAAATCGAGCCAAGGGCCAAAGACGGACCAGAACCCGCCCTGCGCCACCAGGTCGGCCGTGACCGGCGGGTTGGCGAGGATCATAAAGACGGCAGATACCAAGATGAAGCTGATCGCGCTCATAAAGCCCTTTTGCATGGAGGCAAAGTGGCGCTCGGTGCCGCAGAAATTGGCGATAGGGGTCAGTTTTTCCTGAAGCAGGGTCATGAACTTCTCCATGGTTGCCTCCTAACCCAACAGCGACTGGGCGAGTGCCAGCACGTTGGCGGCGTTGCCCATGCCGTAGTCCTGTGCGGGGATGACCGCGGTCGGCTTACCGCTCCCCTGCTTGACGGTGTTGAGCTGGTAGGACACCTGCGGCCCCAAGAGCAGCACGTCATAATTGGCGCACGTCTCCTGATACTCGCCGATACCCACCGCATCGATATCGAGCTCGATGCCGTTTTGCTCCGCATATTTCTCGAGTTTCTTCATCAGAATGCTTGTAGACAGACCAGCTGCGCAAACAAGAAGGATCTTCATAAGGGATTCCCTTCGCATTGATTGGTTGGATAGTCACCGCACGCCGCTAGGCGTTCTTGGTTGCAGTGCGCTCATACAGGCAGATCAGCTCCTGCACGAGCTCCTGAGCTAGCATGGAGCACATGAGGTGGTCCTGAGCATGGACCAGCAACACATCCACCGACAGATGCTCGCCCGCTGCCTCAGTCGAAAGCAGCTGCGTTTGGATGTGGTGAGCCTTGATTCCCGCATCCTTTGACTGCTTCATGAGTTTGGCGGCGGCGTCAAAATCCCCCGCCTTTGCCTTTTCAAGGGCTTCGAAGGCAAGGCTGCGTGCCTCTCCCGCTGCAGCGACCAGCTGAAACGAAACCATCTCGGTTCCCTGATCGTCCATAACGGTCTCCTCTCCCGTGATGTTTGGTTTGTACTTGAATATTCGAAACGCCTATCTCCCGCCCGCAATCCTCGAGGTTTATTGCAGGTAGACTGACAGGGTCATCGACAAAAGAAGTCTTAAGCCGTATGCGCTTGCACAAGCGCCATCAGCTCATGCCAGGACCGGCGCTCGCGTAGGCGCTCGACCCCCTGGCGGTCCATAAAGATCTCGGCGAGCAGTGAGCTCAAGATCCGCGCCTCATCGCCGCCCGACCGGGCAAACGACACCATAAAGACGATATCGACCTCATGGCCGTATTCGTCCCAAAGAATGGGATGTTCGAGCAGGCCCACGGTAACAAAGGCCTCGGCGCTCAAGGGATGCATCCCATGGGGCATGGCTACCCCATTGCCAAACGAGGTGGCGCTCGCGCTCTCGCGCTCGGCGACCTCTTGGGCAAACTGGGCATCGACACGGCCGCTCTCGACGGCGCGCTCGGAGAGATATCGGAGAACGGCCTGCTTCGACGACGCCTCAACGCGGTTGAAGAACAGGGCACGGCTAAAGAAAGAGCTCACGGAGTCCGATTGCGCAGTGTCGTCGCTCAGCACCTTGCGGATAGCGTTGACATCGCTCGTCTCCAAGAAGAAATCGGCCTCGCGGACGGGCACGGGCAACTTGACGTTGAGCGGCACCGTTGTGAACACGTAGTCGATATGCGAAAAATCGAACGTTCCCACGCGGGCGACATCGCATGTCTCAATCGAATCGATATACATGCCAAACTGCTTGCGGTACTGGTGCTCGAGCATACGGGCGCTTCCCGCTCCCGAGGCGCACACGATCAGGATGCGTTTGCGACGCGGCTGGTCGGCTTGCTGCTCGAGGGCCAGGGCAAATGCCATGGCGATGTAGCCGAGCTCTTCATCAGAGGGCTGGCTGCCAAAATGACGCTCGAGTACCTGCGAGGTGCCAGCTGCCATCGAATAGGCCAACGGAAACCTCGTCTTGATATCGGACAGCATGGGGTTATCCATATGCATGTGATATTCAAGGCGATAGCCCAGAGGGCCGATATGCCGAGCAAGGTTCATGCGAAGTTCAAGATCGCCGCTAAAGTCAAACCTAAACTCATCGTTGACCGCACGTACCATCTCGGAAGCAATCTCCCACATCTCGTCCGAGATAACGGCAGAGCCCTTCTCGGGCACGCCCGTGCCCCTGCCGAGCAAATGGATTGCGATAAAGGCAACCTCTTCTCGGGGCATGCTCACGCCCAGGGCATCCTTGATGTTTGCGGCAATCTGGAAAGCCGCGGCGTATTCGCGCGTTCCCTCCAGTTTTTGAACGTCCGATTCTGCAGCTGGGACATAGCAGCCCTGCTCGATGCGGCCAAGAGCAATGTAAAGATGCATGATGAGATTGCGGGATGCCAGCGAGCTCACCGTGACGGGCGAGGCCGTCAGAGCATCGTCCACACATGCGGCGATGGCCCGCAGGCGCTCGGCGAGCTTTGCATCGTCGGTGTCGGGCAACACGGGCCTCACCAGCGAGGCCAGGCACAGGCGCCGCTGCGACTCCCCGCCCGCAACGCGGATTCCGTAGCGTGGGCGCTTTTCGAGCGTTAAGTCAAATTGGGCGAGTTTCTGCTCTACCAGACGCATGTCATTGGACAGAGTTCGCGCCGAAACGTAGAGTAAATCCGCATACTCCTCAATCGTCACCCACTGGGACCGCATGAGGAGGTCGTTAAGAAGGAAGGACACACGGCCGTCGCGCGTATCAGGAATGCCCGGATGGGCCAGAGCCGCACCGTCTAGCAAGCGAGCAAGCTCATCTGCACGTGCAACATCGATACGATACTGCCCCTTGCTGCCAACGATGCGTGCAACCCCTGCAAGGTTGTCGTTTGCGCGATGGATATAGTTTCTCACGGCGCGCTCGCTTACCTCGAGACGCTTGGCAAGTACCGCGACAGCGACAGGCTGAGCGTCCTCGATCATATTTACAAGCTGCTTGACGCGAGCATCCATGTCCTCCTCCTTTCCCTGCGTCTAGTCTAACGCGGTAAAGAATGACACTCCACGTCGCGCTCGTTCCGCCAACTCGGAACAGGTTGCGGGGAGTCCAGCTGAGCTATGGAGAGCCTGGGGAGAGGGCCCGAAGGCAATGCGTCGGTGTGGGATGCGCCTTCCCAGCCATTGGGCAGTCATTGGGGACAGACTTAAATGAGTAGTCGTTGGGGACGTTCTTGTTTGGCTAGTCGTTTAAGAACGTCCCCAATGACTATTAAGGACTGTCCCAAGCTGCCGGCAGGAAAGGACTGTCCCCAAGTGCCGGGTTTGTCCCCAATGACTAGGTGAATAGCAAAAGCCCCGCAGTCGGAGCGGACCGCGGGGCTCATGAAGAGAGGCTAGTTTGTGGGCGCTTTGCCTGGCGCCCACGGGAGAGGCAACGGAGTAGGGGCTACTCGTGGATGCGGGTACCGGAGAGGCCGGCCATGGTCTCGGCGGCCTTGTCCAGGGCGCCGATGATGCAGGTGCGGCCCTTGCGGGAGCGGGCGAACTTGATGGCGGCGCGGACCTTGGGCTCCATGGAACCCTTGCCGAACTGACCCTCGTCGGCCAGGCGCTCGGCCTCGTCGGCGGTGAGGTCCTCGAGCTCCTCCTGGTTGGGCTTGCCAAAGTTGATGGCGACGTGCTCGACGGCGGTCAGCAGGAACAGGACGTCGGCGTCGCAGTCCTCGGCCAGCAGCTCGCCGCCCAGGTCCTTGTCGATGACGGCGGGAACGCCCTTGTAGCAGCCCTTGTTCTCGTAGTCGCGGACGACGGGGATGCCGCCGCCACCGCAGGCGATGACGATGAACTCGTTGTCGAGCAGGTTGAGGATGGAGTCGGCCTCGACGATCTTCTTGGGATCGGGGGAGGCGACGACGCGACGCCAGCCGCGGCCGGAATCCTCGACGAAGACCTTGGAGGGATCCTCGGCCATGAACTCCTTGGCCTGCTCCTCGGTGTAGAAGGGGCCGATCGGCTTGGTCGGGTTCTTGAACGCGGGATCGTCGGGATCGCACTCGATCTGGGTGACGACGGTGGCGGCGTGCCAACGCTTGTAGCGCTTGTGCATCTCGCGGCCGATGCCCTGCTGCAGGTGATAGCCGATGTAGCCCTGGGACATGGCGCCGCACTCGGGCAGCGGCATCTCGGGGGTGCCGATGGCGTCGTGGGCGGCGGCGAAGGCGTTCTGGATCATGCCGACCTGCGGGCCGTTGCCGTGGGTGATGATGATCTCGTTGCCCTGCTCGATGAGGCCGAGGAGAGCGTGGGCGGTGTTGCTCACGGCCTCGATCTGCTCGACGGGGTTGTTGCCGAGGGCGTTGCCGCCGAGGGCGACGACAATACGATCGGGCTTGCCAAGAGGCTTAGACATTGCTGGAATCCTTTCTGTAAAAGGCCTACAACCCATTAATAACCCGCGTCCGTGCGATACGCGAGTTTATTAGGGTTTATATTCTCTTTATCGCTCATTTTATTCATTTTGAAAATACCTAAGCGGCGAACGGTCGATTTTACCCGCTCAGCGTAAAGAAGCCCAGTTCAGGTATATCTACGCCATTTACGTGCAACTTTATTTAAATAGAGCAGGGATTAGACCAGATTATGCAAACTATATCTTTGCTAAACACAAAACGGACAGCGCAATATCTTACTCGCACTATACGCGATTCTATACATTAATTTGACGAGTATGCATCCCTGCAAAAACATGGGGCTTTTCATCCAACATAAGGGATAGCCGATCGCGCTTCACCCCGCGGCAAGCGACTGCGAGTTCGCAGTATGGAACTTTACCGTCGGCTTCTGCATGAACGCTGCCGACGCCCTTTCGCTCCTGCGCGCCCAAGCAGCCGAGAACGCTAACGGCGCCACTGCCAACCTGGCCACCCTCAACAACGGCGCCGCCAGCCTTTTCGCAAAGTACCGTGCTGGCTCGCTGGCTTTGAGGCCTAAGCGAGCTTTGCTATTTGCCAATTTTTGTATGATTTGGGTCAAATCTATCTGCCAATTTTTGTATGATTAGGGTCAAATCTATTTGCTAATTTTTGTCATTGAGGGGTTTTAATGCTACGCCGTAAGGTCACTGACAGGCTTTTGAGCTGGAAGAACAAATCCAATAAAGCGTTGCTTGTTACTGGCGCGCGTCAGATTGGCAAGAGCTATGCAATTCGCGCGTTTGGAAAGAGCAACTACGCTTCGTATTATGAGGTCAATCTGCTACTCGATGCCGAGGCAAGAGACGTACTTGTTGGCGCTAAGAACTCCATTGACTTCATCAACCGTGTGGCCCTTCTTGCGGATGCACCGCTTGTTGAAGGAGACACGCTTATCTTCGTCGATGAGATTCAGGAGTATCCGCAGATCGTTACACTTATGAAGGCGCTGGTCGAGGACGGACGCTTTAGCTATGTCTTCTCGGGGTCTATGCTTGGGACTGAGTTTAAGGGGATCTCTTCTTTTCCGGTGGGGTATGTCGAGCACATTGTTATGCGACCGATGGATTTTGAAGAGTTCTGTTGGGCAAACAGCATCAGCGAGAATGTGCTTGCAGACATTCGCAGCTGCCTTGTCGAGAGACGTCCCGTCGAAAACTATATTCATGAGGCGATGCTCAAAAACTTTAGAGCCTATATCGTTTGCGGCGGCATGCCAGAGGTCGTTCAGAACTATATCGATTCGGGCTATTCGCTCGTGAGAACGCGTGAGCTTCAAATTCAGCTAGTCGATCAGTACAAAAGCGATATCTCTAAATATGCATCGACTCGAGCGTTTAACGTTCGCTCCATTTTCGAGCAAATTCCCGTTCAGCTTGAGGCGGAGTCCCATCGCTTTATCGTCTCGTCTCTAGGCGAGGGAGCTCGTCTTCAAAAATACGAGCAGGATTTCCTATGGCTGGTGAACGCAGGCGTTGGATTGATGGTCCCCCAGGTGACGGAGGCCCGGAGTCCTCTTAAGAGGACAGAGAAGGCAGCCGCCTTCAAACTATACGAGTCCGATACAGGAATGCTCGCATCGCGATATCCCGGTAGCACGGCACGCGCTGTATATCTAGATATGAAAACCCCCAACCTCGGCGGTCTCTATGAAAACGTGGTCGCGCAGGAGCTTGTTGCCCTCGGAGCAGATACGTGGTACTACCAAACACGTGAGGTCGGTGAAGTCGACTTTGTAATCGAAGGCGCCCGAGGACATGTTGTCCCAATCGAAGTCAAATCGGGCAAGAAAGTTCGAGCACATGCGGCCCTCGATCGCCTGATGAGTGTGGGCGAGTACAAGATTCCCGAGGCCGTTGTGCTGAGCCACGAAAACCTTAGCGAAGAGGGCAAGATCCTGTACGTTCCAATCTATATGACATTCTGCCTCGATGAGTTTATGGAAAAGGACGACCCCAACAACGATTTCTCATTTGCACCCATATCTCTCTAGATCATCTGAACCAACAACCAAGCCCCCTCCATAACCAAAGTAACGCGTGGTTTCGCGGCCGCGCCGCGAAACAGCGACGGGGACAAAAGGCCCCCACAACCACGTCCCTCATGCAGCCCCACAATCCGAGGACGTAGTCGTAGCAGGATCTGAGGGCTGACCTTCGCGGACATTCCGCAGGACGAAGGAACCCCCGCCGCACGTAGTGCGCAGCGGGGGTTCCTTCATGTCCGAGGACGTCCGCGAAGGTCAGCCCTCAGATCCTGCGGTGGGAGACTTAGGCCTCGTTGTACACCGTCTTGAGCTTCAGCAGGTGCTGATAGCGGTCCATAGCGGCCTGCTCATTCTCCTTGAAGAGCTCCTCGGCGCGCTCGGGGAAGGAACGCGTCAGCGAAGCGTAACGGGCCTCGTTCATCAGGAACTCCTGATAACCACCCGCGGGCTCCTTGGAATCGAGCGAGAACTTCTTGCCGGCAGCAGCCTCGGGGTTGAAGCGGAAGAGGTTCCAGTAACCGCACTCGACAGCCTTCTTCATCTCGGCCTGGCAGTTCTGCATGCCACCCTTCTTGATGGAGTGCATCTCGCAGGGGCTGTAGCCGATGATGAGGGACGGGCCGTCGTAGGCCTCGGCCTCGTGGATGGCCTTGAGGGTCTGAGCCGGGTTGGCGCCCATGGCGACCTGCGCCACGTAGACGTAGCCGTAGCTCATAGCGATCTCGGCCAGGGACTTCTTCTTGGTCACCTTACCGGCAGCGGCGAACTGAGCGACCTGGCCCAGGTTCGAGGCCTTGGAGGCCTGACCACCGGTGTTGGAGTAAACCTCGGTGTCGAAGACGAAGACGTTGACGTTGTGGCCGGAAGCCAGGACGTGGTCCAGGCCACCGAAGCCGATGTCGTAGGCCCAGCCGTCGCCGCCGAAGATCCAGAAGGACTTCTTGGTGAGGTAAGCCTTGTCGGCGAGGATCGCCTTGGAAGCGTCGCAGCCGCACTTCTCGAGCTCGGCAACGTAGGCAGCGGCAGCGGTCTTGGAGGCCTCGGCGTCGTTGACGGAGTCGATCCAAGCCTGGCCGGCGGCCTTGAGCTCGTCGGACGGGCCGTCAGCGGCGATGATCTCCTGCGTGGCAGCGATCAGCTTCTTCTGAACGGCCTCGTAACCGACGGCCATGCCCAGACCGTGCTCGGCATTGTCCTCGAACAGAGAGTTGTTCCACGCCGGGCCGTGACCGTCCTTGTCCTTGCAGTAAGGAGCGGTGGCAGCGGGGTTGCCCCAAATGGAGGAGCAGCCGGTGGCGTTGGAGATGAACATGCGGTCGCCGGCGACCTGGGTCACCAGACGTGCATAGGCGGTCTCGGCGCAGCCAGCGCAGGAGCCGGAGAACTCCAGGTAGGGCTGCTTAAACTGGCTGCCCTTGACGTTGGCCGCGATGAGCTCCTTCTTCTCGGAGACGTTCTCGACCATATAGTCCCAAACGGGCTGCTGGTCCATCTCCTGCTCGGTGGGAACCATCTCGAGGGCGCCCTTGGGGCAGACCTTGACGCAGTTGGTGCAGCCCATGCAGTCGAGCGGGGACACGGCCATGGTGAACTTCATGCCCTTGGCCTTGGGGCCCATGGCGTCGAGCGTGCGGGTAGCCTCGGGCGCGGCGGCAGCCTCGTCCTCGGTCATCGCGAACGGACGGATGGTGGCATGCGGGCACACATAGGCGCACTGATTGCACTGGATGCACTTGGTCTCGTCCCAGTGGGGAACGACCACGGCGACGCCGCGCTTCTCGTATGCGGAGGCGCCCAGCTCAAACTGGCCATCGGCGCAACCGACGAAGGCGGAAACGGGCAGGCTGTCGCCGTCCATGCGATCGATGGGCTCGAGCAGGTTCTTGACCTGCTGGGCGATAGCGGACTTGGTCTCCTCGGAGAGCTCGACGGGAGCGGCATCCTCGGCAGTTGCCCAGTCGGCCGGAACCTCGAACTTACGGAAGGCGGTAGCGCCGGCATCGATGGCCTTATGGTTGGCGTCGACGATGGCCTGGCCCTTCTTCATGTAGGACTTGGTAGCCGCGTCCTTCATGTACTGCAGGGCGTCCTCGGCGGGCAGGACCTTGGCCAGCGCGAAGAAGGCGGACTGGAGCACCGTGTTGGTGCGCTTGCCCATGCCGACCTTGGCAGCCAGGTCGATAGCGTCGATCAGGTAGACGTTGACGTTGTTGTTCGCGATGTAGCGCTTGGCCACGGCGGGCATGTGCTCGGCGAACTCCTCGTCGCTCCACTGGCAGTTGACCAGGAAGGTGCCACCCGGCTTGACGTCGCGGACCATCTTGAAGCCCTTGACGATGTAGCTGGGGTTATGGCAGGCGACAAAGTCGGCCTTGGTCACGTAGTACGGCGAACGGATCGGGGAATCACCAAAGCGCAGGTGCGAAACGGTGACGCCGCCGGTCTTCTTGGAGTCGTACTGGAAGTAGGCCTGGACGTACTTGTCGGTGTGGTCGCCGATGATCTTGATCGAGTTCTTGTTGGCGCCGACGGTACCGTCGCCACCCAGACCCCAGAACTTGCACTCGATGGTGCCGGGGGCGGCGGTGTTGGGCGCATCCTCGGCCTCGGGCAGGCTCAGGTTGGTCACGTCATCGACAATGCCGATGGTGAACTCGCGCTTGGGCTCGTCCTTCTTAAGCTCCTCGAAGACAGCGAACGCGGACGCGGGGGGCGTGTCCTTGCTGCCCAGGCCGTAACGGCCGCCGACGACCTTGATGCCCGTCTTGCCGGCCTCGTAGAGAGCGGAGACGACGTCCTGGTAGAGCGGCTCGCCGATGGAACCCGGCTCCTTGGTGCGGTCCATGACGGCGATCTTCTGGACGGTCTCGGGGAGAACGTCGACAAAGTGCTTGATGGAGAACGGACGGAACAGGCGAACCTTGACCAGGCCGACCTTCTCGCCGTGAGCGTTGAGGTAGTCGATAACTTCCTCGAGCACGTCGCAGAAGGAGCCCATGCACACGACGACGCGATCAGCATCGGGAGCGCCGTAGTAGTTGAACAGGCCGTAATCGGTGCCGAGCTTCTCGTTGATCTTCTTCATGTAGCCCTCGACGACGGCAGGGAGCTCGTCGTAGACCTTGTTGCAGGCCTCGCGGTTCTGGAAGAAGATGTCGCCGTTCTCGTGGCTACCGCGGGTATGCGGGTGCTCAGGGTTGAGCGCGTGATCGCGGAAAGCCTGGACGGCGTCCATGTCGCACATCTCGGCCAGATCCTTGTAGTCCCACATGGCGACCTTCTGGATCTCGTGGCTGGTGCGGAAGCCATCGAAGAAGTTAAGGAACGGGGTCTTGCCCTCGATGGCGGCAAGGTGAGCCACCGGCGAGAGGTCCATGACCTCCTGGACGTTGCCCTCGGCGAGCATGGCGAAGCCGGTCTGACGACAGGCCATGACGTCGGAGTGGTCGCCAAAAATGTTCAGGGCGTGGGAAGCGACGCAACGCGCGGAGACGTGGAAGACGCCCGGGAGCTGCTCGCCCGCGATTTTGTACATGTTCGGAATCATCAGGAGCAGACCCTGAGAAGCCGTGTAGGTGGTGGTCAGGGCACCGGCGCCCAGCGAACCGTGAACGGTACCGGCTGCACCTGCCTCGGACTCCATCTCGACGACCTTGACCGGGGTGCCGAAGATGTTCTTGCGACCCTGGGCCGCCCACTGGTCGACATGGTCGGCCATCGGGCTGGACGGCGTAATGGGATAGATTCCCGCTACCTCGGTGTACGCATACGAAACATATGCGGCCGCCTCGTTGCCGTCCATAGACTTAAACTTACGCGCCATATACCCCTCTCCTCTCATATAGGTATACAGGCCCCGGCGATCGCCGGGATGTTGGCGAGATGGGATTTTCGTTGTTACTTCCAATCATCTGGCAGGCGGACTCAGCAGCAGGTACATGGCGTGGAGAGAAGGCATGCCGAGGCGAGGAGGGCTGCACGCGCTCCACAGGCCCAGCTACCCGTCTTGCACATGACCGAGCGCCGCAAAGGCCGCATGCCGGATGCTCCCGGGCACGCCCCGGCGATGGGAAGCGCCCGCAACGGAAATCCGCATGCGGGTTTATTGTACCCCGCCGTCAAGTGTAATTTCGGCAAATATAGGTGGGCGGTAAAGGTTTACCCCGGGTGACCGCCAAAGGCCAAAATGGTCCCTCCATCCCCGGGCGACTGGCTCTGACGCGCCAAGGAGTGAAGGAGTGTCCCCAAGTGCCGGCAGAAAAGGAACGTCCCTAACTGCCGACTAGAGGGCGCCGAGGAGGATGGCGTAGGTGGTGGATTCGCCGAGTTTGAGCTCGTCGCTGGGGTTGAGCTGGGCGGAGCGGCCGGGCTCTACTTGAATACACACACTCGTGGCCCCGTTTACCACCACGGTGCCGTTCGTGGACGACAGGTCCTCGACAAACCATGCGCCAGACTCGTCGCACCAGATATGGGCATGGCGGGCCGAGACGTCGTCGCCGACGTCGGTGATGTCGCCCTCCCCCGTTGCCAGCGCGCCGATCTCGACGCCTTCCTCACTCGGCTGAATCCAGCGCGGGGCGCTCACCACGTAGCCGTTTTGCACGCGCAGCAGTCCCAGCGGATGCGCCGGCGCGACCTCGTGCTCGCCCGCGACCGAAGATGTGCTCAGCGAGCGCGGCGTCGACGTGGCGCCGCCACAGGTCGCATGAGCGTAGTCGATGGCATAGGTCACCGACGAGCGGACATCTGCCGAGCAGCCCACGGCGACAAACAGCACCAGGATGGTCTCGGCGCGCTCGGCGGGCATGAGCTCAGCCGCCTGCGACAGGCGCTCGAGCGCATTGCGATAGAGATTCGTGTCCTGGTGGCATTCCCCGAGTGCCCGCACCATGGGCTCGCCAGCGGGGCCACACACCATATTGGTCACGGCCGCGGCGTCCATGGGATTGCGACGGCGCAGGGCCAGCTGCGACATAATGCGCGCGGCCGAGGTGCCGTAATCGGCAAAATAACGTTCCTGCAGCGTGCCGACAGGCGCGCGCACGATAAAGCGCGAAACCCAGGAGCGATCGGCGGCACGGCCCTGCGGACTACGGCCGTCGGCGAGCGGGCGGCTCGAGAGCACCAGGCCGCACAGTTCGATATGGCTCAGGTGCGCTGCGCGCTTAAAGATGTCAAACATTGCCCCGCACGGGGTGAGCTCGGCCTGAGAAGCCATGGCTTAGCCCTCCTTGGTCGCAGAGATAGTGTCGGATACTTCGGCCGGCCCGCCAAAGGCGCGGGCAGCCGCGGCTCCGCCGGCAAGCGGCGTTGCCATGGGAATTTTCGCACGTCGTGCTGACGCGACGGGAAGCTCAAAGGCAAACCCCATCGCCAGCAAAAACCACGTGAGCGCATAGGTTGCAATTATGGCGGCCACCAGGCCACCCGCCACGGCATGCTGGGAAAACACGGCACATGCGAGTGCGGCCAGAGCCGGAACCTCGCAGGCGGAAAGGGCCAACACGCCCTGCAGGAATCCCGCACGGCGGTCGCGCGCCAAGGCCCCGGCAGCGACGCCCACCATGCCCGGCGGCGCCAACGCCAGCGCGGCGATCATGGCCGGCAGTTTCCCGGACCACATAAGCGGTCCCACGACGAGCGTCACATGGGCGCCCGACGCCAACAGCGCCGCTGATACCACGACCGCAGCCCAAAGCACGCCGCATACCGCCGTCGCACCAACCATCACCGCACGCCGGGCCGTGTGCCCCGATACCTCCATCGGGCATGGCATGAGCGGCTCGGCGCGAAGCGAGCGGGCGACATTTTGCGCATAGTGGTCGCAAAATGCCGAGAGCGCCGCCTCCACCGCAGCCGGCTCGGGACGATCTTCCTGATGGCAGGACAGACAGGCCATCACCACATCGAACAGCTGGGCGTCGACAAACGCCAGCGAATCGCGCAGATCCTCGGAATTTGGATCGAGCCCCAGCTGCTGAGCCTGTTCGGCCGCGGCAAGTGCCACATCGGGCTCGCGTCGCAGCAGTTGCGTCAAGTTGCAGCCGGGCGCGTGGGCGCCGACGGGATAATCGGGCAGCGTATCCATCTTGAGGCGATAAGGGCTGGCGATATCGCGCGTCTTTTTGCGCGAGCCCGAAGTACCCGACGCACCCGGCGCCACTTCGTACGGCGCGACACCGGCGATGAGCTCGTAGACCGTACTCGCCGCTGCATAGACATCGATCGCCGGCGACATGCGAAGCATGCGCAGGTCGGGGATATCGTCGGTGAGCATCTCGGGCGGGGCATAGGCCACCGTCGCGCGGCGCAACGTGGCATAGCGCTCGGTAAACGATGCCTTGCCGCCGGTGCCGGCCACCGCAGAGGCGGGCTCGAGCGCCAGCGACGACCCAAAGTCGATCAAGCACAGGTCGAAGGTTCCTTCGGCAAGCTGTCGGTCGAGCGGCAGGCGCGCCGTGCGCACCATAATATTAGCGGGCGAGATATCGCGATGGACGAACCCCTCGCCTACCAAGCTCATGCGGCAGAGCAGATCGAACAGGTCGCGACCCAGGCGCGCCGCCACGAGCGGCGATAGACGCCCGGCATCGTCCACGGCAAGGCGCGAGTGCAGGCGAGCGAGCGTCTCGCCCTCGACCCACTCCATGACAATCGCGGGCACGCCGTCGACCTCGCCCCACCCGTATAAGCGGGGAAAGCCCTTAAGGCCCGAAAGGGCACGATGGCATTCATATTCTTCGCGAAACGCCGCCTTGAACTTGGTGACCAGCGCCTCGTGGGCGACATCGTCATCAAATTCGTCGCGCGTTGGCAAAATGAGCTGCTTGAGCGCCACGGCCTCGCCCTGCGCATTGACGGCACGCGTCACGCGGCCGATGCCGCCGCGGCGCATGGTGGCGTCGTCGGCAAACAGCATCGTAAAACGGCGCAGGTAAGCGGGAAGCTCGTCCGTGCCCAGGGCGACGGCCGGCTCGAACCCGTCGACGCGTGCCAGGCGCAGGCCCACCATGGGATCACGGTTGAGCGACTGGGCTGCCGTAGAAGCGAGGTCGTTCGTCATAGGGCGATCGCCGCCACATTGGTGTTGAAGTTGTTGAGCGCGACATCGTCGTTGCCGTAGTGCCCAACCCATTGACACAGATTTGTGTAGCAACCCCAAAGGTTGGCGAATTGTCGATACCACGTTGACTGGGGAGGAAACGTCTGCCGGCCAAACTCGGCACGGATGACAAACATGTCATTGACCAGGCTGTCGCACGGTCCGGTGTCGCCCGTGGCGTTATAGGTCGAAACCACACTATTGGCGCGGGCGACATAGCCATCGAGTAGGTTGTATTTGGTCACGAGCCAACTGTGGATACTCTCCTCCTCCGCAGCCGAGAGGCCACCTGAGCCCGTGTCGCCGCCGTTACCGCCGTCCGTCGAGCCGCCACTCGAAGATCCACCGCCAGAGGCGGAGCCCGAGCCGGAACCGCCATCCGAGCCCGCCGAGCCGGTACCAGAACCGGACCCGCCCGAGCCGCCGGGCTTACCCGCCTGCTGCGTATCCTGCTCCTTTTGTTGCTCTGCCTTGTTAACGACAGAAGCCACGCTGTTATTGGAAAGCTTCGAGATGACCTTGGTGTTGGTGAGCACGATGGTCTTGCCGTTTGCCAGCGTGATCTCGTTGGACGCCTGCTCGCCCTCGTCCGCGGGATCGACGCCAAACACGGTGCGCCCGACCACGCTCGCCCACGCATATCCAGTTGTCGTTCCCAAGTCGCTTTTGGCCTTGCGCCCAATATGCAGCTCGCGCGCAGCATGCGCCTGTACCAGGGACGGCACCGTCATGCCATAAGCCGAAACACCGGCTATGACCAGCACGAGCGAGCAAGACAGCAGCACATACGCCCGTGGCGCCAGGCCCAGCCGGCGTCGCATGCGCACCGCGGCGCCATGCTTTGTCTGAGTGCCCCCGGGCCGCATGCATTCTCCTCCAACAAAAACACGCCGCTTAAAGGCGGCGCATTCTTTCATATCCACATTTGAGTGGATCAGCGAACCCAAGAGGTTGCGCAACGAATGGGCAAATACGAGGTACAAGCGGACCCATCCACGCGATAAGCGGATGAAAAGCAGGTTTGTTGCACAACAAATGCATGAACGCGCGCCCAATTATGAGCGCCCCGTGCGGCAGGCCGACGGGACATGCCGCGGAGCTGACGCCGCCTAGATCGCGCGGCGGGCCTCGATAGCGCGGCCAAGCGTAAGCTCGTCGGCATACTCCAAATCGCCGCCCACGGGAAGGCCGCTCGCAAGACGCGATACCTCAACGCCCAATGGCTTGATGGTGCGAGCAAGGTAGCTCGCCGTGGTCTCACCCTCAATGTTGGGGTTGGTGGCGATAATGACCTCGTGGATGTCCTCGTGGCCCAGGCGTGCCAGCAGCTCGCGGATATGCAGCTGCTCGGGACCGATCTTGTCCATGGGGCTGATCACGCCACCCAGCACATGGTACAGGCCATGATAGCTGCCTGTGCGCTCGATTGCCTGGACGTCGCGCGGCTCGCCCACCACGCAAATGCGAGTGGTATCGCGCATCGGGTCCTGGCAGATGGAGCACTCGTCGGCCGTGGCGTAGTTAAAGCAACGGCTGCAAAAGTGGACCTCCTGCTTGACCTCCAAGATGGCCTCGGCCAGGCGGCGGGCCTCCTCGGCATCGGCCTCGAGCAGGTAATACGCGATGCGCTGGGCCGACTTGGGACCAATGCCCGGCAGACGACCCAGCTCATCGAGCAGTTTTTGCAGACTGTGATTCGCACTCATATATATGCGTGTCTTAGAACGGCATGCCCGGGATGTTGAGGCCGCCGGTGATGGCGCCCATCTGCTTGTTGGCGAGCTCGTTGACGCCGCGGACGGCCTCGTTGACGGCAGCCATGATCATGTCCTGCAGCATATCGACATCCTCGGGATCGAGGGCATCGGGATCGATGGTGAGGTTGACGAGCTCCATCTCGCCGTTAACGGTCACCTTGACCATGCCGCCGCCGGCAGAGGCGTCGACGGTCTGGGACTTGAGGTTCTCCTGCGCGGCGGCAAGCTGCTCCTGCATCTTGCGGGCTTGCTTCATCATCTGCTGCATGTTCATACCGGCCATAATGGCTCCTTTACGTGCGACCGCGCGACGAGCCGCAAGGGCAGCCGGAGCGCGGCGAGGCTTTCAAACTTAAAAATCGTACCACGGCGCGGGGCAAGCAAGCGGGGCGGACACATTCCCTCAGTCGATATACATGTCCTCCAACGTGACGATTCGCCAATCTTCGCGCGCGGCGAGCTTCTTTTTTGTAGCGGCACTCACATCGTGTTTGCAGAACAGCATGAAATGAAAGGCGGCATACCCCTTTACTAGGCCTCGTTTGCTTTCGAGGTCGTCAATCTCTGCCGACTCGTCAAACGACTCCCTATATTTGCACTCTCCAACAACTAGGCGCTTTGAAACCCGATCCGCAGCCAGAACATCAATGTCGTCCTGAGCCCGCTTGGCGGGATTTGTTCCCCACCACGACGACACCGTCGTTGCCGGAATTGGCAACTCGCCCCGTTTCGCCCGCTCGACCATCCACTCGGCACACAACGCTTCGAACCGATGGCCCAGGCATTCGTTCAGTTGCTCTTCTGGAAGCGCGTTGATGACCGCCTGCCCTAAGCCCGCCTCGATATCGGACGAATACGGCATGACGAACCGGAACCAAAACGCATAGCACGGCTCGGACAGTCGATATATTCCGCGCTTGCTTGTTTCGGGGTTCTCGCCAAACGGAACGGCCTTTTCTATGATTCCTACCGATTCCAACGCCTTGAGATAGCGAGGCAGCGTTGTCTGGGCGATTCCCACGCGGTCGGCAATCTGCTTCGCACGGTTTGCACCGGCAGCTACAGCCCGCAAGATCGAGTTGTATATTGCCGGCTCCTGGAACTCCTGACGAATCAGGCCCTCCGGCTCACCATAGAGAAACCCCATGGGATCAAAGTAGAGCCGTGCCAGGTTCTCTTTGAGCCCCACGCTCGAATCCAGCTGCTGCAGATAGTATGGAACGCCGCCAAAGCAGCCATAGAATTTAAAGGCATCTTGAGCGCTCAAGCCCGGAAGCATCTTGGCGGCGTCCTTAAATCCAAGATCGTGCACTTTGATTTGGGCCGTGCGCCGACCAAACAGGGGACTTTTGCGTCCCAGCACGCTGCTTTCCATAAAACCCTGGTTGCTGCCGCAAAGAATAAGAAAGGCGCTCGTTTCCTTGAAGGCCCTATCGATGGCAACCTGGAAAATCGAGGGCAGCGCCTCGTTGCGCATCGCCGCATAGGGGAACTCGTCGAACACAAAGACAAATCGCTCGGCGCGTGCTCGATCGGCGATAAAGGACAGCGCGTCAGTCCAAGATGAGAATCCGCCAAGCGATGCGGGAAGATTGAAAAAGCTAGCGATAGCGCGATTGAAATCTGCGAGGTTGTCGGCATCGCTTTGCTCGAGAGCGGTAAACGAGAGCGTCCGTTTACCGCGGCAGAACTCGTTGATCAGCGTCGTCTTTCCCACGCGTCGACGACCGTACACAACGGCCATCTGAAATGAACGCTGCTCATAAAGGGATTCGAGTTTTGCAAGCTCCGCTTCGCGCCCGACAAACATTATGCACTCCCGAATTATGCAGGGTCGAATAATTCATACTTGCATAATATCTTATAATCTACCTAGCCGGGCCGGTCCCCGACATTTTCTGCATCCAGCTAGATAACAAAATGCCGAACCGCCGCTCGAGGTGGCGCTCATGACGGCATGGTATAATTTGATTGTCACAGATAGCAATTTGGAGGTGCCCCCATGAATGCCCCCGACGCGCTCCAAAACATCCGCTCAAAACACCCCGTTGCATATGTGGTTCTCTATCTCTTTGTCGGCTGGGCATTGCTGGTTGTCATCACCCATGCTATAGCCTTTGGAGCAGAGCTGTTGATAGCCAGCTCGGACCAGCCCGTCGTCAAATGGGAAGCAGCCGATGAGTGCACCGATGGAACCCGAACTGTTTACTACAACAGCCCGTCCCTCTATCAAGAGTTCAAGGTCAAGATAAAGGACTTCAAGATTGTCGATGCCGAGCCAGGCGTTTATTCGGCAATCGGAGCAACCGTCAACGCCGAGCAAGTCGAGTACACGGACAGCCATGCGACGTATCGTATCGACCTCAGCATCCTAGGCCGGCCATCGCGTACCTGCCTGCTCGAATGCGACATACGCGGCACCACACTACACATGTCCGAAATACAGATGCGCCCGGGCAAAGGGTTCTCTTCTTGAGCGGTATACCCGACCGCGCAGCTACTCCACCGGTTTGAAGATGGTGGACTGACCGAAGACGCTGCGGATGAGGGCTTTGGCCTCATCCTCGGTCTGCGGAATGCTCGGGGCTGCGCCCTGATGGCCGAAGGGGCTGTCGGCGCCGGGGTTGGACTCCCAAGGGGCAGCGGGGGCGTCCTCCTCTTTGGAGGCAGTTGCAGCGGACTTGGGCGCGGACGCCGCACCCGGCACGTCGAACGGGGGTAGATCGTCCCCGCCGGCATCGGCAGCAAAACCGCCGACCATGGCATCGTCGTAGGGAACCTGCTCGGATTCCCACGGCGCAGTCGACGCGGCAGGCTGAGCCTTGGGAGCGGGCGCGCGCTCGGGCGCTCGGGGCGCGGGCTCGGTCGGGAGCTTGCCCGTAGCAGGAGCGCCGGCAGGGTTGTCGGAGCGCAGCCATGGAGCCTTGCCCAGGTTGGACGACTTGGACGCAGACGCGACAGGCTTGGGCGCGGGCGCCGAGGCAGCAGGTTTGGGCGCCGCGGGCTTAGGCGCCGACGAGGTCGATGTCGCTACCGGCGCCGCTTGCTGCTGCGGCGCGCTGGCACTCGAGGATACAGGGGCCGCCGAGGACACGGGTTGCGGGTCCGCAGATACCGCAGCCCGTGCAGATGGAGAATGCTCCTCATGTTGAGGAGCCGGCGTGCCACCCCCATCCAGGACATAGTCGACGGTGCGACGACCGAAGACCGCGCAGACCGTCGGCAGGACCACCGACTGTGTGTCGGCGCGACCGAGCATCTTGATGGCAAAGGTCGAGCCCGCGGGGAACGAGACCGTGAGCTTGGAGCCATCGTCGGCGGTGGCGCGGGCGTTGAGCAAAAGCCCTGCGTAGGAGGCCTGACGAGCCTTGACGCGCTCGACGACCTCGGCCCATTTGCGCTGGAGCTCGCCGGCGTCCTCGACCGCGGGGGTCTCGGCGGCGCTGGCGGCGGCAACCTGAGCGGCAGTATTGGGCTTGGACACCGGCACGGTCGATGCAGCAGGCGCGGGAGCCGGAGCCGCAACGGGTTGAGGTGCAGGCGTTACCGGTTTGGACGCGGGAGCCGGAGCCGCGGACTTGGGTGCAGGCTGGGCAGCCGGGACAGCAGCGCCGCGGTCCCAAGGCATGCCACCCTGGTGCGCGGACGTAGCAGCGGGGGCAGTGGATGCCGCCGGAGCGGCAGCGCGGGCGCCCGAAATGAGCGTCGGCTGCTGGGCAGCAACGGGTACGGATGCTGCAGGCGCGGCGGCCTGAGCAGCAGTCACGCTCGCCGGCACGGCGCCGTTGGCAACCATGGCCTCCAAGCGAGCCACGCGCTCAGCCAAAGCTTCAATCGTTAAATCGGCCTCGGGACGCGTCAGGCGGGTGCAGGCGATCTCGAGCACCAGGCGCACGTCGCTCGCGCCCCTCATCTCCAAGGCGGCATCGTCGAGCACCGTCAGCACACGGGCCAAACGATCGGCAGGATGCTCGCCAAAGGCAGCGGCCTCGGCAGCAAGCGTCTCGGCCTGCTCGGAGCCGCCCTCAAACAGCTCGGCACGGGCACCGGCAACGCAGGCAACGTACACGTCACGCACATGCGCCACCAGGTCGCGCGTCAGCTCCAGCAGGTCATTGCCTTCCTCGACCTGCGCACGGATCAGTCCATAGAGCTCGGCAACATCGCGATCGGCAATGGCGCGGGAAAACTCGCCCAGGATCTGGTCCGAAACCTCACCCAAAAGCGAGCGGGCGTCGTCCGCATGCACGGTGCCGTTGCCGAAGACGCTCAGCTGCTCCAGTGTGGAGAGCGCGTCGCGCATGCCGCCCTTGGCATGGCGTGCCACGATGGCAAGCGCCTCGTCATCGTAATCGAAGCCCTCCTGCTCGCACACGTATGCCAGGCGGTGCTCGATATCCTCGTTGCCGATGCGATGGAAATCGAAACGCTGGCAGCGCGAGAGGATGGTCTCCAGAATCTTTTGCGGGTCGGTGGTGCACAGCACAAAGATCACGTGCGCCGGCGGCTCCTCAAGCGTCTTGAGCAGCGCGTTGAACGCCGCCGTCGTGAGCATGTGGACCTCGTCGATGATATAGATCTTGTACTTGCCGCGCACCGGGGCAAAGTTGACGGAGTTGATGATCTCCTCGCGCACATTGTCCACGCCCGTGCGGCTTGCGGCATCGAGCTCGTAGACATCCGGGTGGTTGCCCTCGGCAATGAGCTCGCACTCCTCGCAAGTACCGTCGGGCATGCAGCCGCTTGCACCCTCGGCGCGCGCCGCCTCGGCATTGCGGCACAGCAGTGCCTTGGCCAGAATGCGCGCCATGGTGGTCTTGCCCGTGCCGCGCGGTCCGCAGAACAGATAGGCGTGGGACAGGCGCCCCTCGGTGATGGCGTGCTCGAGCGTCGAGACGATATGCTGCTGGCCCACCACAGAGTCGAAGGTGAGCGGGCGATACTTTCGGTACAACGATTCCATGGGTGCTCCCCCGGGTATACTGAGTCTTGTTGCCGCGACGGCCAAGCGGTCGCACGGCATACTGCATTCATAATAACCCGTACGGCGAGCCCGCCGCGATAGGAGTCCAAAGAGCATGGCAGACGCAGAGAGCAACCTCGTTCCCTCCGAAGCAGCCGACCAGGTCGAGGTCGCGCTCGAGAAGCAGGCTGCAGCCGACGACGGCATCCTGTACCTCAACGAGTACCAGTACGAAAACGACCTGGTCACCGACTTCGCCCGTCTGGTCGCCTCGCCCAGGCGTCGCGGCTCGCTGTATGTCGCCGCGGCAATTGCCGCGCTCATCGGCATCGGCATGCTGGTGGCCGGCGGCAACTGGATCAAGTTTGGCGTCGTCCTGATCGTATTCGGCGCCTTTTTGGCCTGGTGGAGCAAAAACCTGCACCACACCCTCGCCCGCGACTTTATCGACGCCGTTGAGGCCGACGAGTCAATGGGTGGCCGCTATCGCCGCGTCGCCGCCAACGAGGACGGCCTGATGGTTTGGGGCAAGAGCGGTAAGTCACAGTTCTTCCCGTTTGACAAGCTCGACCACGTACTCGACGGCGAGCGCATCTTTGTGGCCATGTTCGCCGACCAGGGCGTGACGATCCCCAAGGACACCTTCGTCCGTGGCGATGCCGAGCAGTTCGGCCCCTTCCTCAAGGCCCGCATCAACAAAAAACTCCGCATCGAGACCAAGCGCAAGAAGATGAAGGCAGAAAAGGCCGCTGCCGAAGCCAAACAGGGCGACAAGCCCCAGGAGACCAAACGCAAGCAGAAGAAGAACAAGAAAAAGCGCTAAGGCCAAGCCAGGCAGGTAGCCTCGCATCCCGCTATCCTCCCCATGCACCCGAGCGTGCTACACTAGCAGCATCTATGCCACCGCGAACGGCTCGGCTCCGCGCCCGCCACTCGCAAACGAACTTTAAACGCACGAGGGTTGGCCATGCCGCTTTTCTCGCAACATACCGCCCGGTTCTCGCCGGACGTTCCTCTGGAGGGCACCAGCTCTCGCGAGCTGCTTAAGCGGTACCAGCCGCTCGAGACACTTGCGACCGGCGGTTTTGGCTCCATCGAGATCTGCCGCGACACGCATCTGCGCCGCCGCGTCGCCATTAAGCGCATCCCCCTTATCAACGGTGCCGGCATGCCCGCCAGCGACATCATGGATGTCCTGCGCGAGGCGCACACTGCCGCTATGCTTCAACATCCCAACATCGTGCAGGTCATCGACTTTACGCACGACACAGCCTATGCCTACCTGGTTATGGAATATGTCGATGGCATGTCACTGGCCGAGTTTCTGCATCGCGTGGACGGCCATTCGCTCACCTTTGACGAGGCCGCGGCAATTGCCGACGCGCTGGGGCAGGCACTCACTTTCGCCCATAGCAACGGCGTGCTCCACCTGGACATTAAGCCCGCCAACGTGCTCATCGACCACTCGGGCAACGTTAAGCTCACCGACTTTGGCATGGCGCGGCTGTCGTCTGCCGGCGGCTTTGGCGGCTCGCGCGGCGGCACCATCGGCTACATGCCGCCCGAACAGCTCGATATCGAGACCGGCACAGTCGACGAGCGCGCCGATGTCTTTGCCCTCGCCTGTGTGATTTACGAGGGCCTGTGCGGCAGCGCTCCCTTTATGGCCGCCACGCCCGGCGACTCGCTCGGCCGCATCATCGGCGGTGCCACCTACCCCAGCGAGCTCATCCCGCACTTTCCCCCGGGAGCCGAAGCTGCGCTCATGAGCGCCCTCTCCCCCATGCCGCAAGACCGCCCCGGCAGCATCGAGGCCTTTTGCGACCAGCTGCTCGCCGGCTTGGGCAGCGTGCGCGAGGGCCGTCGCAGCCTGGAGCAGATGGTGGGCGAGCTGTCGGATGACGAGCACGCGGCAGACGATATCGAATCGTTGCCCTATGAGGACGACACCATCGAGGTCGACCCCGCGCTTGGTTGGGCCGGCACGCGCTGGAGCCACGCGCGCGATTACACCATGCGCGCCATCTCGGCGCTAACGTGTGGTGCCTTTAGCTTTTTGATCATGCAGACGGCTGGCGTCGCGGCGCTTCCCGGACTTATTGCCGCGGCCATCGCGATTGGGGCGGCCGCCGGCCTGGCCCCGCAGATTGGCTCGGCTATCTCGGCCGTGGGCTTTTTGGTACTTATGGCCAACGCCACCATGCAGGCACAGGGCATCCTGTCGATGCTGCCCGTCGCGGTGATCTTTGCCGCCGCCATGTCCGGTTGGTGGATCGCCTGGGGTCGTACCGAGGCTGCCGCGAGCGCCGCGCTCACCTGTGCACTCGCGCTTGGCTGTCTGACCGGCAATACCTTCCTGGCAGCTGGGGTCGCCGCCGGCGTCGCGTCATTTTGGCTCGGCCCGGCAAGCGCCGCCGCGGCAACGGGCATTGGCGCGCTTTTTGCCCGTCTGGCCACGGTCGCGCTTTCAGCCGGAGGCGTGCTGGGGCTCGGTAACGTTGCCGCAGCGCTGGGAGACCCGCTCCTTTGGGCTGCCTTTGTGCTGGTCGCGGCAACTGCCGCAGCGTCATCTGCACTGCTCAATGCCCATGCCAAGCGTGCCGATCAGGGCTCAAACCTTGCCGCAATCGCCGCCATCGCTGTCACCGGCATAGGCTGCGCAGCGGCGTCCTGTCTTGCACACCATATGGAAATTGCCGGCCTTGCAGCCGCGGTCGTCGCCAAGGCGGCGGTTGCGGGAACCCTATCCTCTATAATCGTTGGGATATGCCTATATTTGCTCGGATACCAAAGAACCTATACGGAGAGTGATCTTTCGTGAACTTCCTGAACATCTTCGAGGACCACGTGGCCGGCATCTTCGGTGCCACCCGTGCCCCGTTCTCCTTTAAGAAGCTTGCCAAGCAGGCCGCTCGCGACATGGAGGATCAGACTCTGGTGATCAACGGCGTCAACACGGCGCCGGCACTCTATACCATCCTTATCGCCGCCGACGACGATCCCATGCTCGCCCCGTTCTACCCCGAGCTTTCGCGCGAGGTCCGCGAGTTTGTGAAGGCGCAGGCCGAAAAGCGCCGCTATGTCTTTGTCGGCGAGCCCCTCGTGCGCTTCATGATCGATCCGCAACTGCGCGCCGGCAAGTTCTCGGTCTTTGCCGAGAACGTCGATGCCCCCACGCTCGGCCGCCTGTACGAAGAAGAGCGCGCCTATCAAAACGGCCTGGGCCAGAACAACTCCGCGGCAAGCCGTGCCGCCAGCGCCCCGCGCGCCGGCCAGCAGCAGTTTGCTGCCCCGCAGCAGCAGCGCCCCGCCGCCATGCCCCAGCAGCAGCCGACGCCTCGCGCCGCCGCTCCCGACCCGCTTGCCGTGGCAGACCCCTTCGCGCCTAGCGTCCCCGACCCCGCCGCCGCACCCATCCCGGTGCCGCAGACCGTCTCGCGCGACGCGCTTGCCGGCATGGGTGGAGCCGCCGCGACCGGTGCCGCCGTGGGCCTAGGCGCCGCAGCCGGCATCGCCTCCAACATGGCGAGCACTCGCGCCCCGCAGCGCCCGCTCGCCCAGCTCGTCGATGTCGTGAGCGGCGAGAGCCATAGCATCACCTCCGCACAGGTGACCATCGGTCGCGAGCGCTCAGTTTCCGACATTGCCCTGCGCGACCCCAACGTGTCGCGCCGCCACGCCCAGCTCACCTTTACGGGCTCGGATTGGTCGATCGAGGACCTCAATTCCACCAACGGCACGCTCGTCAACAACCGCCGCATTACGCGCTGCCCGCTGCGCAACGGCGATTTGCTGACGTTTGGCCTGAGCACCTTTGAATTTAGGGGATAGTCTCTTATGAACATCGATATCGTCCTTTTTGCAGGCCGCATCGTCCTGGTCGCCCTGCTCTATATCTTCCTGTTCGCCGTCATGAAGACCGGCGTGGGACTTGTGCGCGGACAGCGCCGCGACTCGGCCATTTGGACGATCGATGTGGACAAGGGTCCGCGCGGCATCCGCGGCATCCACGTAGACATGCTCGGCCCCGTCATCGTCGGCCGCTCGCCGTCTTCGGACATCTGCATCAACGAGCCGTTTGTCTCGGCCTCGCATGCGCGCTTTTCGCTGCAGGGCCCGGCGCTCATCATCGAGGACCTCAACTCGCTTAACGGCACGCTCGTCAACGGCCGCCAGCTCGTGGAGCCCGCGACGCTGCGTGAGGGCGACGAAGTCCAGATTGGCGACGTGGTCATGAAGGTGAACCGTCGATGATCGACGAGGAGAACAAGTCCGCAACCATGACCGAGGCACCGGCTGCCGCCGTAGCTGCACCGGCCCACGCCGCTCCGGCGGACTCCACACCCGTGGAGCCCGAGGACACCGTGTTCTCCCTGCCTCTTTCGCATGTAACGCATGATATTTCGGATCTCGCCGATAACGAGGGCGAAGAGGATGCCGCAGCAGCGCCCATCGGCGCACATGCTGCGGAACAGCCCACAGCGCCCGAAGCAACCCCGACGCCGGCTCACTTTGCAGAGCCCGTCGCCGCGGCAATCAACGAGAGCGCTGCGGTGTTTGCGGCACCCGAGCCCGCCGCGCCGGCGTTTCCCATAGCCCCGGCATCCGAGGTTGCGCCCGCGTCTACGCCGGCGCCCGAGGCGGGGACATCCCCCGAGGCGGGGACATCCCCCGAGGACGGCCCTGCACCCAAGACCCCGCAGCCTGCGCCCGCAAGCGAGTCCGATGCCGTGGCCGAGCCCGCCGCCCAGTCGCAAAGCACGCCCGCGCCGTCGCACTTTGCGACGCCCGAGCCTATAGACGTCAGCCCGCAAGACGACGAGTCGACCGCCCGCGTGTCCGAGGAGCCCGACTCCCCGGACACCGACAATTCCGAATCAAACGCCGAGACCGACACCGTCTCTCCCGGTGACACCGCCGAGATCGACGTTGCTGCCGTTGAGGCCAAGCTCAAAGACCCCGGCTCGACCATGAGCTTTGAGCCCCTGACCGAGGAGCGCATCGAGACCGACTCGACCTATGATGCCGGTACCACCACGCAACTCATGTGGGGCGCCCGCTCCGACGTTGGCTGCGTGCGCCCGCACAATGAGGATTCCTACCTGGTGCAGTCGCCGCTCTTTTGCGTATGCGACGGCATGGGCGGTCACGCCGCCGGCGAGGTAGCCTCTTCCATCGCCGTCGAGACTATTGCCAAGACGGCCCCGCAGTCCGCCGACGCAGCGCGTCTGGCCGCAGCCGTCGAGGCAGCCAACGCCGCCGTAATCGAGGCGGCCCTGAACGGCCTGGGCAAGCCCGGCATGGGCTGCACAGCCACCTGCGCCTATATCGAAAACGACACGCTCGCCATCGCCCACGTGGGCGACTCTCGCGCCTACCTGCTCCACGAGGGCACGCTCATCCGCGTGACCCGCGACCACTCCTACGTGGAGGAGCTCGTGGACGCCGGCGAGATCACAGCAGACGAGGCTCGCGTCCACCCCAACCGTTCGGTCATCACCCGCGCGCTGGGCTCGGACCCCGCTATGTATGCCGACCACTTCACTCTGCATATCGAGGAAGGCGACCGCCTGATCCTGTGCTCTGACGGCCTTTCGAGCATGATTCCCGATAGCGATATCGAGAACATCGCCACGCAATCCTCAACCGCGCAAATCTGCGTCGACAACCTAGTGGACGCGGCGCTTGCCGCCGGCGGCCACGACAACGTGACCGTAGTAGTCGTTGACCTGGTTGACGATGGCGTCATGCGCGAGGCGCAACGCGTGCGTCGCCGCAACGTTACTATCGCCGCCATCCTGGCCCTCGTCTTTGTGCTGGCAGCTGGCATCTGGGCCTACACGGGTGTCACCGGCTCGTACTACCTGGGTACCTACCAGGGCAATGTCGCCGTCTGGCGCGGCCTGCCCGGCAAGCCACTCGGACTCAAGCTCCACTGGCTCGAAAGCGAAACCAGCATCAAGCTGTCCGACCTGCCTGAAGACACGCAAAACCGCCTCAAGGCGGGCATTCCGCAAACAAGTGTCGACGATGCGCAGGACACGATATCCAAGTACCGCCACCAGATCGACGAGGAGCAGACCCGCCAGGTGATCGACGCGCAAACGATTCGCGACAACACCAATCAGGGATCGACCTCCGAATCAGATTCCGAGAAAACCGCCGAACAGTCCGCCGAGGCCGAAGCCTCCGATAAGAATTAGAAAGGGAGTGCCGCTTATGAGTCGCCGCAACACCGAGCTGCTCTTGCTCATCGCCTCGGCGTTCCCCGTCATCCTGCTGTATGCGATGTACGTGCTCACCGCGGGCGCCGCCATCTCCTTTGAGACGCTCGCCGTGCCGATCGGCCTCTTTGCCGCCTTTGCCGCGGCCCACATTGCCGTGCGCATCTTGGCGCCCGGTGCCGACCCCGCCATCCTGCCCATTGTCTTTGTGCTTTCGGGCATCGGTATCACGTTCGTGACGCGTCTCGCACCCGCTCTCGCGATCTCACAGCTCATCATCCTGTTTGTCTCGGTGGCGCTCATGGTGGGAACGCTCGCACTGGTCAAAAACCTCGACGTGGTCATGCGCTACAAGTACACCTTTGGCATTATCGGCATCATCCTGCTGATGCTGCCCATCTTTATCGGCACCACGATCTCGGGCTCCAAGCTCTGGATTCGCATCGCGGGCTTTACCATCCAGCCCGGCGAGTTCGCCAAGGTCTTTATCGTCCTGTTCCTGGCCGGGTACCTGGCCGAGAACCGCGAGCTGCTCTCCATCTCCAACCGCAAGATCCTGGGCTTTAAGATCCCTCGCCTGCGACTGCTGCTGCCGCTGTTTGCCGTGTGGGGTGTGTGCCTGCTCGTCGTCGTCTTCGAACGCGATCTGGGTTCGGCCGTGCTGTTCTACACCATCTTCTTGCTGATGCTCTACGTTGCCACGGGGCGCTTTTCGTATGTCGTTATCGGCCTTGCGCTGCTGGCCGTTGGAGCCGTGGGCGCCTACAAGTTCCTGTCTCACGTTCAGGTGCGTTTCCAGGTTTGGCTCGATCCGTTTAAGGACGCCCAGGGCCAGGGCTACCAGATCGTCCAGTCGCTCTTCTCGCTTGCCGATGGCGGTCTGGTCGGTGTTGGCATCGGCAACGGCATGGCCAACAACATCCCTGTCGTCGAGTCCGACTTTATCTTCTCGGCTATCGGCGAGGAGATGGGCCTTTTGGGCGGCGGCGCCGTGCTCATCCTGTTTATGCTCTTTGCCGTTCGCGGCCTGACCACGGCTGCCCGCGCAAAGTCCGACCTCGCCGCCTTTAGTGCCACGGGCCTTACGGCAGCCATCAGCTTCCAGGCCTTTTTGATCGTGGGCGGCGTCACCCGCCTGATCCCGCTGACCGGCGTCACTCTGCCCTTTATGAGCCAGGGCGGCTCCTCGCTGCTGGCGAGCTTTATCATCGTCGCGCTCCTGCTGCGCGCCGGTGACGAGGCGACCGGACGCGAGGCCGAGCTTACCGGCACCGGCACCATGGCCGCCATCACCGATGATCAGGTCGCATCTGCCGCCGCCCCGACGGGCACGCGCTTTGCCACCTCGTCTTCCTACGGCAGCGGCAGCCATTCCGTCGGCTCGCGCATGCGACGTCGCCTGCTCGACACGCCTGAATCCGGTGTGCTCGGCCGCGTTGCGCTCGCCAACCGTCTAACCCGCGCGGTGCTCGCCTTTACGGCGCTGTTCGCCATCCTTATCGGGAACCTCACCTATGTCCAGGTCATTAAGGCCAAGGACTATCAGGACATGCCGACCAACAACCACACCATCGCCCGCTCCAAGTACATCCAGCGCGGCTCCATCATCACGTCCGACGGCGTGACGCTGGCCGAGTCGCTGCAGCAGGAGGACGGCACCTACGTACGCTCCTACCCCAACGGTAACCTGGCAGCGCACGTGGTTGGCTACGTGAGCCAGCAGTATGGCACCACCGCCATCGAGAGCGTCATGAACGACACACTCACCGGCTCTAAGGATTACTCCAGCTGGAACAACGCCATCGCGTCGCTCGCGGGCCAGACCCAGCCGGGCAACACCGCCAAGCTCACCATCGACTCGCGCATCCAGACGGCGGCCGAGCAGGCGCTCAAGGGCTTTAAGGGCGCTGTAGTGGTCATCGACCCGCGTACCGGCGCGGTGCTCGCATGTGCCAGCTCGCCCACCTACGACAACACCAACATCGATGCCCTGCTGCAGACGGGCGGCGGCGAGGACGGCTCCATGTACAATCGCGCCATGGACGCGCTGTACACGCCGGGCTCCACGTTTAAGGTCGTTACGCTTACCGCGGCACTCGAGACCGGCACCGCCAGCCTGACCAGCACCTACCAGGCGCCCGGCTCCATGGACATCGGCAACGCACCGGTCACCAACTATGCCAACGAGAGCTACGGCACCATCAGCCTGCAGCAGGCCTTTGCCGTGTCCTCCAACGTCGTCTTTGGCCAGGTGGCAAACGAAGTTGGCGCAAACACGCTCGTGCAGTTTGCCAACGCCTTTGGCTACGGCCAAAAGCTCGGCCAGGACCTGACCTCCGCGGCCTCCATCATGGCCGACCCGTCGCTCATGACCGAGTGGGAGACCGCCTGGGCCGGTGCCGGCCAGCCTGTCGGCATGGACCACACGCCCGGCCCGCAGACCACCGTCATGCAAAACGCCGTGATTGCCGCCGCCATCGCTAACAGTGGTGTGGTCATGGACCCGTACTTTGTAGCCCAGGTACTCGCCCCGGACGGAACCGTGGTCAAGACCACGCAGTCCCGCTCGCTTGGTCAGGCCGTCAGCTCCGCCACGGCCGACCAGGTCAAGCAGGCCATGCTTGCCGTCGTCCAGTCCGGCACCGGCACCGATGCCCAAATCCCCGGCGTCAAGGTCGCCGGCAAGACCGGCTCGGCCGAGACCGGCGGCACCAACGTCAACTCGATGTTCGTTGGCTTTGCACCTTACGATTCACCCACGGTCGCCATCTCGGTGGCCTTGGAGGATTTCGACAAGCATGACGTCGAGGCCGCCAAGATTGCCGGTATCGTCCTGACCGCGGCGCTTGCCGCACAGGGAGCGTGATGCCCATGATCGAATCGGACACCCGAGGCGCGCCGCGACCGAAGAGTTAGCGGCAACACGCCACACGGCCCCAGCGGCCACATCGTAGGTACTACACACATCGTTGAGCGAATAGTTATGTTAGGAGCAGGAATGGAACAGAGGGTCCTCGGGGGAAGATACCTCCTCAAGGATAAGGTGGGAACAGGCGGCATGGCGACCGTCTACCGTGCACAGGACCAGGTCCTCGACCGCACGGTAGCCGTCAAGATCATGCTGCCGCAGTATGCTGGCGACGCAACCTTCGCCGCACGCTTTAAGCAGGAGGCCCAGGCAGCAGCCGGTCTCTCCTCCCCCTATATCGTGGGCGTCTACGATTGGGGCAAGGACGGCGACACCTATTACATCGTCATGGAGTACCTGCGCGGCACCGACCTTAAGAGCGGCATCAAGAGCCACGGCGCCCTCGACCCCAAGAAGGTCGCCCAGATCGGCTCGCAGATCAGCTCCGCACTTTCGGTCGCCCACAAGCACGAAATCATCCACCGCGACATTAAGCCGCAGAACATCATGGTGCTGCCCGACGGCAACATCAAGGTGATGGACTTTGGCATCGCGCGCGCCAAGAACAGCCACCTCACGCAAGACAACAACGTGCTGGGAACCGCCCACTACGTCAGCCCCGAGCAGACCCGTGGTCAGGACCTCGGCCCCACCTCGGATATCTACTCGCTGGGCGTCGTGATGTACGAGTGCGCCACCGGCCGCGTCCCCTTTGACGGTGACGACGCTATCTCGGTCGCACTCAAGCAGGTCAACGAGTTGCCTATTCCGCCGAGCCAGATCAACTCCGGTGTCGACGCCGACCTTGAGCGCATCATCCTCAAGTGCATGGAGAAGGACCCGGCAAACCGCTTCCAGACCGCCGACGAGCTGCGTCAGGTGCTCAACAGCTACCTGTCGGGCCGTGCCGTCAACGTCTCGGAGCCCACGCGCATCATCGGTGCCCCCGGTGAGCTGGGCGCCACCAAGACTCGCGAGCTTTCCGATCAGACGCGCGCCATGGTGCGTCCCGTCTCGGGCGTGAGCGGCCAAAATACCGCCCGCAGCTCGGTTTCGGGCTCCACCGGCTCCTACGAGGTCGAAAAGCCCAAATCCAACAAGAACAAGATCATCGCCGCCGTGGTGGCAGCGGTTGCCGTCATCGGCATCGTGGTGGCCTTTGCCACAGGACTCTTTGGCGGCGAGCAGGTCACCGTGCCCGATGTGCTGGGCAAGGACCAGCAGACTGCCGTCGAGCTGATCAAGGAAGCCGGCCTCGAGGTCGGCACCATCGACCAAAGCTACAACGACGATGTCGACGAGGGCAAGGTCGCCGAGCAGACGCCCAACGGCAACACCAAGAAGACCAAGGGCACCAAGGTGAACCTGGTAATCTCCAAGGGCCCCAAGCCCTCCGAGAAGGTTGAGGTTCCCAAACTTGTCGGCCTGACCAAGGACCAAGCAGAAGCCGCACTGGCAAGCGTTGGCCTGAAGGGCAACGCCTCCGAGGAGGCCAACGAGGCTGATGAGGGCCAGGTCTTTGAGCAGGGCACCGAAGCCGGTAAGGAAGTCGCGAAGGGCACGACCATCTCGTACAAGGTCTCGAGCGGCCCGGATACCACGTCCGTCCCCGACCTGACCGACATGACCGAGGCCCAGGCGCGCAACGCCCTCGATATGGCAGGCTTTGGCGTCGACGTGAGCTACCAGGAGAACGACTCGGTTACCGAGGGCACCGTGATCAGCTGGAACCCCAGCGGCAAGCAGAAGCCCGGCGCCACGATTACCGTCGTCATTGCCAAGAAGTCCGGCAAGGCCACCGTCCCGGGCAACCTGTACGGCAAGAGCATCTCCGCCGCCGTTACCGCGCTCAACAACGCCGGTTTCTATAACATTGGCTTCTGTGACCAGAACGGCAATCCCGTAAGCGGTAACGAGGATGCCACCGTTACGGGCGTCTCCCCCACTGGCAAGCAGTCCACCGACAGCACGATCACGCTAACAGTCGCACTTTCTGGTTCGGGCTCGGGCTCGGGCACGAGCACGGGCGACGATTCCGGTACGACCAACTAGTCGCCACCCCACCGCTTATCGCGGCTTTCGCCGCAAACATATTCGCTCACAGGCGCCCGCTTGCTCCCCCGCAAGCGGGCGCTTTATTTATCGACAGACCATGGCCCCTTAGCAACGCAAAGAGGCCCGCAAAAGCGAGCCTCCCAGGTGACAACAGAATATGTAATGCAGTAATTACTGGCCGCAGAACTTCACCATGATCTCGACCATGGACTCTTGCCTATGGACAAAATGTCCATAGGCAAGGAGATGAAAGAGTAAGGACAACGCCCTCTAAAAGAAGGCCGTATATGAAGATTGCATATCCCTTTTGCCTTCATATACTCAAGAAGCACCCCTCGAAGCGCTCCTGAGAGGCCCCCCTTGGATGCAACCCAGGGGATCCAGATTCTGGTAGACATCGGCGCAGCAAAATCCTGCCGCGCAGGCACGAACGGACATCTTGACTCCTAACGCAATGCGGGGCGCCCCAAGACACCCCGCCACGACAAAAAACTAGTTCTCGTAGACCAGCGGGTGGCCCCAACTGCCCTCGATCTTGCAGGTCTCCGCCGCAAAACCGGCAGCGAAGTCCAAGCTCTCGCGAATCGCGGCCTCGCCGCACTCGCCGGCCTTCTTCTTGGAAAGATAGGTGACCAAAAACGCCGTCAGCAGTGAATCGCCGGCCGCCATAGCGTCTTTGAGCTCCTCGGGCGCCACGGGCTTGATGCCCTGCTCGTAGAAGTTTTCGCCGTCATAGGCGACGGAGCCCTTGCTCCCGCGCGATGCGCATACGATTTGAGGGCCAAGGGCCTTCACCCACTCGAGCTTCGCCTTGATATCCTCCAGGGAAGCGTCGCCCATGGACATAAAGGCGTACGTCACAAATGGCGCAATCTGCCCGAAGTACTCGTCGGTGGAGTCATCGGAGAAGTCGAAGCTGATAGGCACGCCGGCAGCCTTGATCTTGGGGAGCTCGCGCTCGGTGAAGCAGTAGTTGCCGCTGTGCACCAAATCGAAGCCGCTGACGTACTCGGCGGCGAAGCGGTCTATCACGTAGCGCATGTCGCCACGTATGCCGCCTTCATTGGAGCCCAGGAAGATACGGTCCCCGGTCTCGTCAACGGTCACGCGAGCGGCGCCGTTGACGCCCAGGACCTGCTGGCAGCGAAGAAGTTCGACGCCCTCGTCCTCGAGCGATGCTATAACGTGCTCGGCCTCCTCATCTGATCCGAAGATTCCCATGTAGGCGCTGCGATCGACGCCGAGCTTCTTGGCGAAGACGGCGAAGTTAACTGCATTGCCGCCGGGATACATGGTCTTGATGTGCTCGTACTTATCGACAACGTTGTCTCCAAAGCCAAGCACGCTTATAGGATAGGCTGCCATGGTTATCTCCATTCAGGTAAACCGCCGTGGTTACGGCGAGCAGACGGGGCGCGAGGGATTCGCACGTCTCAACGCGCCTCGCACCCCGTTTTAAAATCGCTAGTACTTCTCGATGCCCATGTAACGACGCACGTCCGGGTGATGGTCGAACACCTTGCCGCGAGCGGAGCGCAGCTCACAGTTCATCGTGTAGAACAGGATTGGATCAAGGAACGCGCGAACGCTCGCCGGTACTTGGTCCATGCCGTACTCCATGGCGTCGAGCACCATAAGAGTGTCGGTATGGGTCTCGAGGAATGCGAGGGCGCGCTCATCCATGGCTCGGCACTCACTAGAAGACATCTGCAGGAAGTAGAAGACTCCGGGCTCGGTCACCTCGAAGGGGCCGTGGAAGTACTCGCCGGAGTGGATATAGGCGCAGCTCTGCCACTGCATCTCCATAAGCGAGCAGATAGCGAAGCCATAGGCCTGGCTAAACACGGGACCGGACCCCAAGATATACAGGAACTTGTGGTCCTGGCACAGGGCGGCAAAACGGTCGCAGAGTTCGGCGTTGACCTTCTCGCGAGCTGCAGGCAGGATCTGGTCCATCTTGGCGATGCCTTCGTACATGTCGGCAAGGTCGGCATAACCTTCCTGCTGATCCAGGAGCTCGGAAGCGAGAGCCAAAGAGATGCCGGCGGGCACCTCCGCCTGCGGAACTCCCTCGCCCCACGGATATACCCAGCACGTCCACTCACCGTTATCGATGCCGGAACCCGCGTTGTCCGTCTGCACGATAACGGTCGCGCCCGCCGCCTTGGCGATCGAGCACGCGTCGATTACCTCGGGGGTGTTGCCGGAGTGGCTGCAAGCGATGACAAGGGACTTTTCGCCCAGGCGCTTGGGACGCATGATATCGAACTCGCGGGCGGTATACGCCTCGCTGGCAAACGTAGTCGCCTCGCGCTTGAGCAGCTCGTGGGCGGGCAGCAGGTCGATGAGGGAGCCGCCGCAGGCAACCCAGAAGACGCTATCGAAACCGCCCTTTTCAGCGATTGCGTCGGCGATAAGATCATGTGCGTTCATTGTTATTCTTCCTTTCGATACGGCGGACGAATCCGCCAACGTTTACTGCGAGTCTTCTCGTCAAGCGTGTTGACTTCCCCACGCGAATGGGAGCTACGCGCTAGTCGACAAAATACCTCTCGAAGGCGTCCATGTTGTGCCGGTCCGCTGCTGCGGGATCATCGAAATACCTTCCATCGGTGATCTCCTGGCCAAGATAGCCCTCGAACCCATGCGCGTTGAGGACGCGTACGAAATCGTCCATACTGTGCTTTCCATCGCCCCAAACCAGATGGCCATATGGGTCGCCATCAATGAAGCGCATGTTCCTTATGGCACCATCGCCAAACTCGGCAAACCACTCTTCAAGGCTCTCGCCGGCGACTCCCATAGCGGTAGTGTCCACCATTGGAGTAAGGTGCGGGCTGGCTACTTGGTCAAGCATGCGCCTGGCGTCCGCGAGTGTAACCACCAAGTTGCTCTCTTCCGGCCTCAGGCTCTCCATGCAGAGGGTCACGCCGTGCTCGCCGGCATAGTCCGCAAGAATCGCCAAGTGCTCGGCAGAGCGCTTCCAAGCCTCCTCGCGGTCCTCGTCCCAATCGCCCCAACCGGAGTTGATGGACATATACGGGGCGCCGAGCACCTCGGCGAGCTCGATGCCGTGCTTAAAGTAAGCGAGGCTCCGCTGCGCGTGGAGGGGCTTTCTGGCAGCGTACTGCCACGGATACACCACGTTCTCCGGACACAGGGAGCTCACGGAGAGTCCGCGGGACTCGATCTTGCGGCGAAGCTCGTCGGCCTCGAAATACCCCGTGTGGTCCAGCGTCACGTGCGGCTCGGCCGCCCAAAGCTCGATGGTTTTGAAGCCAAGGCGCTGCTGAGCATCAAGGAAGTAATCGAGCGACCACATGATGTAGTGAATGTTCATGCCGGCGACCTGCTCGCGACGCAGACGGGGTGTGGAAGCGCTTAAATCCATGCTGGGCACCTCCTACATCGGCAGTAGGCCGGAGATCACAGTCGCGACCAATCCGAACAGAACCATGAAGATAAAGAACTTCCAGATGGTCTTCCACCATTGCCCGAAGGAGATCTTCGCCACGGCAAGACCCGCGACGGTCATGCCCGCAACGGGGCTGATGGTGTTGACGGTCTGGTTCGCGAACTGCAGAGCGGTGACGGCAGCCTCGGGATTGAGGCCCATAAGCTCGGTCAGCGGGCCCATGACGGGCATGGTGAGTGCAGCGAGGCCGGAGCTGGAAGGAACCAGCAGCGAAAGCAGGCCGAGGACGATGTACATGAAGGTGGTATAGATGAAGGACGGAGCGCCCGCAAGGAGTCCGACGAGCCAGTTAAGAATAGAGTCGATGATCATTCCGCCCTCTGCGACGACCAGGATGCCGCGGGCGATGCCGATGATGCAGGCTGCGTAGGCGAAGTCGGCGATTCCGCGGACGAACTCCTCCGCAATGGTCTTCTCGTCCAGGCCGCCGAGTATGCCGGCAAGAAGGCCCATGGCCAGGAACACCATGGAGATCTCGTCCATATACCAGCCCTGGGTAACGAGGCCCCACACGATAACGCCCATGCCGACCGCGAAATCAATGAGGACGAGCTTGTGGCGAAGCGTGAACTCCTCTTCGATAGAGGCATCGGTGACAGAGAACTCGATGCGCTTCTGCTTATCGTCCTCATAGGTGATGGAGGACTTGGGATCGAGCTTGACGCGGCGCGCGTAGCGCATGGCCCAGAAAATGCCCGCGGCGGTGAAGATGACCCACAGGATGGCGCGGAGCCAAAGCTGGGGATTTCCCTCGATGCCGATAACGCCCTGGGCGATCAGCACGTTGAAAGGATCAATAGTGGATGCGCAGTAACCAAGGTTGGGGCCGAGGAAGCAGATGATGAACGCGGTCATGGAGTCATACCCGATGCTCAGCATGATGGGGATGAAGATCGCGTAGAACGGCAGCGCCTCCTCGGACATGCCGAACGTGGTGCCGCAGATCGAGAGCAGGATCATGGAGATGGGGATGATCAAGATGTCCTTGTTCTTCAGCTTCTTAATCACGCGGCTCATGCCGGCGTTTAGGGCGTTGGTCTTGGTGACGATGGCGAACGATCCGCCGATCAGCAGGACGAACGCGACGACATCGGCCGCAGCCTGAATGCCCTTGGCGGGAGCCTGCAGGACGGCATCGATGCCCTGTCGCAGATCGACGGTCTCCCCCGTCTCCGAATCGGTGTAGACCTTGTCGACCTCTTGGTACGTTCCGGCTACGGCGACTTCTCGCTCGCCCGCGGCCGTCTGAATGGTCTGGCGGTCGAACTGACCCGATGGGACGATCCATGTGAGCACCGCGAAGAACACGATCAGCATGAACGCGATGGTGTACACATGGGGAAGCTGGAGATGGAATCTGCGCTTGGGCTTCTCCTGTTTGGCATCCGACATTCTTAACCTCCTGCCAGAGCAACGATGCTTGCCAAAAATCCTTCACGTATAGGCAAACATCTTAGGTTGTTCTATGTATAACCTGCATGAAGGCGTCGGTCAAGAAACATATTAGGTTGTTCTATAAGTGGTAACTTTTACGCGCTAAACGGACCTGCCGCGGCAATACGAGAACAGCGCTGTGTGAGACAGAGCCGCTAGATATCGAAGCTGTAGCGCGAACCCACGTAGTACTGTCTGCCATAGCAGAAGCGCTCTCCGTTGGAATCGAGAAAGCCCGCGTTCATGAAGAACAGCGGCTCCCCTACTGGGACCTTGAGCTCGCGGGCGGCATCAATTCCCGCACGGGCGATCTCCAGCCTGCAGGGATCGGACGAGCAGGGATACCTACCCGTACGCTCCCCCACGGCCTCGAATATCGAACAATTGGAGAGACCGATATCTTTGAGAAATTCGAATCCATCGACAGGATAGTAGTTGTTCTCGAACAGGACCGGCACGCCGTCTGCGGTACGCACGCGTGAGACCAAGATGAGGTCAGAGCCTTCATCCAAGCCAAAGAAAGAAGCGAGGTCGCGATCGGCGGCAACGGTCTTGCGGGCAACGACGCGAGCGCCCGCCTTCATGCCGTTTTCAGCGCATGCTTGGGTAAAACTCTGAACATCGTCCTTCTGATGCACCTTGCGAATTATCTTTGTCGCGGTCACAAACGTACCACGCCCCTGCCGCTTGGTGAGATACCCCTCGCCCACAAGCTCCTCTATTGCGCGGCGAACCGTGACCCTTCCCACGCCGTACATCTTAGAAAGCTCAAGTTCCGTTGGAATCTGCGAGTCAACGGGATATGTCCCCTGTTCGATATCGCTCTTAAGCAAATCGAGCACCTGTTGATACAGCGGGGCGGAAGAGCCCCCATCCAGATGCGCATCCACAAAAACTCTCCCTTTAAGGCGTTCGCGATCTCAACGACTCCATTCTACCGCACACGGAAAAATGAGGTTAAACACATAGGGGCCCTGCATGTTTGAGCGGATCGGGAATCTGGTCGCTGATTTCGTCCGCATTTGCTTGCGAAAAACCAAAACGCTCCTCGCGCTTGGCGAACACGGTGAGGCCCGCCGCCTTGCACGCAGCGATCGATGATGCTCGTGTGATGTTGGCTTCCTTCCTTTGCTTGCGAGGCGCGTCACTCGTCCTGCTGAGCCGCGGGCCATCGTTCGGCGTGGCCTGCCTGCGCGGGGCATGCCGGGAATTGATGTAGTCGTATGCGTAGGCGATCTCCGCGACGGGGACCTCCACGTGGTAATGGGCGGAAATGTCAGAGAAGCTCGTGCGGAAT
>CABUSV010000012.1 GCA_902494345.1 uncultured Collinsella sp.
ACGGTAGAAGGCATTTGCGCCGCAACAAGCGCAAATAAGAATGCCCGGGGTTCGGAGCCCGGGCATTTAACTAAAGCTGAAAACTAGGCCGCCCGCGCTCTCGTACACTTACGCGGGGTGCGTCGTTTTCTATTGACATTGTATCCCGAATCGCCCAGCCGATCCGGGATATTCTGAAAACTCAAATATGGGCTTAGGCACGAAAGGAATCTCGTTAATTCCGAAAATTATGTATAATTCCAATACAAACTGGAATCGAACGAAAACGATGGAAATGAACGAAGCGCTAATCTACTTACAAGAAGCACTAGGCCTCTCCGCCAAGACCAGAACTTGGCCTGGATCCGCACGCTTGCCGCTGCATCTGCGGGCGATTGAGGTCCGCGCTGTTGACGCAAACGGTTTTTCGTTTTTACTTGCAAGTTTGCCTACTGGCGTCGGGCTTCCCGAGGCTAAGAGAGTCTATAGTCAGCTAGCCTTGCGCGCGGAGACTCCTGTTGTCGTTTCGTTTCCTGATGCCGATGCGCGTCAGCGCAAAGCATTGGTCGCACAAGGGATTCCCTTTGTCTGTCCCGGTAGACAGGCTTTTCTTCCATTTATGGGCACAGCTTGCACGGAGAGGGGCGGTGCCCGGTTTCGCAATCACGCGACCAAGATGTCACCCAACGCGCAGGCTGCCGCAATCTGGGGAGCAGCCCAGGAGCCATATCGCCCCTATAACCTTTGTCGTGCGCTTGGGATTTCGGCAAGCCGCGCGAGTGAGGCCATAACCGAGCTTGTTGACAGGGGACTCGCGAGGCGCGAGCGTCGCGAGCGACGTGTCGTTGTGTTTCCTGTTGCCGTTGATCTTCTACTCAGCGAGCACATGGCAGAGCTCTCCTCGCCTGTCTCGAAGGCCTTTTTTGTAAGGAAGACGCCGCAGATCGACTATCTTGTTGACGCCGGGGAGACGGCTCTCGCTGCGCGTTCCATGCTCGCTGCGCCGGGCATGGAACAAAAGGCCGTCTTAAGAAGTACATGGCGTCAACTGAGCGACCTCGAAGTCGCAGACGGGGAGTTGCCGGATAACGAGACGGCGATGATCCAAGTGTGGCGCTATGCGCCCGTGTTTGCCGAATCCTCCCGCGTCGATGACATTTCGCTTGCGCTATCTTTGGCGGCAATCGACGATGAGCGAATTCAGCTCGAAGTCGATCGCATGTTTGGAAAGGAATATCCATGGCAAGAAGCGCTGTAGAAGGTCTCCAAGAATTTCAGCAGCATATGCAAGAAGCTGCAGGATCGTATGCCCTTATCGGCGGCACGGCATGCGACATTTTGCTCGCGGAGGCGGGACTTCCGTTTAGGATGACTCACGATTTTGATGTGGTAATTGTCGCCGATGACCGGTTGCCTCAGACGGCAGAAGCTATATGGACTTTGGTGCGTGATGGCGGTTACCGCTGCGGCTGGGGCGAAGGCAAAGGCTCATGTTTTTATCGGTTTACAGAGCCTAAGAGGCCGGGTTACCCCCATATGATCGAGCTCTTCGCGAAGTGCCCCGACTTTCTAAAGGGTCGTGAGGGGATTGATGTGGCACCAATTCACGTTGATGAAAACGTAAGCAGTCTTTCGGCAATTTTGTTGGACGATGCTTACTACAGCTTGTTCCTTCAGGGAATTCGGACCGTAGACGGCGTTTCGGTCCTGGGTACGGAATACATTGTCCCGTTCAAAGCGAAGGCGTATCTCGACCTAAAAGCTAGAAGGGAAGCGGGGGAGAACGTTGATTCGAGGAAGGTAAAAAAGCATAAACGCGATGCGCTGAGGCTTGCTCAGCTGCTTGGCGAGTCGGAAGGTGTCGACCTGGGCGGAGAACTGAAGGACGATATGCTTGCGTTTGTCAAAGATTGTGAGGTGGGCGACGTCAATCTGAAACAGATCGGGGTTGCGGGCGCAACGATGGCGCAGTTGCTTGAGACGATGAAAGCAACATATGGCTTGATTGGTTGAGTGTGGTTACGTGGCCCGGACGGTGCAGTCTAGCTGCGTTGTCCGGCGCGGAGGTTCGCTAATCGGTTATTATTTGTTTAGACAACTTGAGTTGTAGAGGAGTGACCGGTGATGGTGCAGGGCGCCAAACATATGAAGAGCAATAACGCCGCGGACAACGGCGGCTCAAGCCCTCAGCCCAAACCTCAACCAAAGCCCAAGCGCCGTCGCAAGCGGTTGCCGCGCTGGGCCGACCGGCTCATCACCATCGTCATCATCCTTATTGGCGTGGGCCTTATGACCTGGCCGTGGATCTTGGACCGGCTCGAGGCCTCGGGCGTGTTTAACCAGATCAGCACCGTGTCCAGCACCGTGGACGCGCTGTCTGCCGAGGAGCGCGAGCGCATCCTGCTCCAGGCGCGCTCCTTTAACGAGCAGCTTGCCGGCGAGGCTACCGAGCTCCCTGTCGACCAGATCGAGCCCTACGCTCAGCAACTTATCTTTGACCGCGACCCCATGATGAGCTGGGTTGAGATTCCCTCCATCGACGTGAGCATGCCCATCTACCACGGCACGAGCGAAGAAGTCCTTATGGCGGGCGTCGGCCACCTGGAGGGCACGAGCCTGCCGGTGGGCGGCACCTCGACGCATTGCGTGCTCACCGCGCACTCGGGCATGCGCAACCTGAGTATGTTCGACGACATCCACTCGCTGGAGCCCGGCGACCTGGTGCTGCTGCACACCATGAACAAGACGCTCGCCTACAAGATGGTGGACTCCGAGGTCGTGCTGCCCGAGGAGATGGAGTCGCTGACCATCGAGCCCGGCGCCGACAAGGTGACGCTCGTCACATGCACGCCCTACGGCGTGAACGACCATCGCCTGCTGGTGCATTGCGTGCGCACCAAGTACAACAAGAAGGACGTCGACAAGCAAAAGTCGCTGGCCGGCCGCCACTGGGGCAAGCGCGAGTTTGCCGTGCTCATCGTGGTCGTAGCCATTGTGCTGTTGCTACTGGACATCGTGATCCACGCGGTCCGCAAGCGCCGCAAGGCCAAGGCCTCGGCATAGGACATCGTTCAGAACCACCACGGTGGGACAGGCACCTTTGTGGTGGTCGAGACTTCCAAACCATCACAACATTCGACGAAAATCTCGATTTTGACGAAAAACATCGAATGTTGTGATGGTTTTCGTTGCGGGCGGGACGGCTTTCGTTGTGAGCGACGCGGTTTTCGCTATGGACGGTGCGGTTTCGCTGCAGAACCGCCGACCCGCCGCCTGCCAGCCCGCCGCTCTCGTTACGTTTTCGCTGCATTTGGGTAAAGCGCCTGCTCCAAGCGGCGTTGCCTTGTATACTAGAGCGGTTTATCTGTTATGCGGAAGGGAGCGCCTATGGCACTCAGCGAGAAAGACGTGCGCGGCATTGCCGAGTACGCAAAGATCGCACTGACCGATGACGAGCTCGCCCAGATGACGTCCTACATGAATGACGCCGTCCAGATGCTCGAGCCCGTCCTGCAATATGACTTGCCCGACGTGGAGCCCACGTTCCATCCCATCGGAAGCCTGTCCAACGTGATGGGCGACGACCTGCGCGAGCCCGAGCGCGACCTGCCGCTCGACGTCGCGCTCGAAAACGCCGGCAGCGCGCGCGACCGCTACTTCCGCGTGCCGTCCATTTTGGGAGAGGGGGAGAGCGAGTAATGGCGCAAAGCTTCGATTCCCTTACCGCCGCCCAGATTGCCGCGGGCGTTGCCGCCGGCGACTTTACCGCTATCGAGGTGGCCCAGGCCTCCCTTGCCGCCATCGAGGCGCGCGAGGGCGGGGTCCAGGCATTCCTGCAGGTGGCGCCCGAGCTCGCGCTCGAGGCCGCTGCGCGCGTGGATGCCGACCGTGCCGCAGGCAAGCCGCTGCCCCCGCTCGCGGGCGTGCCGTTGGCCATCAAGGACAACATGAACCTCGTGGGCACGCGCACCACCTGCGCTTCCCGCATGCTCGGGGACTACCAGAGCGTTTACACCGCCACCTGCGTCCAGCGCATGCTCGATGCCGGCTGCCTGCCCATGGGCAAGGCCAACATGGACGAGTTTGCCTTTGGCAGCTCCACCGAGAGCTCGGCGTTCCACCGCACCAACAACCCCTGGGATACCGAGCACGTGCCCGGCGGCTCCTCGGGCGGCTCCGCTGCCGCCGTCGCCGCGGGCGAGGTCGCGCTCTCGCTGGGCTCGGACACCGGCGGCTCCATTCGCCAGCCGGCGTCGCTGTGCGGCGTGGTGGGCTTTAAGCCCACGTATGGCGCCGTGAGCCGTTACGGCGTTGTTGCCTTTGGCTCGTCGCTCGACCAGGTGGGCCCCTTTGGCCGCACGGTCGAGGATGTCGCGCTGGCCATGAACGCGCTTACCGGCGCGGGCCACGATCCGTACGACTGCACCAGCCAGGATTACGCCGTTGACTTTACCGAGCATCTCAACGACAGCATCGAGGGTAAGCGCGTGGGCATCATCCCCGCGT
Source organism: uncultured Collinsella sp. (assembly GCA_902494345.1). Lineage (GTDB taxonomy): Bacteria > Actinomycetota > Coriobacteriia > Coriobacteriales > Coriobacteriaceae > Collinsella. The sequence continues at coordinate 4,486 of CABUSV010000012.1, forward strand.
TTATGGAGGCCGAGGGCCTGACGCCCGAGGTCAAGGCTGCTGTTCAGCGTGCCGCCCAGGAGCTGCAGAACCAGGGCGCCGAGCTGGTCGAGGTCGACCTGCCGCACCTGGACGCCGCCATCGCCGCCTACTACGTCATCGGCCCGGCCGAGGCGTTCTCCAACCTGGCCCGCTTCGACGGCATTCGCTACGGCTATCAGGAGGAGGGCTGCGCCAACCTGTCCGACCAGAGTTCGCTGTCGCGCGCCCACGGCTTTGGCGCCGAGGCCAAGCGCCGTCAGATGCTCGGTGCCTACCTGCTGAGCTCGGGCGTGTACGACAAGTACTACTACGCAGCGCAAAAGGCCCGCACGCTCATCACGCAGGACTACGACGCCGCGTATGCCAAGGTGGACACCATCCTCATGCCCGCCTCGCCGCGCACGGCCTTTAAGTTTGGCGAGATTAGCGACCCCACGCAGATGTACCTTTCCGACCTGTACACCATCTCGCTCAACATTTGCGGCAACGGTGGTATCTCGGTGCCGCTGGGCCTGGGCGAGGATACTCAGCTGCCCGTTTCTGCCCAGCTGGTGGGTCCGGCGTTTAAGGACCGTCAGCTGCTCACGTTTGCCCGCGCCCTGGAGCGCGGCTTTGCCGATGCCGTCACGGGTGCGCCCGCGCTTTCCGTCGCGCCCGATTTTGCCGGGAAGGGAGGCGAGCTGTAATGAAGGAGCTTTCCGAGGTCCTGCAGGATTGGGAGGCCGTGATCGGCCTGGAGATCCATACCGAGCTCACCGCACTCGATACCAAGATGTTCTGTAACTGCAAGCTCAGCCACGATGACGAGCCCAACGCCAACGTGTGCCCGGTGTGCCTGGGCCTGCCCGGCGCCCTGCCGGTGCCTAACAAGCGCGCCATCGAGAGCATCGTCAAGGCCGGTCTGGCCACCAACTGCGAGATCCAGCGCCACTCGATGTTCTACCGCAAGCACTACTTCTATCCCGACATGGCCAAGAACTTCCAGACCACGCAGGGTCCGGTCGCCTTTGCCATGTACGGCCACCTGGACTTGGACGTGACCGGTCGCGGCGCCGCCGAGCGCCCCGACTGCGCGTTTGGTGAGGCCGAGGCCCAGAGCCTGGCGAGTGCTTCGGCCAACGCTGAGGGCCTGTCCACGTCCATGACGTCGACCATGCGCGAGGGCAATCAGCGCGCCGGCCATCTGGCTAGCTACGATGCGTCCAACCTGCGGATGCCCGAGCGTCGCGAGGACGGTTCCTACACGGTGCCCATCCGCATCCTGCGCATCCATATGGAGGAGGACGCCGCCAAGATGGTCCACGTGGGCGGCGCCGAGGGCCGCATTACCGCCGCGGCCGAGTCGCTCGTCGACTACAACCGCTGCGGCACGCCTTTGATTGAGCTCGTGACTGAGCCCGATCTGCGCACGCCCGAGGAGGCCCGCCTGTTTATGGAAAAGCTCCGTCGCATTTTTGTGACGCTGGGCATTTCGGACTGCTCCATGGAGAAGGGTTCCATGCGCTGCGACGGCAACGTGTCGCTGCGTCGCCGCGGCGAGACCAAGCTGGGCACCAAGACCGAGCTTAAGAACCTCAACTCGTTTAAGAGCCTGCATGACGGCCTTGCCTACGAGATCTGCCGCCAGGCCGAGGTGCTCGAGGAGGGCGGCATCATCTATCAGGAGACCCGCCACTGGGAGCCCAGCCGCAAGCGCACCGTGGTCATGCGCGTTAAGGAGACGGCCGACGACTATCGTCTGTTCCCCGATCCCGACCTGGCGCCGTTCGACCTTGACGACGAGTTTATCGACCGTTGCCGTGACGAGATTCCCGAGCTGCCCGATGCCAAGCGTGCCCGTTTTGAGGCCGACTTTGGCATTAAGGCGGCCGACGCCGAGCAGATTGCCGGCGACCCCGAGTTTGCCGAGTTCTTTGAGGCCGCCGCTGCCGGTATGGCTGGCAAGGAGGCCCAGACGGTCGCAAACCTGCTGGTGAACGAGATGATCGCCTACCTTAAGGGCGCGGGCGTGTCGCTCGCCGAGTCCGGCATTGCGCCGGCTCAGGTGGCGGCTCTTGCCAAACTGCTGGCGACTGATGCAATCAGCTCCAACCAGGCGCACGAGGTCTTTGAGGCCATGGCCCAGACCGGCGACGACCCCAACAAGATCGTCGACGAGCGCGGTATGCGTCAGGTGAGCGATGCCGGCGCGCTGCAGCCGATCGTGGACGAGGTGCTGGCTAACTGTGCCGATCAGGCACAGCAGTATCGTGACGGCAACCAGAAGGTCATCGGCTTTTTGGTGGGCCAGTGCATGAAGGCGAGCCGCGGCAAGGGCAACCCGAAGCTCTTCAACGAGTTGCTGAGAACGTCGCTCTCGTAAGCGGGAACCGAGGGGCCGGGCGCAGGGCCTTGCCTCTCAATTTCGGACAGTCCTGACTCACGACGGAGGCGCCACTGGCGCCTCCTGTTCGTGCGGAACTCATTGAGAGGTAAGGCCCTGCGCCCGGCCCCTCGGTTCCGTGACGACTCGGCCGTTCGGGTCAGGCGGGCTGAATGGAATAGAGTGAATGGGCGCGCCGTTGGCGCGTCCATTTTTGTGCGGGTGACAAAGGGACTGTCCCTTTGTCACATTGCAATGAATGTGATGAAAGTGTGGCGAAATGAGCTTAAAACTTCCGTAAATGTGATAAATGTCACGTTTTACCTAGGGTAAAATGTGGGAAATATCACGTTTACGGAAGTTTCTTTGCGGGAGGTTCGGTCATGCAGCGAGATATCATTGCCAAGCTTAACGCTTGGAAAGCGTCAGAATATCGTAAGCCGCTTATCCTTAAGGGGGCGCGCCAGGTTGGAAAGACGTGGGCGCTTAAGGAGTTCGGCCGAACCTCGTACCTCAATTTTGTGTATCTGACGCTCGAGGAGCCGTCACCTGGGGTACAGAGCGAGTACGCTCAGTTTTTCGAAGGTACGCGCGATCCTCGACGGATCATCTCAAATCTTTCCCTGGCACTTGGACAGCCTATCGATCCCGGCGAAACGCTGCTTATTATTGATGAGATCCAGGATTGTCCTTCTGCAGTCGGCGCCCTTAAATACTTCTGTGACGAGGCCCCCGAGTATCACGTCGCATGCGCAGGGTCTTTGTTGGGCGTTCGCTTGTCCCGTGAGACCAGCGCTTTTCCGGTGGGAAAGGTCGAGTTCATGGAGATGCGCCCCATGAGCTTTTCCGAGTTTCTGAAAGCCGAGGGCGCTGCAAACTACGACGAATACCTTGGCGGCCTGGATCAGATCGAGACAGTGCCCGATTTCTTCCATGTCCGTCTCGTCGAGCATCTTCGTCGTTATTTTGCATGCGGCGGCATGCCAGAGGCTCTTGGCCGGTGGGTGGAGACGGGCGATATCGTTCAGGTCGATAAGGTGTTGTCTGATCTCTTGGATTCCTACGAGCGCGATTTTGCCAAGCATGGTGGCCGTGCGCAGTTCGCCAAGCTTTCGCAAATATGGAACTCGATTCCAGCTCAGTTGGCGCGCGAGAACAAAAAGTTCGTTTGGGGTGCGGTGCGCGAGGGGGCTCGTGCTCGAGAATACGAGGATGCTCTGGAATGGCTTGCCGATGCTGGGCTCATCACGGCGGTTCGCCTTAATGCTGCCGGTGGTGTGCCGCTCTCTGCGTACGATGACCTCAAGGCATTTAAAGTCTACTGTCTTGATGTCGGCTTGCTGCGCCGCATGGCAAGGCTGGATGCGTCCGCTTTTGCCATCTCGGATGCGCTTTTTTCGGAGTTCAAAGGTTCGTTCGCCGAGAACTATGTGCTTCAGGCATTACTTTCACAGTTAGATGCTGCTCCGCGTTATTGGACAAACGAGAAGCCGAAGCACGAAGTCGATTTTTTGATTCAAGTCGGAAACGAAATCGTTCCCGTCGAGGTCAAATCGGGAGAGGTCGTTCATTCCAAGAGCCTTAAGTACTATGCCGACAAGCATGCGGAGACGACTCCATTGAGGGTCCGCTACTCACTTAAGAACCTAAAGCTCGACGACGGGGTGCTCAACATTCCGTTGTATTTGGCTGATCGATCTGTCCCTCTTATCAAAAAGGCGCTTGATTGTGCACATCTTGACGTTTAGATCCTGGGTGAGCTGACGGGCGGCGGCTAATTAATCGCTCCGTTACGGCCAGGGAGCTTGGGCCTTAGCGATGCTTGCTTCGCCAAGTCGTGGGTGTCATGCCGGTGTATTGTTTGAAGGCTTGGGCGAAGGCGGCCTGCTGAGGGTAGCCTAGACGCTCTGCCACCTGCGCTATCGTGAGCGAGCTGTCGGCCAAAAGGTCCTGTGCTCGCTCCATGCGGCGTCTGCGAATGTAGGCACCCAGGGACTCGCCGGTTTGGGCCTTAAAGGTGGCGCATAGTTTGGAGCGGCTTGTGTAGAGCCTCTCGGCCACCTCCTGGATGCTCACATGTCTGCCCTTGTCGAGCGAGCGCTCTACAAGGGCAGACGCTTCCTTGGCTATGGTCACGCTGGTGTGCGTGCCTGTCGCCCGTTGCGCCTGTCTCTGGGCCGCATGCGAACAGGCGAGCTCCGCGACCATGGTCTCCACGATGCCTTGCATATAGATGTGTCCGCCTACGGTGCGGGCGCGGTTCTCGTTAATCCGGCGCAGCGTGTGGCAGATGGCAGACGTCGCTTCCTCGTGCCACGGCTCGGCAAACGCCTCAAAGATTCCCGCGAACTCGGTGGGATAGCGGTGCTCCAGTTCGTCAAAATATCCAGGCAAAAAGAGCACCGAGCGTGAGTGGTAGAGTTGCCCTGCAAACAGTGGGCTTAATTCCTCGCCACAGTTATCTTGGATAAAGCTGCAAACGGCATTGTTTGGCCACGGTCCATGCAAGAGTGTAAGGTTCGCAGGCGTTATGCCAGCCTCGGGCATGCATGTAAGTGTGGGCGCGCTGACCTCGCTCACGCAGGCGTACGGCTCTGGTGTGTATTCGGCCAGGTACATATCGTGCGTCGGGGTAATGAAATGTTCTATGACGATGCAGGTGGGGGAGAGGGGCATGATCCATGCGCGTCCGTGCGCCCGATCGTTTGCCACCTCGCCGGTAAAGACGGCGCCCTTGCCGGAAAGCTCCAGGCCAAACTGCTCAAACTGCGGTGCGTAGAGCTCGGTTATGTCGGTCGTGGCCCGATGCATTTTCGAAAGCGTCCCCTTCCTTTGCAGAAACATCCACGCCTGGCTCGATTGTGTGCCTTGGCTAACATATCAATGATAAGTTGATTACGGTTAACTCTCAAGCCGTTAGAAAGGAATCTCATGGCAAAGGGATCAAAAAGGGAAGGCGGCGGTATCGGCGAGCTACTTGCATATGCCGGCGACCGTAAATTCCTAACGTATTTGGGCATGGCGCTCTCGGCGCTCTCGCAGCTGCTGGGCTTTGGCCCGTACGTGTGCATCTGGTTTGTTGCGCGTGACCTTATCGCTGTGGCGCCTAACTGGAGCGAAGCCACCGATATCGCGATGTATGGCTGGTGGGCCGTGGGTTTTGCCCTGGCAAGCATCGTAGTGTATTTCGCAGGCCTCATGTGCACGCACCTGTCTGCGTTTCGCTGCGCGTCCAATATCCGCAAGACTGCGAGCGAACACCTGCTTAAGCTGCCGCTTGGCTACTTTGACATGCACGCCACCGGTGAGCTGCGCCGTATTGTAGACGGATGTGCTGCCTCCACCGAGACCCTGCTCGCGCACATGCTGCCCGATATCGCCGGCGCCACCGCCATGGTCGTGGGCTTGCTCGTGCTGCTTTTCGCCCTCGATTGGCGTCTGGGCGCGGCATGTCTCATCTCGGTGGCCATTTCGTTTGGCGCCATGGCCGCCATGATGGGCGGCAAGGGCGCCGAGTTTATGAAGACCTACATGGGAGCGCTGGTCAAGATGAACAAGACCGGTACCGAATACGTACGCGGTATCCCCGTGGTCAAGGTGTTTCAGCAGACGGTCTACTCCTTTAAGGCCTTCCACGATGCGATCGCCGAATATGCCGACATGGCACAAAACTATTCGGGCACGTTCTGCCGAGGCCCGCAGGTGCTCAACCTTACCGCGCTCAATGGTCTTGTGGCATTCCTGCTGCCCGTGGCGTTGCTGTTGGCACCGGGCGAGACGGACTTCGCGCATTTTATGGCAAACTTCACGTTTTACGCGATATTTTCGGCCGTGGTACCGACGGCCATGACCAAGCTCATGTTTGTGGGCGAGGCCTCTCAGATGAGTGCCGATTCGCTGGCTCGCATCCGAAGCGTTATGGATTCCAAGCAGCTCTCCGTGCCCGCCCAACCCAAGCACCCTGCCGGCAACGACGTGCGATTTGAGGATGTAAGCTTTACCTACGAAGGCGCCGAGGCGCCTGCCGTCAACCATGTGAGTTTTAGCGTTTCCGCTGGTAGTACCCTCGCCCTGGTGGGTCCTTCGGGCGGCGGCAAGTCAACCTGCGCAAGCCTGATCCCGCGTTTTTGGGATGTTTCCTCGGGTCGAGTGCTCGTAGGCGGTGTGGACGTTCGCGATATGGATCCACACGAGCTTATGGACCAGGTCGCCTTCGTGTTCCAGACCAACCAGCTGTTCCGGCAAACACTTGCCGATAACGTGCGCGCCTCCAAGCCTACGGCCACTGATGACGAAGTACGTGCGGCCCTTTCCGCAGCTCAGTGCGACGACATTGTGGCCAAGCTCCCACAGGGCATCAACACCATGCTCGGCGCCGGCGGAGCATATCTTTCGGGCGGCGAGGTCCAGCGCGTGGCACTCGCCCGCGCGATCCTTAAAGACGCGCCTATCGTGGTGCTCGATGAGGCCACGGCGTTTGCCGACCCCGAGAACGAGGCGCTCATCCAGCGCGCCTTTAGCAAGCTGGCGGCGGGTCGCACGGTCATTATGATTGCGCACCGACTCTCGACCGTGGTGGGCGCAGACCAAATCGTGGTGCTTAACCAGGGCAGCGTGCAGGAGTCGGGTACTCATGCCGAGCTGCTGTCCCAAAATGGCCTGTATGCCAAAATGTGGGCCGAGTACGAGCAGGCCGCGAGTTGGAAGATTACTGCTACGACCGCGGATGCCGCCGTCGCGAAGGGAGGCGAGGCCTAAATGTTCGCCTCATTCCAAAAGAAGTATTTCCTATCCGATAAAGGCATCGCCGGCGTAAAACGCGGTATCTTCTGGACCGCGCTCACCAATCTTATTACCATGGCCGGCATGGGCTTTTTATTCCTGGTTATGGCCGGCTTTGTCGAGCATCTCGCCAGCGGGGCTGACCTGCCGGATGCCCTGCCGATCGTGGGCGGCCTCCTGATCTTTTTCGTGATGCTCTTTGCCTCTAACTGGCAGCAGTATTACTACACCTACTGCATCTTTTACGAGGAGTGCGGCAAGCAGCGTATGGAGATCGCCGAGCGCTTGCGTAAGCTGCCGCTGTCGTTTTTTGGTCGTCGTGATCTGGTCGATTTAACCGAGACCATCATGGGTGACGTTCAGACTATGGAGCACGCCTACAGCCATGTGCTGGGAGAACTCTGGGGCGCCATCATCGCAAGCGCCATTGTGTTCGCGTCATCGCTGTTCTTTTGCTGGCAGCTGGCGGTCGCGGCGTTTTGGAGCATTCCCGTGGCCTTTGCCGTGCTGTATCTAACACGCGGCCCCATGACCCCGGTGTTCGACCGCGTGCGCGCCGAGAAGGTCAAGGTCACCGAGGCGATCCAGGAGACGCTCGACTGCGTGCGCGAAATCCGCGCCACCAACCAGGAGGCCCATTATCTTGAGGGGCTCAACGCCGTGATCGATACCGAGGAGCGCGAGACCACCAAGGGCGAGCTCGTCAACGGGCTTCTGGTCAACTCCGCCTTCTCCATTCTGCGTCTGGGCATTGCCACCACGCTGGTCACGGGCGCCACGATGGTCGCCTCCGGGCAGGTCGACTTTTTGGTGATGTTTGCCTTCCTGCTTATGGTGAGCCGTATCTACGCGCCGTTTGATCAAGCCCTTATGCTCGTGTCGGAGCTGTTTGTCGCCGAGTCGTCTGCCAAGCGCATGCGTTCCATCATGGAAGAGCCCGTGGCCCAAGGCAGCGAGGCGTTCGAGCCCGTGGGCCACGATGTGGTGTTCGATCACGTGGCATTTGGCTATGGTGCGGGCGAGGACGGCCGCGCCGGCGAGAAAGTCCTTACCGATGTGAGCTTTACCGCCAAGGAAGGCGAAGTTACGGCGCTGGTCGGTCCTTCGGGTTCCGGTAAGTCTACGGTGAGTCGCCTGGCCGCACGCTTTTGGGATGCCACCGAAGGCGCGGTCACCGTGGGTGGCGTGGATGTTGCGAGCGTTGATCCCGAGGTGCTGCTGCGCGACTACGCCATTGTGTTCCAAGACGTGCTGCTCTTTGACGACACGGTGATGGGAAACATCCGCCTCGGACGTCGCGATGCCACCGATGACGAAGTGCTTGCGGCCGCGCGTGCCGCCAACTGCGACGAGTTCGTGAACCGTATGCCGCAGGGCTACGACACCATGATCGGCGAGAACGGCTCCAAGCTGTCCGGCGGCGAGCGCCAGCGCATTTCTATCGCCCGTGCGCTGCTCAAAGACGCGCCCATCGTGCTGTTGGACGAGGCGACAGCGAGCTTGGATGTGGAGAACGAGACCGTAGTTCAGCAGGCGCTCTCCCGTCTGCTTGCAGGTAAGACGGTTATCGTTATTGCCCACCGTATGCGTACGGTGGAAAATGCCGACAAAATCGTTGTGCTCAAGGATGGTGTGGTTGCCGAGCAGGGCGCTCCGGCGCAGCTCAAGGCGGCAGGTGGAGAATTCGCCCGCATGGTTGCGCTGCAAAAGGAAGCGGCTGCCTGGCAGCTGTAGGAAAGAGGTAAAGAGGTCGTCCCCTTGTCATGTATTCGAGGCTGTGGAAATCGAAGGTGAATGGTATCCCCAGAAGTGAACGACCTTATTTGGACCCCTGAAGTATCGACACTTTTGGGACTTTGTTTCCTGCGATTTTGTCGAGTTTTTCCTGCGGTTTTGCTGGCGAAAAATGCGGATGCTTCGGGGGTCCGATTTTGCTCGTTCACTTCGCAAAAAAGTATTCACCTTTGATTCGCAAGGGCGGGGGCGGATTCCCCTTGGGGTGCGGATTTGCGTCGTGGTGGGTGAACCGCCGAGTACCGGGCGGTCTAGATCGTATATTTTCCAAAAGTTAGCCGTTGTTGACCCCAATAGTTATACTAAACTAGTCTCAAAAGCGTGCTCGAGCAAACTAATGAACTCGGGTGCTAAGGCACCATGCCGCGCTTGTGCGGCAAAAGGGAGAAGCAACATGAAGAAGTCGACGTTTAACACCCTGCTTGTCGGTGGCGGTTTTCTGCTTGGTACGGCCGGCATCAAGCTGCTCACCAGCGCTCCGGTAAAGAACGCCTGCGTGCAGGGCATTGCGTGCGGCATGCGCGTCAAGAACGGCTACCAGGACATGGTCGAGCAGGCCAAGGCCGAGGTCGATGATATGGTTGCCGAGGCTGCCTACATCACCCAGAGCGAGGCCGCTGCGGACAAGGCAGCCGAGTAGCACTCCAGGCATAAACAATGAGATTCTCGATTATTAGCGAGATCCCCGGCAGGACCCGTCTTCAATTGGCGGGTCCTGTGCCAGAGAGCGATCTCGATGCACTTCTTAAGCTCAGCGGCGACATCGACGGCGTGCACAAGGTGTGTGTCTACGGCCGTATTGGCCAGATGGCGCTCGAATATGACGAGCAGCGTCGCACGACCGTGCTCGATGCCCTGGGTGCACTCGATGCTCAAGCTATCGCCGATGCCAAGTCGGGTTACGTGATGCAACTCGAGCCGCGCAGACACAAGCTCGTCATGGATCTTGCCACACTTATTGGCGTCCACTACGCGCGCCGCTGGTTTTTGCCCACGCCCCTACGTGCTGTGTTTGTCGTGGCCGGTTACATAACCTTTTTGCGTGCCGCCCTCCGTGAGCTCGCGCAGCCGCGCCTGACCGTTCCCGTGCTCGACGCTTCGGCCATCGGCATTTCGTTCGTCAAACGCGATTTCGACACCGCGGGCCAGACGATGTTCCTGCTCAACGTGGGCGAGCTGCTCGAGGACTACACCCGCGCCATGAGCGAAAACGAGCTCATCAACTCGCTGCTCGACGTGCCCGATAAGGCGCAAAAAGTGGTCGGTGACACCGAGGTAAGCGTTGCCGCCACCGAGCTTGAGCCCGGCGACTTGGTAGCCGTGCGCACTGGCATGTCCATTTGCATCGACGGTGTTGTCGAGCAGGGGAGCGCTATGGTCAACCAGGCGACCCTGACCGGCGAGCCGCTGGCCGTCGAGCGCAGCGTGGGCGACGACGTGTTCGCCGGTACCGTCGTGGAAGACGGCGGCATCTTGGTGCGCGTGCGCGCCAATACGGCGCAAACCAAACTGCGCTCAATCGTCTCGCTCGTGCAGACGGCCGACTCGCTCAAGTCCGAGGGCCAGTCGCACATGGAAGACCTCGCCAACAAGATTGTCCCGTGGAATTTCTTGCTTGCAGGTCTTGTCGCTCTTACCACCCGCAGCCTCATCAAGACCTCGGCGGCACTGATGGTCGACTACTCGTGTGCACTCAAGCTCACGGGTTCCGTCGCCGTCATGACTGCCATGAGCGATGCCGCCAAGATGGGCGTGATGGTCAAGGGCGCCAAGTACTTTGAGTCGTTTGCCAAGGCCGACACCATTGTGTTTGATAAGACCGGCACGCTCACCGAGGCGCAGCCGCGTCTTGCCTGCGTGCTCACCACCGATGGCTGGAGCGAGGACGAGGTCCTGCGCCTTTCCGCCTGCCTGGAGGAGCATTTTCCGCATCCGGTGGCGCGTGCCGTGGTCAATGCGGCACGCGAGCGCGGGCTCGAGCACCGCGAGCGTCACGCTGCTGTCGAGTATATTGTGGCGCACGGCATTGCCTCGTCCATTGAGGAGCGTCGCGCCATCATCGGTTCCGCGCACTTTGTATTCGAGGATGAGGGCGCGCAGCTCGAGTCCGACATTAAGGAGCAAATCGAGCTCCAGATGCAGGGCCTGTCGCCGCTGTATCTGGCGGTCGATGGCAAGGTCGTCGGCGTGCTCGGTATCGAGGACCCGCTCAAGTCCGGGGTCCGCGAGGCCATCGCCGACCTGCATGCGCTGGGCGTCAAGCATGTCGTTATGCTCACGGGCGATTCGGAGCGCACGGCCGAGCGCATTGCTCGCGAGGCAGGTGTCGACGAGTTTAAGGCCGAGCTACTGCCCGAGGACAAGTACGCGTATGTTGAGCGCATTAAGGGCGAGGGGCGCCACGTTGCCATGGTGGGCGACGGCGTCAACGACTCACCGGCGCTGGGTCTGGCCGATGTGGGTCTGGCCATGGGCGGTGGAAGTGACATCGCCAAGGAGGTCGCCGATATCATCCTGACCGATACCGATCTCGCTGCAATCGTGCGCCTGCGCCGTATGAGCCAGGGGCTTATCGACCGTCTGACGAGTTCATATTCCAAGGTGATGCTCACCAACTCGGCGCTGTTGGCATTGGGTATTACCGGCATGATCACTCCGCAGACTTCGTCACTGCTGCACAACGGCTCAACGATTGCCTACAGCCTGGGCAACGCGAAGGCTTACCTGCGTTAGCGTTTTCGATTGAGTATATGGCCTGCACTCGGGCGGCACCGCAGCCGCCAGGGTGCAGGCCTTCTTTTGTTTGACGAGAGACTAGCTCAGATATATGCTCGTGCTAGCAATGCTAGTAAATGCTGAAGGTGAGGTTGAGATGGCTACCGTTGGCAGCATGGCACAGGTGAATGTTCGCGTAGATCGCTCGGTTAAAGAGCGCGCCGAGGAGGCACTGCGGCTTTCGGACAGGTCACTGCCCGAGCTCATCAAAAAGGTCGTGGCCAAAGTCGCACAGGGTGGCGGGCAGTGTGAAGAAGTGCTGTCTGCCGTTGATGGCCGGCAACAGACCGTCGCGCACGATACTCCGTTCGCCGCGTCGTGGACAGCGGCAGACCGGCTTTATGCAGATTTGGGCATCGCTACGTCGCCCGTATCCGACGATCGCGGTTGGGACACAATCTATTCCGAAGCCATGGACGAGCGCTATCGCCAAAAGGGGATGATCCTGTGAGCGGGGCTCCCCTCAAAATAATGGTGGACGCCAACGTATGGGTTGATTCGTTTTGCGTCGACCATGCCGAGTCGCTTGCCGCGCGTGCGTTTATTGGGCAGGCGACGGAGACGGGGGCGTTGCTGTTCTTTCCGGTGCATATCGCTAAGGACGTGCTGTACGTCGTCCAACACGAGCTGAAGCGTAGCGTTCTTGCCAGCGGGGGAGCACTCGACGAGGCGTCTGCCCGTGCAATTGGCGATGCGGCGTTGGCGTTTGTTCGGAACATGACCGAAAACGCCACGGCCGTGGGCGCTGATGCATCCGATCTGTGGCTAGCCGACAAATATCTGACGCTCCATCGCGATTACGAGGACAACTTGGTACTCGCCGCATGCAAACGCGCGCAGGTCGATTACTTGGTGACCAACGACCGTAAACTGCTCGAACATGCCGATCTTGCAGCAAAGACGCCGCGCCAAATGATGCCGATTCTGGCTTTGGCCGAACGCGGCGGCGCGGCCATCGGTTGACGCGAACTGTTTGCGGGCCTCTTGGACGACGATGCGCCAAGGGGCCCGCGTCTGCTATTTACAAAAGCTCGGCCTTAATGGCGGGACTTTCTGCGAGCTTTTCGGCTGCCTTTTCGTCGGAGCTGTCGAGTACTGCCAGACTGCGGTAGACCCACTCGTTGACCTGGGTGTTCTTGACGCCTGCGGTCTGCATAAGGGCGCCTACCTCGCGGATTGCTGCGAGCAGATCGGCTTTGGGACCCGCGAGCTCGACCTCGATGCCGTGGTAGGCGGCCACGCCGCGGTTCTCACTCACGTGGTCGATAAAGCCCTCGACGGTCTCAAGCTGCTGGGCGAGAGCTGCATCATCGTCAGCGTCCAGCGCGACGAGTGCGTTCGATACCGTGAGGGCGGGATGTCCACAGGGGACAAAGCCTTCGATGACATCCATAGCTTCGGTAATGGTTGAACCCAGGCCTGCGAGGGCATTGACGAGTTGCTGTTTGGTATCCATAACGGTCCTTTCGACGGGTCAATTTTGCTTGGCGAAAATATACGTGACGCGATCGGTAACAAAAGTGCGAAGTGCGGCGCACATTGGGGTCTTCACAGCTCGTGCATAGAACAGCTGTCCGCTTTCAGAACGTGGTAAGATAACACTCCACAAGCGGGGCTCGCCCTGCACGTTCCTTGAAAAGTCGACGGGTGTTGGGTGCGCGTGCCCAATGCCATCCAGACTTCCCGACATTCGGGGGCGACTGGTTTCGACACGATAGCTCTGAGAGAGGAAGCAAGCCGAGGTCTCCTCGCCTCGTTAAACAGGGGTACCGTCAAATTGAATTGACAACAACTCTTCTTTTGAGCCTATGGCTCTCGCTGCTTAGTTTATAGCGGCGCGTCAACCCGGTGATTTCCCCGACACCGGCGCGACGTCATTTTAGGGGAATGCTCCTGCGCACGTAATCGGTATGGCGCAGGCTAAGACCGAACCGGTTAGGACGCTGCGAGCGTGTCGCTGCGCGCAAAGCGTCCGAGACTAAACCAGCGACTGAGCTTGGAGATGCCAATCAGGGGGCTTTCGTGGACCGGAGTTCGATTCTCCGCGCCTCCACCATAAGTAACAGGCAGGTAGATACTTATATCTACCTGCCTTTTTATTTCTAGTCCGTATCGCGGAGAATCGAACTCTATGCAGGGCGCGAGCGTTAAGCAAACGCGGAGCGTTTGTAGCGAGCGGGCGAGGACGCCGGCAGGCGGCCGAAGCCGGTGCGTATTTGCGAAGCAAATACGCGGATTCTCCGCGCAAAGCCTCGACTAGATATAGACGCGATGCCGATCGTACTGCAGCCTGCCGTGCCCCGCATCAACGCAGGGTGAGACGCGCTTTCCCAATGGCAGCCCAGGCGGAAAGCGCGTCCCGGAATCCGCGCTCAGACTGGGACGTAGTTTCCGGATGACACATCAAGCGGAAAGCGCATCCCGGAATCTAAGCTCGACATGGGATTCATTTTCCTGATGACGGGCTCAGCGGAAAATGAGACCCGGAATTTGCTCTGAGAACGGGACACACTTTCCGCTTCACCTGCCGCCTCGAAAAACCCATGCGCTCGCCATCCCAAAACTGGGTAGAAGAAAGCCAAAACGCAATCGCAGGAGGTCAATATGACTGCAGAAGATAAGGCAAAGAACGCCGGCAAGGTCGCGCTCGTCCTGGAGGGCGGTAGTTTTCGCGGGCAGTTTACCGCGGGCGTGCTCGACGTTCTCATGGAGGCCGGCGTCGAGATTCCGGCTGTCTACGGTGTATCGGCCGGCGCCCTCAACGGCGTGAACTACAAGTCGCACCAGATCGGCCGTGCCAACCGCATCAACCTAGCTTTCTGCAACGACAACCGCTTCATGGGCGCCGCATCGTTTGCGTCCACGGGCTCTATTGTGGGTTACGACTTCATCTTCAATGATGTCCAGGACCGCCTGGATCCCTTTGACAACGAGACGTTCGACGCGAGTCCCATCGAGATGTACGCTGTCGCGACGGACATGCTCTTTGGAACCGCTGCCTACCTGCCGGTCAAAAGCGCCGTGCTCGATCTCGACGCCGTGCGCGCATCGACCTCGTTGCCGCTGGTGACGCCGCCGGTCGAGATTGACGGGCACAAATACGTCGACGGCGGCGTGGCCGATTCGGTCCCCATCGAGCACGTGCTGGAGGAGGCGGGCTTCGATCGCGCGGTCGTCATCGTCACGCAGGACCGCTCGTACGAGAAAAAGCCCTACGAGTTTTTGCCGGCCGCGCGTGCGCGTTATGCCGACTACCCCTATCTGCTCGAGGCTATTGAGACGCGCCACGACCGCTACAACATCCAGCGCATGCACCTGTGGAAGTATGAGCGCGAGGGCCGTGCGTTGGTTGTCGCTCCGCAAAAGCCGGTCGAGGTCGGTCATGTCGAGCACGATTCGGCAAAGCTTTTGGACCTGTATATCCAGGGTCGTCAGGAGGCAAAGCGCCTGCTCGCGGAAATCCAAGAGTTCGTTGAGCGCTAGCGACGGCGAACCCTCAAAAAAATGACAACAGCTAAAGAGCTGGAAAATCACGGCTCGTGGATGACATGTGCAGAAACTCTGGTCGGAGCCAAAATACCTGTTGACTCGTACGGCGAGCGGGGTAATATGGACGGGTTACTTGCAGAGCCCCGTGAATCTCTGTAACAACACGTACTGTACATGGAGGAGTCTAAGTGATTTCGAAATCGACTCACTACGCCAAGCAGGGCGAGGTCCAGCGCAACTGGGTTCTCGTCGACGCCGATGGTGCTGTCCTGGGCCGTCTTGCCACCCAGATCGCAATGATCCTGCGCGGTAAGAACAAGCCCCAGTTCACGCCCAACAGCGACTGCGGCGACTTCGTTGTCGTCATCAACGCCGATAAGGTCCAGCTTACCGGTAACAAGGCCGACACGAAGACCTATTATCGCCACAGCGGCTACAACGGCGGCCTCAAGGCTGAGAGCTTCCGCCAGGCTATGGAGAAGCACCCGGAGAAGGTCATCGAGCGCGCCGTTCGCGGTATGCTGCCCAAGACCACCCTCGGCCGTGCCCAGATGACCAAGCTTAAGGTCTACGCTGGTGCCGAGCATCCGCATGCTGCCCAGAACCCCACGAAGATTGAGCTGGAGGCTTAAAGATGGCTGAGAACACCGTTGTCTACCAGGGTACCGGCCGTCGTAAGAACGCCGTCGCCCGCGTCCGTCTCGTCCCCGGCACCGGCAAGGTGACCATCAACAAGCGTGACGCCGAGCAGTATTTCGGCCGTCATCAGCTCGTTGAGAACGCCCTTGCTCCCTTCAAGGTGACCGACACCGCCGGTCAGTTCGACGTTATCGCTCTGTGCGATGGCGGCGGCATCTCCGGTCAGTCCGGCGCTCTGCGCCTGGGCATCGCTCGCGCTCTTCTGAACGCTGGCGACTACCGTGCTGACCTCAAGAAGGCCGGTTTCCTTACGCGCGATGCTCGCGTGGTCGAGCGCAAGAAGTACGGCCTCAAGAAGGCCCGCCGCGCTCCCCAGTTCTCCAAGCGCTAAGGTTTTATCTCCTTTCGAGATACAATGTACAAGCGGGGCCTGCCGATTCCTCGGCGGGTCCCGCTTTTCTTTTTCGACTAGGGTAGGCGGTTGCATATCGCCTGCTAGGGAAGGAGCAATCCTATGCCCCAGAACATCTTCGGTACCGATGGCGTCCGTGGCGTCGCCAACGCCGATCTTTCGTGCGACCTCGCGTTTCGTCTGGGTCGCGCGGCGACCAAGTTTCTTGGTCCGGACATCTGCATCGGCCGTGACACGCGCCTTTCGGGCACCATGCTCGAGAGCGCTCTGACCGCCGGCATTATGGCCGAGGGCGGCCGTCCGCACTGCTGTGGCGTCATCCCCACGCCTGCCGTGGCGCTGCTCACCGTTCAGAACGAGCTCGACGGCGGCATCGTCATCTCTGCTTCGCACAATCCGCCGGAGTTCAACGGCATCAAGTTCTTTAGCCGCAAGGGCATGAAGCTTCCCGACGCGGTCGAGGAAGAGATCAGCGCCTGGGTCATGTCCGAGGAAGCCATGGCTGCCGACACGCTGCCGACCGGCGCCGGCGTTGGCCACATTATCAAGATGAAGGACGCCCGCAAGGCATATGTCGACCACGCCATCGATACGCTTGATGGCCTGAGGCTCGACGGCCTGGTCGTTGCCGTCGACTGCGGCCACGGTGCTTCCTGCCAGACTACGCCCGCCGCGCTGCAGCGCCTGGGTGCCACGGTCCATGCCATCAACACCGATTACTGCGGCACTGACATTAACGTTGAATGCGGCTCTACGCACCTCGAGCCCCTGCGCGAGCTCGTGCTGCGCACCCATGCTGACATCGGTCTGGCCCACGACGGTGACGCCGACCGCGTACTGTTTGTGGACAGCGAGGGCAATGAGATTGACGGTGACTACATCCTGGCTATCTGCGGTTCTGACCTCGCCGCTCGTGGCAAGCTCGCCAACTCCGAGATCGTCTCGACCGTCATGTGCAACTTGGGCTTCTCCATTGCTATGAAGGAGCAGGGCTTCGAGATGGTTCAGACCGCCGTGGGCGACCGCTACGTTCTGGAGCGCATGCTCGCGGACGGCGCCGTCATCGGCGGCGAACAGTCCGGCCACATCATCTTCCTGGAGCACAACACCACCGGTGACGGCCTGGTGACGGCTCTGCAGCTGTTGGCCGTGCTCAAGCGCACCGGTCGTACCCTCACCGATCTTGCCGGCATCATGAAGAAGTACCCGCAGGTACTCGTCAACGTGCATTCCGACAACAAGGCTGGTCTGGACGATTGCCAGCCCATCTGGGATGCCGTCGCTGCTGCCGAGAAGGAGCTTGACGGCCGCGGCCGCATTCTGGTGCGCCCGAGCGGTACCGAGCCGCTGGTCCGCGTGATGGCCGAGGCCGAGACGCACGAGCTGACCCAGCGCGTTGTTGACGACATCGTCGAGGTTGTCAAGCGCGAACTTCCCTAATGGTCAAAAACCGTTGCCAAGTGGTAAACTGTTAAGGTTATTTTGATTGATTGGTATGTCCGAGGGGGAGCATGTTCACTAAAGTCCTAAGGTCTTTTGGTATGCGTGGTCGAGTCCTTACGCTGGATGCTCCCATCTCGGGCGACGTCATTCCGCTTTCCGAGGTAAATGACCAGACGTTTGCCACCGGCCTTTTGGGCCAGGGCGTGGCGATTCAGCCCACCGGAACGCGTGTGATTGCACCGGCTGATGCCAAGGTCGAGGCCATTTTTCCCACGGGACACGCCGTTGCGCTTAACACGGTCGATGGCTTGGACGTGCTCATCCACGTTGGTTTGGACACTGTTCAGCTCGAGGGCAAGCACTTTACCGTACATGCGCAAGTGGGTGACATCGTCCATAAGGGTGATGTACTCATTGAGTTCGATCGCGAGGCAATTGCTGCCGAGGGCT
Source organism: uncultured Collinsella sp. (assembly GCA_902494345.1). Classification (GTDB taxonomy): domain Bacteria; phylum Actinomycetota; class Coriobacteriia; order Coriobacteriales; family Coriobacteriaceae; genus Collinsella. The sequence continues at coordinate 22,653 of CABUSV010000012.1, forward strand.
ACGATGTGACGGTTCCCATCTTGGTGTGCAACTCCGTTGAGTTCTCGAGCATCAAGGGCTCCGTTGGCGTGCATGTCGAAGAGATGGACCAGCTCATCGTTGCTCGCGAGCGCTAGCAAGTGCACGTGGCCATTAGCCTACAATTCAAACACGTTTACGGAGGGCGCCCTTGAAAGAGGGCGCCCTCCGTGGCAAGATGGGATTTGTCCGAAGCTAAAAGGCTTCGGGTCACCGTGGACGGGCAGGGGCCTCGACGCGGCTAGACACGAGACACATACATTACGCGACCTCGCCCTGGTGGCCGCACACGTTGGTTGCGGCCGACGCGGGCCGCGGGCAAGTGCTTGTAAGGGAGCCTTGCCTCTCTTGTACGAGAAAGGACGCGTAATGAAGATCATTAAAGCTAAAGACTACGAGGATATGAGCCGCAAGGCCGCCAATATTATCTCGGCGCAGGTTATCCTCAAGCCCGACTGTGTGCTGGGCCTTGCCACCGGCTCCACCCCGATCGGTGCCTACAAGCAGCTCGCTGCTTGGTACAAGAAGGGCGACGTCGACTTTGCCGAGGTCAGCACCTACAACCTGGACGAGTATCGCGGCCTTTCGCATGACGATCCCCAGAGCTATCACTACTTCATGCGTGAGAACTTCTTCGATCACATCAACATCGACCTGAACAACACGCATGTGCCCGACGGTTCCAACCCCGATGCCGCCGCTGCCTGCTCTGAGTACGACAAGATCGTCGCCGCCGCCGGTTACCCGGATCTGCAGCTGCTCGGCATTGGCAACAACGGCCACATCGGCTTCAACGAGCCCGATGACCACTTCTCCAAGGGCACGCACTGCGTCGACCTCACCGAGAGCACCATTCAGGCCAACAGCCGCCTGTTCGACAGCATCGACGATGTTCCCCGTCAGGCCTACACCATGGGTACCCAGACCATCATGTATGCCCGCATGATCCTGGTCGTCGCCAACGGCGAGGCCAAGGCTCAGGCCGTGCACGATATGTGCTATGGTCCGGTTACGCCCGAGTGCCCGGCTTCGATCCTGCAGCTGCACACCAACTGCGTTGTCGTTGCCGACGAGGCCGCCCTTTCGCTCTGCGAGTAGCGCGAATCCTACACCTCGACATAGCCTTGACTAAGGCCTCCGCTTTGCGGGGGCCTTTTTGCTATCCCTTTTTGCCCACTTGATCAAAAACTTGCCGCAAGCTTGACGAATGCCGGATGCCCAACAGCTTGATTCATTCTATACCAGATTCTATGCAAAAATGCCACTAGAAGGTCGTAGACGGTAGCGGGTGCTAGGCGAGTTGAATGACATAGCTGAACCTTGTTCATCTGCGTTACACTGCCGTTTAGATGGGACAAGCTGACAAGCTCATTTACCTGCTTAAAGACCGATTAGTCGGGGGATTAATTACAATCGGCCCTCGCTGTACAAAAACTTGCCGCTTGCGTACCAAAAGACAACCTAAAACACAGGGTCGCTCTATTCATAGCGCGGCTTGTATGGTCTTGCGGCTACAGTGTCCATACGGTCGAGTTGAGGAGCGGGCATGGTAAACGATTTGAGCGGTATAGACGACCTCGAGCTGATGCCGTTAGGCGGAGGCTATATGGTGCGACGCGAACGCTTGATGAATGAGCTTATCGCCAAGGGCCGAAAGGCCGGCATCGTGGTTCTTTATGCGCCCGACGGGTTTGGGAAGACCTCGGTGCTGCTGCAGTACACCCATGAGGTTAAATGCGACCCGACGCGAGGCCCCGTGCGGATTATCGAGGCCGATCGCGCCACTGGGCGCGAGGTGTTTATGCAGCTCGAGGTGGTTACCGAAGAACTCAAAGACAAACCGCACTCCCTTATCGCGATTGATAATGTGCCAAACCTCGATCAGCACGATACCGAAGACCTCATCGACAGGATTCGCGGCCTGCGCGCTATGGGGATAGGGGTCTTTATCTCCTGCCGTCCTTCAAATCGTCAGCTGATTCATGGGCTGGGCGATTCGGTTAAGATTAATGCGCAGATGCTCAAGGTACATGCCTATGAGTATTCGGCGTGGGCATCGGCGTTTTCGATCAGCACATCGCTCGACTTTTATCAGCTCACGCAGGGCGTGCCCGAGCTCGTTTCGGCATTGCAGACGGGTCCGTATGGCCAAGGTGACGTAGCCGGTCTGCTCGAAAACGAGATTGTCAACGTATATGGTGCGGCACTTGTCGATCTGGCTTCGCTCGACAATAATGCGCTGTTTTGCGTGGCATGTCTCATGGTTTTGATGGGCGAGGGCAATATCGCAGAACTCGAGGCCTGTGGGGTGAGGCTGTCGATGGTCGACCAGTCCTACTTTGTACGCGACTACCCGATCTTTGGCTTGGATCCCGCCGAGCGGAGTTTTACGTGTCTGGGCACGGAGGATAACGGACGCTTGCGCTTGCGTAAGTTGGTGGCCGAGGTTCGCCCCGAACTTGTTCCGAGGGCGGCCCGGATTTTGCTTAAGGCGGGCCGATGCGATGCGGCGATGGGCCTGGCGGACGCCTTTTTGGACCGTAGAGCGGTCCTTGAACTTGCTGGGCAGTATGGGATCGATCTTGCTCTGACGGGGCACGGGGCCGATATCTGCCGAGCAGCGCTGGGCACGATCGATGCTGACGATCCGGCTCCAGAGCCAACGCCTGCCGAGGCGCTTGGCGTATATCTGGCAGCGGTCAGCGTGTCCAATACAAAGCTCGCTCGCTATATGGCATCGGTTATCGAGCGCGGGGGCGAACGGGCGGTCTGCGAAATAGATCCTGTTTCATGGAGGGTGGCCCAGACACTGACGGCTGTTTGCTATGGGGATAACGGGCTTGGGCTTCCTACGAACCTGGCCGTGCCAGAAATCGAGACATCCCATACCGCACTCGATATGTTGTCTGCGCATATCGAGGTCAAGCGCTGCCTGACCGAGCGGGGAGATGACGGCGGCGTCTTGCAGCAGCTCAAAACGAGCAAGGCCTACGACTGCGAGCTCGACATCGCGGGGATTGTTATACGGGCCGATAGCATGCTGGTGGAGCTCTTTGACGGGTCGTTTGCGGGAACCGACGAGCGCGATGACGAGATGACGGTGGTGCGGGAGGCGCTCGACGTACGTGGGCTTAAGGCGATGGCTATCTGGGTGCGCATGGTGTTGGCGGCACGGCGGCTCCTTTCCGGCTTGCCGGTAACCGACGACGCGGCGTTCAACGAGCTCGATCGTTTTGCTGTGCGCATGCGCGACAACCAGATTCAGCTGTTTGGGCTGTTGCTAGAAGGCTGGCAGTCACTGGCAGAGGGACGGCCGGTTAATGCAAAGTTCCATGCGGTCCAAGTGCTCAAACTTGCCGAGGAATCGATTGCGTACATGCGCGATAACGCATTGCTGCTGGAGCGCGCGGCATATCTGCGTAACACCTCGATGGTTTCGGTGCGCGAGGAAGCGGAGTTGCTCGATATAAGCCAGACGCAGGTTGGTGGCGCAGAAGCCTGGATGGTGGCGCTGCATTTGGCCTGTGCGGGCCGAGACAGCGACCTTGCGGCCTGGATGTCCATGAATCGCGCGGGGATTCTGGAACCGTCGTATCGGCTCTTTGCGCGCCTTGCCATGCATTGTCTGGGCGAGCCGGCGACCAGGATTCGCAAGAAGCTTCCCGTGCGCGAGCTGTCGCGGTACTCGCTGCGCGACGATTTGGAAGGGGAGGGCGAGCGCCTGTTCCAGGCCGGCGAGGTTGAAGCCGTTGATACCATCGACCATATCGAGATTCGTATGTTTGGGGCGTTTCGCGCCGAGCGCGACGGGTTTCCCATCACGGACAAAATGTGGCGCCGCAAGAAGGCGGCGACACTTGCCGAGCGGCTTGCGCTGGGCATGGATGCGCTCGTCGATCGTGAGACGCTGGCCATGGAGCTGTGGCCCCATGCCGAGTTCAATAGCGCCCGCAACAACCTGTACTCGACGATATCGCGCTTGCGGTCGGCTTTGGGACCGACGCCGGATGGCAAGTCGTGCGTGCTCATCCAAAATGAATGCATTGGACTCAACGGTGACTACGTCAAGACCGATGTACGGCTGTTTGACCAGATAAGCCGCGAGGTTTTGGGAAATCGCACGGGTGCGCGCGGACCCCATTTAGTTGAGCTGTGCCTTAAGATTGAGCAGCTTTATGCCGGACCGCTGTATGTTCCCAATGGCTGTAATCCCACCTACTTTTTGCGTATGCGACGCATCATGCAGTCGAAGTACATCGATTGCATGATTAAGGGAGCAAATGCCGCTCTAGAAGAAAACGATCTGCAGTCGGCGATTTGGCTGGCGGAGTCGGGGCTTCGGCAGGAAACGTCGCGTGAGGATATGGTGCGCTGCGCCATGCGCGTCTACAGTGCGGCGGGGCGGCGGCGCGATATCGTCGAGCTATACAGCGGGCATATGCACCATTTGAGGGAGCAGGTCAATGGCGTGCCCGAGCCCGAGACGCGGCGTCTATACGAGCGCTTGGTGGAGGGGCGGCTCAATCGCGTGCTGGTCGAGCGATAAAAAACGGGCGCCCGAAGTACTTGGGCGCCCGTAAGCTTGCTATGTGTTGGCTCGCCGGATCATTGGCTCTTAGACGAGCTTGATCTTCTCGATGTCCTTGCGCGAGGACTCGCGATACAGCGAGAACTTGCGGCCGATGACCTGAACGACCTCGGCGTGGCAGCGCTCAGCGAGCTCTTCGGCGGCCTCGCGGGCAGAAAGGCTGGAGCCATCGAGCACGGAGCACTTAACGAGCTCGTGCTTCTCCAGGTAGGCGACCGTCTGCTCGACGGTGCCCTCGTTGACATCGGACTTGCCGATGATGATGGCGGGGTTGAGGTGATGGGCCATGCTGCGAAGCTGCTTGACCTGGGCTCCTGTCAGTGCCATGGGTTCTCGCTTTCTATGTATGGGGCGCCCCGCGACGGGGCCTTAATCTACGTGAGCTGTCCCACGATAGCGCAGGAACGGTGCGGTGTGGAGCGCGTTTGCCCAGTTCAAAAAGAATGCGGATGCCGAGTGAGTGGGCAGTGCGGGCTGCGAACAGGCTATGAGCTGGGCGCAGAGACCGGCTCCCATGCAATAAACGCCCAACGAACCTTGCGGACATGATCGAGCATATAGCGCCCCTGCGGCACGCCCTTGGAGCCCGGTTCGCCGGCATGGGGGTTCTCGATCATGTGTTGGGCGATGTAGTCGCGCAGACGGTCGACCTTATCTTCGTTGCCATGCTCGAGCATACGGGAAAAATCCGCCACACCCGCCTCAAGGCTATTGAAGGTATCGCGACGAGGCGATTCAAAGTATGTAACCTGCGGCAGGGCACCCATCTGAATGAGGATGTTGAAGGCGTACACAAAGCCATTACTGCAGGTGACCGAGGCACCGATAGCGTTCATCAAGTGCAGATCATAGCGCGGGCTGGAGTTGGCAACCATCGTGACAGCACAACGCCGACGAGCCGTACGGTCAAGCTTGGCAAGCGCACCTTTTAGATTGGTCGTCGTAACCGACCGACTGGCAAAGGCAACATCCACCGCCTTCGCGACCGGCCCAACCAAATCCCAATCATCATCCCAAGCAAGCTCAAGCGGCGTTATACGCCCCTCGAGCCCGTAGTACTCAATGCCGGCATCAAGCGTGCCCAACATGGCAGGGGAAAAATCAGCGGCAATCACCGGATGCTCAGCCTGAGCAAGCGGAATAGCAATCGATCCAGCCCCGCACCCCATATCGAGCACCGACTCGCCGGGCTCAAGCGCCAACAGCTTCATAAAATCCCGAGCATAAGGGGCAGTCTCCAACGGCCGAAAATGCCGAGCCCTTTTATCCCACTCAAAAGAATCATCAGCCCGCCGCCGATCAGCTTGCAGACGCATCCACTCCTGATTCCAATCAGCAGAAAGAAGCTCAGAGCGAGCATCCCCATCAACCACGGGCCAACCTCCTAGCAACAAAAAAGCGACTCCCCCCAAAAGAAGAGCCGCAACCAGCATATATCAGAAAAAGAACCGTTCCAACGCCAAACCGCCGCACCAGCCAAGTGGTGCAGGAGCGAAGCGACTGCCATACGGGATAGAACCCAACTGAGGTCCCGTTGTGCGGGAGCCCCGGGGAGGGCAAATATATAAGGTCGATCGCGAGTTCCGCACGAGCCGGAGAGCACTTAATGTGCTCTCCGTGCGAGTCAGGACTGTCCGAGCAGGCGACCTTATATATTTGCCCTCCCCGGGGCTCCTCGCCCGAACCCCTCGGCTAGTTCTTGAGCGAGTTCAGCGGTGCCGGGAAGCGTCCACCGCGGTGGGCAAGCACGGTGCCGGCGTTGGGGTTCACCGGCATGATGGGCGCACGGCCGAACAGGCCACCGTACTCGACGCAGTCGCCCACGCCCTTGCCGATAGCAGGAATCACGCGCACGGCCGTGGTCTTGTTGTTGATGACGCCGATGGCCATCTCGTCGGCGATGATGCCGGCGATGGTCTCGACCGGGGTGTCGCCGGGGATGGCGATCATGTCCAGGCCGACGGAGCACACGCAGGTCATGGCCTCGAGCTTCTCGAGCGAAAGCGCACCGGCCTCGACGGCGGCGATCATGCCGGCGTCCTCGGACACGGGGATGAAGGCGCCGGAGAGACCGCCCACGCTGGAGCTGGCCATGACGCCGCCCTTCTTGACGGCATCGTTAAGCATGGCGAGCGCACAGGTCGTGCCCGGGCCACCGCAGGTGCCCACGCCGATGATCTCGAGGATGCGGGCAACGGAGTCGCCGATGGCAGGCGTGGGAGCCAGCGATAGGTCGACAATGCCCTTCTCGACACCCAGACGATGGGCGGCCTCGCGGCTCATGAGCTCGCCGGCGCGGGTGATCTTAAAGGCGGTCTGCTTGATCTTCTCGGCAACCTCCATCATCGATGCGGAGTCGGGCAGCGTCTCCAGGGCTGCGGCCATAACGCCGGGGCCCGAGACGCCTACGTTGATGACGGCGTCGGCCTCGCCACCGCCGTGGACGGCGCCCGCCATAAACGGGGAGTCCTCGACCATGTTGGCAAAGCAGACAAACTTGGAGGCGCCGACGGAATCCTGGTCGGCAGTGAGTTTGGCGGCATCGATGATGGTCTGGGCGGCCATGAGCACGGCGTCCATGTTGATACCGGCGCGCAGGCTGGCGACGTTGACGCTGGAGCAGACGCGGCTCGTGGTGGCGAGCGCCTGGGGGATGGACTGGATGACGCGGCGGTCGGCGTCGCCGATGCCCTTCTGGACGAGTGCGGAGAAGCCGCCCAGGTAATCGATGCCGAGCGTCTCGGCCGCGCGGTCGAGGGCATGCGCGATGGGGGTGAGGTCCTCATTCTTGCAGCACGCGGCGATCTGCGCCACCGGGGTGACGGAAACGCGCTTGTTGACGATGGGAATACCGTACTCGCGCTCGAGGTTCTCGGCGGTCTCGACCAGATGCTCAGCCGTGTGCGTCACGTGGTCGTAGATCTTCGTGCACATGCGGTCGAGGTTCTCGTCACCGCAACCCATGAGCGAGACACCCATGGTGATGGTCCTGATGTCGAGGTTCTGCTCCTCAACCATGCCGCGGGTTTCCGCGATTTCTGCGGGCGTGATCGCCATCCTTGCGCTCCTATCTGCCAAAACGAGCATAGTCTTATCTATTCTAACGTGCCACACGTGCCAAGTGGCGCGTGCGGCACGTTTTGGTGCTCGGTTGTTTCCGTTGTGTTACTGCCCAAAGACCTCTTCGGCGATGCGCGCGCTCTCGGCGGCGTCCTTGGCGTAGTAGTCAGCGCCAATCTGTTTGGCGTATTCGGGCGTGAGTACGGCGCCGCCTACGATGATCTTGACGCCCGGCACCTCGGTATGAAGCAGCTTGATGGTCTCTTCCATAGCCACGACGGTGGTAGTCATAAGCGCCGAGAGGCCGACGAGCTTAATGTCGCGCTCCTTGACGGTCTTGAGTACCTCCTGCGGATCGACGTCGCGGCCCAGGTCAAAGACGGTATAGCCGTAGTTATCGAGCAGCATCTTGACGATGTTCTTGCCAATATCGTGGATGTCGCCCTTGACGGTGGCCACGCAGATCTTGCCCTTGTCGGCGATCTCGCCGGCGGGCATCAGGCGCTTGATGGTGTCGAAGCCCACGCGCGCGGCCTCGGCCGAGGCCATAAGCTGCGGCAAGAAGAACTTGCCCTGGTCAAAGAGGACGCCAACCTCGTCGAGGGCGGGGATAAAGTGATTGTTGATGAGGTCCATAGCGTCGTGGTCTGTCAGCAGACGCTCGGTCTCGGCAGCGATCTCGCCTTTGCGGCCCGAGACGACCATGCGACGAATCGGATCGTCGTTGCCGTCGGTGCCGGCGGTGCCTGCAGTGGGCGCAGTGTCGGTCGATGCTGCCTGAGCCGCCGCCGGGTTTGCGGCGATCTTATACGGATCGGTCCAGCCGGCATAGCGCTCGATGTATCCGGTCGAGCCCTCGTCTTCAACGCTCAGGACGCGATAGCTGTAGACGGTGTCCATAAAGCGCTTGGAACCCGGGTTCATGATGGGGGCGTCCAGGCCCGCGCCAAAGGCGGCGGCCAAAAAGACCGAACCCAGCAGCGGGCGGGCAGGCAGGCCAAAGCTGATGTTCGACACGCCGAGCGCACATTTGACGCCCAGGCGCTCCTTGCACAGGGACATGGCGCGCAGGATCTGCTCGGCCTGGCGTTGATTGGTCGAGGCGGTCATGACCAGGCAGTCGATGAGGATGCGGTCCGGTCCGATGCCGTAGCGGGCAGCCTCGGCCACGATGCGCTCGGCGATGGCGAAGCGGGCCTCGGCGGTATCGGGGATGCCGCCTTCGTCGAGCGTGAGGCCGACAACGTTGGTGCCGTAGTGGGCGACCAGCGGAAAGATCTCATCCATAATCTGCTGCTTGCCATTGACCGAGTTGATGATGGGCTTGCCGGCGTAGCGGCGCACGGCGGCCTCGACGGCTGCGGGATCGGTGGAGTCGATCTGCAGCGGCAGGAGCGTGGAGCCCTGGAGCTGTTCGGTCGCCTGTTGGATAATCTTGACCTCGTCGATCTCGGGCAGGCCCACGTTGACGTCCAGGATGTCGGCGCCCTGCTCCTGCTGGCTGATGCCCTGGCTCACCACGTAGTCCAGATCGCCGTCGCGCAGGGCCTGCTGCAGGCGCTTTTTGCCGGTGGGGTTGATGCGCTCGCCGATGACGGCGATTTTGTGGCCGTCGCAGGGAAGGTCCACCACGGTCTGGGCGCTCGTGACCGACATACTGGGCTTGCGATGGCGTGGGCTGGGCGTGTGGTTGTCGATAAGCGTGCGTAGAGCCGCCATGTGCGCCGGCGTGGTGCCGCAGCAACCGCCCACGACGCTCACGCCGTCCTCAATCATGCCGGCGACGGCCTCGGCGTATTCGGGTGCCTGGATATCAAAGACGGTATTGCCGTCGTCGTCCACATGGGGAAGTCCCGCGTTGGCCTGCACCATAACGGGCTTGTCGGTAACGGTGAGCATACGTGCGGCGAGTCCTCGGAGCTCGGCCGGTCCTTGGCTGCAGTTGATGCCCAAAACGTCGGCGCCGATGGCGTCGAGCGTGATGGCGGCGACCTCGGGGCTCGTTCCTAGGAAGGTACGGCCGTCTTCCTCAAAGGTCATGGTGGCAAAGACGGGCAGGTCGGAGTTCTCGCGGCAGGCGAGGACGGCTGCCTTGATCTCGGCCAGGTCGGTCATAGTCTCGATAATAAAGAGGTCCACACCCGCATCGACGCCGGCGCGCACTTCCTCGGCAAAGAGGTCATAGGCCTCGTCGAAGCTGAGGGTACCCAAGGGGCGAAGCAACGCGCCGATGGGGCCGATGTCACCAGCGACGTAGCGGGCGCCGGCCGCGCGGGCACAGGTGACGGCCGCGGCAAAGACGTCTGCCACGGTGGCGGCACCGTCGAGCTTGTGGGCATTGGCGCCAAAGGTGTTGGCGGTGATCACGTCACAGCCGGCCTCGACATATTGACGTTGGATATCGGTGATAACCTGGGGCTCCTCAAAGTTGAGCAGCTCGGGCAGGGCGCCGGCCTTCATGCCGGCCGCTTGCAACATCGTGCCCATGCCGCCGTCGAACAGCAGGTGTCCCGTGCCCTCGATGGCCGCACGCAGGCGATCGTCCTTAATGCGCAGATCGTCGATTGTGCGCGTTTTGTACGCGGCACCGTTGCAGCGCGCAGCATTGACAGGTGCCGCCAGCGCGGCACCGTCCAGATCATGAGTGATAAGCGGAGTAAACATCGGGGGCTCCTAATGGCTGGAATAGCAGGTGGTGTGGGCGGCGCGGAAGCGGCAGTGCTCGCGCATGCGGCAGATATTGCAGGTGGGGCGGCTCTGGGCGTCGTGGACTTCACCGTCGAACAGACCAATCACCGCGGTCACGCTCTTGGTGGGCATGAGCAGGCTGGTGGGGGTGACGGTAAGTCCAATGAGGCGCGTGGCGTTGAGGGCATCTACGATCGAGCGCTGGGCCGTAAGCGGGCAGTCGCCGTAGCCGGGACTAAAGCGCCAGTTACCGGCGAGTCCGTGTGCGGCGGCTGCGACCTTGACCTGCTGGTCCATCTGCTCAACGGCAGCTTCCACATAGGCGGAGCACGCGGCATCGAGCACGGCTCCCTCTAGGGGCTGCTGGGCCCCCGTGGTGCGCAGGCGACGCTCGGCGTCCATGCCGAGGGTGCATGCCATGAGTGCCGCCAGGCGGGCGTCCTTAAGGTGGCGATAGATATCGCGGCCCCGCAGCTCAACATTGGTACCGACCAAGCGAATGCAAGGCTCGCCCTGTTCATCGACGCCCGTGGCATCGATGGCAAATACGCGGCGCACGCCACGGGGTTCAATGTCCAGTTCCAGACGCTCAACAACTAGCTCAATACGCTGCGCTAGCTCGGGCTCAATCTGCTGGCCGCCGTAGCCCAGATACCGCAGCATCTCGGCACGGTCGACGCGAGGGTGGTGGGCGGCGTCGATACGGTAAAGCGCCGGCGACGCAAGGTCGGCCGGCACTTCAACAACGGTTGTATCGACGTGCGGTTTTTCCATTACCCCAGGCGCTCCATAATGGTCGCGGCGATTGCAGGACGGTTCATAGTGTACAGGTGCAGACCGTCGGCACCGTGCTCCTTAAGGTCGCAAAGCTGACGAGCAGCATAATCTACACCGGCAGCCTGCAGGCTCTCGGGGTCGTTCTCGTACTTGGCGAGGATCTTGATGACGGGGGAGGGCAGCGACGCGCCGCACATAAAGACCATGCGGCTGATTTGCGACTTGCCCATAAACGGCATGATGCCCGCGGTGATGGGCGCGGTGATGCCGGCCTTGTCGGCAAGCTCGCGGAAGCGATAGAAGCACTCGTTATCAAAGAAGAGCTGTGTCACAAAGAAGCTCGCGCCGGCGTCTTGCTTTTGTTTGAGGTGCTCGACCGAGAGGTTGAGATCCTCACAGGCAATGTGACCCTCGGGGTAGGCTGCGGCGCCCACGCAAAAGCCGGCGTCGACGAGCTCGGGGATGAGGTCACGGGCGTAGGCGTAGTCGGAGGCGGGCTTGTCGTCCTCGGTCGCGCCAGCGGGCAGGTCGCCGCGCAGGGCCAGCACGTTTTCCACGCCGGCGGTGCGATACTCGTCGATCTTGGCGGCGATATCGGCGTGCGAGCGGCCCACGCAGGTAAGGTGCGCTACCGAGGGCGTATCGAATTCGCTCGAAATCATATGCGCGATGGGGGCGGTGGTGGCACCGTTACCAGAGCCGCCGGCCGAGCAGGTGACCGAGACAAAGCTCGGCGAAAGCTTGCACAGGTTGCCTGCCACCTCGCGAGCCGTATCGAGGGTAAGCTCACCCTTGGGCGGGAACATCTCAAACGAAATGGGTGCGGTGCCCTGGGATGCTGCCTGCTTAAAAACCTCGTCGACGCGCATATCGTGCTCCTTTAGATATTTAGTGCGATGTGTTGTAAGGATTCTACAGCACCACTGTGCTACGGTGGAGTTTCGCTCGCTATTTGGGGATACCAATCGAAGATGTTTCGCTATCGGCATTCCCTATAACAGTGTAGCTAATTTAGGACGGGGCTATATCGACTGGTATCTGATGCAAAATACCAGTCAAAATGGCCCCGTCCCAAATTAGCTACTCTTACATCATGCGGGGAGGTCTGCAATTTATGCAGTTCGTTGGCTGTTGAGGGTGGTAATAATCCTGCGATGCTGTAACCTCATTGATTGGTTTCGTGACAGCAACATAACGGTAATGTTGCGGAAACACGACGAGCCTAATCTATGACTCGTTCGTTAGTAATCAACACCGCATCTCACGCGGTGCCGATACGAAGGGAGTTCCGTATGGCCGATCTTACTGACCGCTTCGGGACCATGGTGTTCTCTGAGGAAGTCATGAAGGACTACCTCCCCAAGGACATTTGGAAGCGCCTTGCTGCAACCCTCGAGGACGGTGAGCCGCTCGACCTGGATGTGGCCAACGCCGTTGCCCACGCCATGAAGGTCTGGGCCATCTCCAAGGGCGCCACGCACTACGCCCACTGGTTCCAGCCGCTTTCGGGCATTACTTCCGAGAAGCACGATAGCTTCCTTGAGCCCAACCACGACGGCACCGCCATTACCAAGTTTACGGGCAAGAACCTCATCCAGGGCGAGCCGGACGCCTCGAGCTTCCCCAACGGCGGCCTGCGCGCCACCTTCGAGGCCCGTGGCTACACCGCTTGGGATCCCACTAGCCCCGCTTTTATCAAGGACGACGTCCTGTGCATCCCCACGGCTTTCTGCTCCTACACGGGCGAGGCCCTGGACAAGAAGACCCCGCTGCTGCGCTCCATGACCGCGCTCTCGCGTGAGTCCAAGCGCGTTTTGGCGCTGTTTGGCAAGACCCCCAAGAAGGTCGTTCCTTCCGTGGGTGACGAGCAGGAGTACTTCCTGATCAAGAAGGACGCTTACCGCAAGCGCAAGGACCTGGTCATCACCGGCCGCACCCTCTTTGGTGCTGCTCCCTGCAAGGGCCAGGAGCTCGAGGAGCACTACTTTGGCGCTATCCGCCCCACCGTCTCGGCCTATATGAAGGACCTGGACGATGAACTGTGGGCGCTTGGCATTCCCGCCAAGACCAAGCACAACGAGGTTGCTCCCTGCCAGCATGAGCTCGCGCCGGTCTATGGTGAGGTCAACGAGGCCATCGACCAGAATCTGGTCATGATGGAGAAGATGAAGCTCATCGCCTCCCGCCACGACTTGGTCTGCCTGCTGCACGAGAAGCCCTTCGAGGGCATTAACGGTTCGGGCAAGCACAACAACTGGTCGCTTGGCACCGAGTCCGAGAATCTGCTCGATCCGGGCGACACCCCGCTCGACAACCTGCAGTTCATCGTCTTCCTCACCGCGGTGATCGAGGCCGTCGATAACTATCAGGAGCTCCTGCGTGCCTCCGTTGCCTCGGCCGGCAACGACCATCGTCTGGGCGCCAACGAGGCTCCTCCGGCGATTATGTCCATCTTCCTGGGCGACCAGCTTACCGAGGTCGTCGAGAAGATCATCGATGGCAAGGCTTCCGTCCATGCCACGCGCGGCGTGCTCGACCTGGGCGCCGATACCCTGCCCAAGCTGATGCAGGACAACACCGACCGCAACCGCACCTCCCCGTTTGCCTTCACCGGCAACAAGTTCGAGTTCCGTGCCTGCGGCTCCGAGCAGAACGTCTCCGACTCCAACCTGGTGCTCGATGCCGCCGTGGCCAAGTCGCTCAAGTCCTTCGCCGACGCGCTTGAGGGTACGCCCGAGGATGAGTTCCAGGACGCCGCGCTCGAGTACTGCAAGAAGGTCCTGACCGACCACCAGCGCATCCTCTTTTCCGGCGATGGCTACTCCGACGAGTGGCCCGTTGAGGCCGAGAAACGCGGCCTTGCCAACAACAAGACCACGGCCGACGCCCTGCCCGCCTTTGTTTCCGATAAGGCCATCGCGCTCTTTGAGGAGACGGGTGTCCTGACCAAGGCCGAGGCTCAGTGCCGCTACGACTGCAAGCTCGAGAAGTACAACAAGCTCATGAACATCGAGGCTACCACGATGGTTCGCGAGGCGCGTCGTACCTATCGCCCGGTCATTACCGCCTATGCCACCAAGGTCGCTAAGGGCCTTGAGACTATTCGTGCCGCCGGTGCTGAGGCTGCCATGCAGTGCGAGCAGAACACGCTCAACAAGCTCTGCAACGGCATCACCACCATCAACGACTCCATCAAGGCGCTCGACGCCGTGCATCAGAAGGCCGAGGGCCTCGATGGTCAGGAACAGGCCAACGTGTACGCGCACGAGGTCGTTCCCGCTATGGATACGCTGCGCGCCGCCGTGGATGCGATGGAGGAGATCGTGGCTGCCGACTACTGGCCGGTCCCGACTTACGACGACATCCTGTTCTACGTGTAGAGCGTAACTGACATATCGTCACGGTATTGAGCCGGGGTCCGCATCATGCGGGCCCCGGTTTTTGTTTGCGAAGGACGTTTAGGAGTCCGTTTTGCAACTGATTCGCCCACGTAATAAGGGGCCGTGGGCAAAAAACGTCAAATATGAGTACTGTCACAAGTCCTGTAACATTATTTATTTGCAAAATATGTAGTGTTACGCAACATATGTCCAAGTACTTAGCCGATAAACGTCTGCAATTTTTCCGCCGTAGGACGCCTGACGGCTAAATCGCCTTCTGAAGGCATGAAATCGCTGTAACTAAAATGGTAACAGTACTCATATTTGCCATTTTTTGCCCATGGTCCATCGGAAGATGCCGGGATCCGCACCCTGCCGGGTCCGAATCCCGGCATATCGGTAGCAAAAAGCCCGCTACCGAATTGAACTGCGCCCCAAATCTTGGACGCCCTAAATAGCGACTAGGCCGCGAGGGCCTGATTCCGGTACTCCTCCGGGGTCAGGCCCTTCAATCTTACCTGCCTCCGGCTCGTGTTCCAGTGGACTATGTATTCCTCCAGGTCGCGTTTGAAATCCTCGAACGTCTTCCACTCGCGGCCCCTGTAGAACTCGTCCTTGACGTGGCCGAAGAGCTGCTCGGTGGCGGCATTGTCGATGCAGTTCGCCTTCCTGGACATGCTCTGGACGATGCCGGCGGCCTCGAGCCTGGATGTGTACGAGGCGTGCTGGTACTGCCAGCCCCGGTCCGAGTGCATGGTCGGGGCGGCGCCCTCGGGGATCTTGGACAGCAGCCCGTCGAGCATCCTCGCCTGCTGGGCCATGTCGGGCGTGGTCGATATGTCGCTCGCCACGATCTCCTTGGTGCAGAAGTCCAGCGTCGGGGCCCAGTAGGCCTTGCCGCCGGCCACCTTGAACTCGGTGACGTCCGTCCCCAGCTTCCGCCACGGGGCCCCGGCGTCGAAATCCCTCGCGATCACGTTCTCGAACGTCCTGCCGACGACGCCCTTGTACGAGTTGTACCTGTGGTAGGCCGTCTCGCGTCTGATGCCGCAGCGAATCCCCATCTCGCGCATCATCTTGAGCACGGTCTTGTCGGCTATCACGGCCCCCTCTTCCGCCCTGAGGCACATCGCTATCTGCCGGTGCCCGCAGCCGTTGGCGGTGCGCGAGAAGATCTCGGCGGCCGCCTCCCGGAGCTCGGGGCGCGTGGGCCTCGGCGGGTGCGCGAGGGCGTAGTAGTAGGTCGACCGCTTGAGCTCGGCGCATGCGAGCAGGTGCCCGAGCGCGTGCCCCTCGGCGCGCAGGGCCGCGACCGCTTCGGCCTTCGCCCTGGTCAGAGCCCGTCCCTCTCGACCAGGGCGCGTAATTTTTTTAGGTAGGCCACCTCGGCCTCGAGTCTACGGCACCGCTCCTCGAGCTCCTCCTCGCGGGTCCGCGGCCTCGCCCTGGAACCGCTCGGCCGGCCCTTGGGCCTCGGGCGCAGGGCCTCCGCGCCGCCCCGGCGGTATAGCGCGCACCACTTCTTGAGCGGCGACATCGACATTATGCCGAACGCCGCCATCGCCTCGGTCTTCGTCATGCCGCCGTCGACGACGGCGGAGGCGGCGGCGACCTTCTGCTCGTATGTGTACCTGCCCTGCTTTCCGTCCATGCGCAGCAGCACCTCGCTCCCGAACGCGCGGTATATCTCCTGCCATCTTCTCACGGCTTCCGCGGGAAGCGAAAGGGCAATCGCGGCAGATTTATACCCGTGCCCGAGCTCGAAGAGCCCTATGGCCGCCTTCCTGGCCTCGACATCATGCTTCACCCTCAAATCAACGCGCATAAAGAAAGCCTCCCATTTCTCATGTCCAAGAAATGGGAGGCAGTTCAAATTGGTAACGGGCTTCACATTTCAAATGGTGCCCCCAGCGGGATATCCGCGTGCGGCTGGCGCCGCCCGCTTCCGCTTCGTCGCTTCGCTCCTTGCGTGCTGCGCTGGAAAACGCTTGCGCGTTTCCTCAGCTCCGCACCCTGTCGGGTTCGAATCCCGGCATATCGGTAGCAAAAAGCCCGTCACCGCGGGGGTAACGGGCTTCTTAATTTAAATGGTGCCCCCAGCGGGATTCGAACCCGCGATATCCACCTTGAAAGGGTGGCGTCCTTGGCCGCTAGACGATGGGGACAGCGGGAAAGAGTATAGCAGACTTTTTTGCCGGCGCGTATATCGTTGGCAAACTGGAAAACCACCACAAAGGTGCCTATCCCTTTGTGGTGGTTGGGGCGTTAGGGGAGGAGCTTCATGGCAGCGTCGTGGGCGGCGTGCTCGTAGGCGTCGTCGAGAGGCTTGAGCGGCAGCAGGGCGTTGGCCTGCGCGTCGCCACGGCGCTCGAGGGCGTGCGCGATCAACCAGTCGGCGAGCTCGGGGTTCTTGGGCAGTGCCGGGCCATGCAGGTACGTGCCGATGACGCCCTTGTAGACCAGGCCCTCAAGGCCATCATCGCCGTTGTTGCCGGTGCCCGTGACGATGGACGTTCCGAGCGGCGTGGCCTCTGCATCGAGCAGGGTGCGACCTCCATGGTTCTCGAATCCCACAAAGGGCTCGGGTGCCAGATCGGTTTTGACGGCTACGTTGCCGATCAGGCGGTCGGAGCCGCGCACAGTTTCGGCGGCAACGACGCCCAGGCCCTCGATGCGATTCTCGCCCATATAGTACGAACGGCCGAGCAGCTGATAGCTGCCACAGATGGCAAGCAGCGAGCCGCCATCCTCAACATAGGCCGCAACCTTGTTTTTTTGAGCGAGCAGCTCGTGTGCCACGGCCAGTTGGTCGCGGTCGGAGCCACCGCCCATCATGACGATGTCGGCGTCCGTCAGGTCGAGCACCTCGCCCATACGGACCTCGTCTACACGCGCGGGAATGCCACGCCAGGCGCAACGGCGCTCGAGCGCGATAACATTGCCGCCGTCGCCGTAGAGGTTAAGGGCATCGGGATACAGGTAGACGATGCGCAGCGGGCGCGAAAGCTCGACTGGTGCGATGCCGACAGGAAGAGCGCTGCCGTCGGCACGGGCTACGGCGCGCCCGGCAACAGCGTCGGAAGTGGCGCCCTTCAGTCCGTCGAGTTCTTTGACCAGCGGCGGGAAGGCCGTGTAGTTGGCGACGGCGTAGAAGGTGTCATCAGCGGCCTCGTTTGCCACGGCGCCAATTGCCTGCGCGACGTCCGAGATAATCGCAGCATCGATGCCGGCGTACTTGAGGCGCACCTGCATGTCGTGCGCGCGCGTGCCTCCGGCAAAGGCGACAAGACCCGGCGTGTCGGCGATGCGCTCAAAGTCGACGTCGTAGATCCACGATACATCGTGGCCGTCGGCATCGTTGTCGTTGAGGAAGAAAGCGCAGAGTCTGCCGCCTGCCGTCTTGATGGACTGGATTTGTCGATCGAAGCCTACGGGATTCTTGGCCAGGTTGGCCTCGACGGTGCGGCCGGCGATATCCCAGCGCCCCATACGACCACCGGCGGGCACATAGGCATCGAGCGTAGGCTGTAGAAGCGCCGTGTCCACGCCCAACTCGTGCGCGGCAAAGAAGGCGGCGGCAACGT
This sequence comes from uncultured Collinsella sp., assembly GCA_902494345.1. GTDB lineage: Bacteria > Actinomycetota > Coriobacteriia > Coriobacteriales > Coriobacteriaceae > Collinsella. The sequence goes on from CABUSV010000012.1 coordinate 40,748, forward strand.
TATAGACCATGTACAGGCCGTTGTAGCGTGTGGCGATGTGTGCGGCAGCCGCGTCGGGCGCAGATCCAAAGATCAGGTCAAAGCTGTAGCCGTCGCAGCCGAGCTCCACGCCCGTCACGCGACGGACAAGCGCAGGGCGGGCCCAACCGCACGAGGGGCAATGGTAGGCGCCGAGCTGGCCGTATTGCACGTAGTCATACTCCAGCGGCGCGTTGCACTGTGAGCAAAAACGTGAGTCGCTAATACGGTCGGACTCGGTGTTGGTGGCGCCGTCGATGCCAAAGGCAATGCTCGCGTTGGGAACGCGCGCGGCAATCGAGGCACACAACGGGTCGTCGGCGTTGTAGATGAGCGTCGTTGCCGGCGAAAGCTTCAACGCGTGGGCGATGACCTCCTGGGTGTGATCGATCTCGCCATAGCGATCCAGCTGGTCACGAAACAGGTTGAGCAGCACAAAGTACGTCGGCTTGAGCTTGGGCAGAACGCGTACGGTGTAGAGCTCGTCGCACTCAAAAACGCCCACGCGCTTGCCGCTGCTGGTGTGTTTAAGGCCGCCGCGGGCCTCGAGCAGAGCACCCACCACACCAGGCTCCATATTGTTGCCGGCACGGTTGCACACCACGGCAGCACCGCTGGCAGCAACGGCGTCGGCGATGAGGTTGGAAGTGGTGGTCTTACCGTTGGTGCCGGTGATCACCACGCTGCGGTCGACAAGGCCCGCGAGGTCGCTCAGCAACTCGGGGTCGATCTTCATGGCGATGCGGCCGGGGAGTACGCCGCCCTGGCGCTTAAGGACGGAGCGCAGCCCCCAGCGGGCGATATCGCTCGAGGTGCAGGCGAGAGATGAGCGGAAGTTCATGAAGCCGTTCCTAACGTGAATGACATGGTCGTGGCGTTTGCGTCGTTAAAAGCCGTAACGGCGCGCAAATTCCTGGGCAAGCTGCGATACGTCTTCGCAAGCGTTGGCCCAGGGGGCAAAGTCGGGAGTATCCGAGATGATGCCGTCGGCCTCCCAAACTGCCTGATGCGAAAGGTCCCAGGGGTCGTGCGGTTCGGGCCGGCAGGGAAGGTACGGCGTCTGATACATGGGGTTCAGCAAAAAGAACGCGCCGCCCTCGCAGCGGTTGGTAAACTCGCGCAGCGCGCGTGTCGCCGGGCGCATCTTGTTCGTTTTGAACAGCAAGATCGTGCGGGCGAGTAGGTACCAGGGGGAGTTCTCGAGGGCATCGGCCCCCATCTGCTCCTCGAGCTGGTGGGCCAGGGCAAAAAAGCCATCCTCGTCTTCCAGGCGAGCGAGGGCGAGGAGCACGGTGCCCGCAGCTCGGGTGGGATAGCCTTCCGCCTTAAGAACGCGGCGAGAATAGTTGGCGGCAGCACGGTAGCGAGCGCTCGCCATGCACAGCTGCGAGATGGCCTCGAGCGTGTGGAGCCACCCGATAAACGCCGGCTCGCTTACGGTGAGATCGGCCGCTGTCACACCGTCTGCCAGGACCTTGTTGGTCCAGTAGTGCGGAGCTTCCATGTCGAACCCGGGCACGCTTTGCTGCAGGTAATCGGCCGTGGTCGCCTCGAGTTTCATCAGGTCGCCCAGGCAGGCGTCGACGGGCGTGTCCGCCAAAATGATGGCGAGCAGCTGCGCGTCGAGGACATGCGCATCGATGCGGACGATCTTGAGCAGCTCATCGCGCATATCGTCGAACAGGCGATTGCGCGTCTGCTCGAACTCCTCGTCGCTGCCCATGTCCTCGATGCGATGGAGCTCGTCGAGCAGGTGGCGATGAACGCCGGCATAGGACAGCAGTGCCTGGGCATGCTCGGTCTGCGCATACTTATGAGGGTTGACGCTCACGTCGTTATGGACAAGCTCGCGTGCTGCATCGGTGAGTTCGGGGTGCGACGCAACGTAGGCGCGCTCCAGGTAGGCGGGGATGTAGACGCTCGGATCCATTAGAGGTCTCCTCCCTTAAACGGCAAACCTTGCTCGGCCGCCCGCAGTATGCGCTCATCGATTTGGGAACGCACGATATCGTTGGTGGCGACCCAGGCGGCAAAGCTGGCGTTGTCGGGGGCGCCCAGGCCCTCCTGCAGTACCGGCGTCGCCTCGGACAGCGCAAGGACAAGCTCGTCAGTGGAGCCCGCACCCACGTTGACGCGGGCATAGACGCCATCGGGAAACTCGGTTTGGAAGTAGAGCGCCTCGGTTGCGTGCGGACACGAGCGTGCGAGGATGCGCAAGTAGTGCTCGGCGCCCTCGTAGTCCAGCTCGCGCCAGGCAGCGCTCATCAGCGCGATGAGCGTCCACGGGTCCAAGTCGCGCTCTGCATCTTTGGGGCGGCGGCGCAGCGGGGTATTCGCGAGGTACGGCACGGAGTGAGCGGAGCGAAAGCGCTTGAGCTCCTCGGCGGGGTATTCGAGCTTTGCCATGGCGAGCATCGCGGTGTGGCGGACACCAGCGGGGTCGTTGGGCGCAAAGTCCAAGCTGCGATTCGCGGCTTCGAGCGACATGCGGTAGCGTCCGCTAATGAGCGCGCGCGATGCCAAGGCGGCAAGCCAGCGCAGGTAGGGGCGGCGCATAAGGTCGCCAGCGGCCTCGCGCTCGTAGGGGTCCTGCGCCGAGGCGATCTTGAGCGCCAGATCGTGCTCCACCTCGTCGCACTTGGACACCAGATACTGCACGTATTCCTCGTTGGATTCGGCGGTGAGTGCCGTCAGCATGCGCTGAGCGTCCCAGTTGGCCGGATCGAGTGCGGCCGCCTCGCGGAGCATGTTCTCGGCAGCTGCCTCTTCTTGCTCTGCCTGGGTATCGTCAGGGATAAAGGGAATGCGGTAGTCGACAGCCTCGACCACCTTGGCAATGAGGTGCCCGGCGCGGTCGCGGTCGTGCACGATGAGCGGTGCGGGGTTGCGGGTGAATTGTTCCATCAGACGCTCTACGGCGGCACCGTCGGTGAGCGGGATATTGTCGCGGCGCAAGGCCTCAAGAACGAGGCGATGGCAATCCTCTTGAATGGGATCGAATGCCATGGGGCCTCCTTTGCTGCGGTTAGGGTTCAAATGTTTCTATATAAGGTTCTAGTTTACCCGCATGTGGCACACCGGGGGTGCCGCACTTGGACTTGCACCTTTGCACCACGAAGACGGATGTCACACAAATGTCGGCACCTTGGACGACCGAGTGGTATCACGGTGCCGCAAACGGTCGATTTTTGGCGGCGAACGGTGCATATTTTGGAGGGGCACAGTCCTGCCCGGGATATGTAGTCAACCTTGATAAAACGTTTGCCCAGCTTGGGAGTATGAATGCCGCACAAGGGTCTTCAGGGATAGAAAAAACGTTTCATCATTGGCGGCTTTAGGTGAATAACTGACCAACCAGAACGGTAAAATAGTGTTTATCTGAGCGTTGAGACGTTTAGACATCGCGCATTGTCATCGCCGGCAACGCGCAAACCGGTCCTAACGGAGCCAATTGGGTGCTCCGTTATATACGCAAGTCTAAGAGGGGCTTGTTTAGGAGGCACAGTATGGGACGTTTTACCAATCCTCGCGATCTGTACTTTGGTGAGGGCGCTCGCCACGAGGTGAAGAACCTCAAGGGCAAGAAGGCCATCATCGTTTCTGGCGGCAGCTCTATGCGCCGCGGCGGGTTCCTGCAGGACGTCGAGAACGACCTTAAGGAAGGCGGTTTCGAGGTCAAGCTGTTCGAGGGCGTCGAGTCCGACCCGTCCATCGAGACGGTCATGAAGGGCGCCGAGGCCATGCGCGAGTTCGAGCCCGACTGGATTATCGCCATCGGCGGCGGCTCGCCCATCGATGCCGCTAAGGCCATGTGGGTCTTCTACGAGTATCCCGAGGAGTCCTTCGACAACATCATCCAGCCGTTCAGCTTCCCCGAGCTGCGTCAGAAGGCTCATTTCTGCGCCATCTCCTCTACCTCCGGTACCGCTACCGAGGTCACCGCGTTCTCCGTCATTACCGACTACGCCAAGGGCATCAAGTACCCGCTGGCCGACTTCAACATCACCCCTGATGTCGCCATCGTCGACCCCGAGCTCACCTACACCATGCCCGCCAAGCTGTGCGCTCACACCGGCATGGATGCTCTGACCCACTGCATGGAGGCCTACGTTTCCACCTTCGCCTCTATGTTCACCGACGCCAACGCTCTGCACGGCATCCGCGAGATCGTCGAGTGGCTGCCCAAGTCCTATGCTGGCGACCATGAGGCCCGTCAGCACATGCACGAGGCTCAGTGCATCGCCGGCATCGCCTTCTCCTCGGGCCTGCTCGGCATTGTTCACTCCATGGCTCACAAGACCGGTGCTGCCTTCGAGAATGGCCACATCATTCACGGTGCCGCTAACGCCATGTACCTGGGCAAGGTCATCCAGTGGAACTCCAAGGATCCCCGTGCTGCCGAGCGTTACGCTTACGTGGCCAAGGAGATCCTGCACCTTCCCGGCGAGACCAACGAGGAGCTCATCGCTGCGCTCGTCCAGAAGATCCGCGACCTCAACGACCAGCTCAACATTCCGCAGTCCATCAAGGATTACGCGAATGGTGGCGTGAAGGTCGATGCCGAGAACCCGCAGATGGTTTCCGAGGAGGAGTTCCTCGCCAAGCTGCCCGAGATCGCCGCGAACGCCGAGCAGGACGCCTGCACGCCCGAGAACCCGCGTGAGACCAAGGCTGCCGACTTCGAGAAGATCCTCAAGGCTTGCTACTACGACACCGACATCGATTTCTAATCGACTCTTGTTATCGTAACGAGGGGCTCCGCACGTATCCGTACGGAGCCCCTTTCTTTTTTAGAGAATGGGATAGTTATGGCTGCAATTTTCAATAGCCCCAGCAAGTACATCCAGGGTCCGGACGAGCTCGCCAAGCTCGGCTCCTATGTCGAGCCGCTCGGCGCTAAGGCCCTCGTCATCGTGACGCCTTCGGGCAAGAAGCGCGTCGGTGCCAAGATCGAGGGCGGCTTTGCCGAGGCCAAGGCCGAGCTGCTGTTTGAGGACTTTAACGGTGAGTGCTCCAAGGGCGAGGTCGATCGCCTGGTTGCGCTCGCTCGCGACAACGGTTGCGATATCATCGTCGGCGTCGGTGGCGGCAAGATCCTCGACACCGCGAAGGCCGTCGCCTATTACCTGGAGTCTCCGGTTATCATTTGCCCCACCATCGCTTCGACCGATGCACCGTGCTCGGCACTTTCGGTGCTCTACACCGACGACGGCCAGTTCGACAAGTACCTCTTCCTTAAGGCAAACCCCAATATCGTCCTGATGGATACGACGGTCATCGCGGCGAGCCCGGTGCGCCTGACGGTTTCCGGTATGGGCGATGCGCTCGCAACCTATTTCGAGGCTCAGGCAACGCACGATGCCGACGGCGGCACCTGCGCCGGCGGCAAGGGCGGCATGGCCGGCCTGGCGCTCGCCAAGCTCTGCTACGAGACGCTTATGGCCGATGGCGTCAAGGCCAAGGTCGCGTTGGAGAAGGGTGCGCTCACGCCTGCCGTCGAGCATATTATCGAGGCCAATACGCTGCTTTCGGGCATTGGCTTTGAGAGCTCGGGCCTTGCTGCTGCTCATGCCATCCACAATGGCCTGACGATGCTGCCCGAGTGTCACAGCATGTATCACGGCGAGAAGGTCGCCTTTGGCACCATCGTCCAACTGGTACTCGAGGATGCCCCGACCGAGAAGCTCGAGGAAGTCTTGGGCTTCTGCATTGAGCTGGGCCTGCCCGTTACGCTCAAGGAGCTGGGCGTTGCTGAGGTTACGCGCGAGAAGGCCATGATTGTTGCCGAGGCCGCCTGCGCGCCCGATGACACCATGTGCAACATGCCGTTTGAGGTGACGCCCGAGATGGTCGCAAACGCCATCCTGGGTGCCGACGCGCTGGGCCACTACTATCTCATGGATGAGTAAATCAAGCTAAGGAAGGGGCAAAGCCGGCAGATGGCTTTGCCCCTTTTTTGCTATGGTGCAAAGTAACCTGTCCCCAATGCACAAGTTGGTGCAGGGGGGGCAGGTTACTTTGCACCAATCGTTGTTTGATGAAGGGCGGATTCTCGCATGGCGCTTCCCATGGTTTATGGCGGTCCCGGCCGGTATGTTCAGGGGCCGGGCGAACTCTCGCGTCAGGGCAGGTATTTGTCATGGTTGGGCTGCGCTGCCTATGTCTTGTTTGACCAGGGCACCGAGGATCGGCTGTGCAGGCAGATCGTCGATGGATTTCTGGACGACGATCTGAGTGAGCCGTTCTTTAAGATTTATGACGGTCCGTGTACGGAAGAAGCCGTTGTCGAAATGGCTAAGGAAGCCCAGGCTGAGTATTGCGACATGGTGGTGGGTATTGGCGGCGGCAAAATGCTCGATATCGCCAAGGCCGTTGCGTTTTATGCCGAGTTGCCGTTGTGCGTATGCCCCACGGCGGCGTCGATGGACGGTCCGTGCAGTGCGATTTCCGATGCCGATCTGCAGGGTGTTGCAAATGCGGTCTTTAGAAACGAACGCAATATGGCCAACGAGCAGGCCAAGGTGGCCAGGCAAAAGCTCGCCGAGCTCATGCGCGAGGCATAGTTTGGCGCTTGATTGACCTTGTGCAATCGAGGCGGCGATAGGCCATGGGCTATTTGCCTCAAAGGTGCTCCGCGTGTAATTTGCCCGAGGCGTGGGCCGATAGCGTATCATTATCTCTTGCTTGTTTGCACTGCTCAGGGAGGGGCCGCGCATGGCGCAGGAACACGATCTGTTTGATGACATTATCGAGATCAGCAAGGGTTTCGACTTTCTTAAAAACCCGCTTGGCGGTGTGACCGATGCACTCGATCCGTCGGCGCCGCAGTGGAATCCTGCCGACTACAAGGAGCGTCCGCGCGGCAACACCATTCCGTGCTTGACCTGCAAAAACGAAAAGAGCGGCTGCACCGCGTGCATGGACGTGTGCCCGGTCAACGCTATCGAGGTCGAGGAAGACGCCATCGAGATCCTCGACTCCTGTCGCAAGTGCGGTCTGTGCGCCGCTGCTTGCCCGACGGAGGCGATCATCTCTCCGCGCCTTGCACCCAAAAACGTCTACGACGACATTGTCTCGGCGGCTACGAGCCACGAGACCGCCTATGTTACCTGCACGCGTGCCCTTAAGCGCATGCCGCGCGAGAACGAGGTCGTCGTCGCCTGCGTGGGCGATATTACGGCCGAGACTTGGTTTTCGGTACTGGCCGACTATCCCAACGTGAGTGTGTACCTGCCGTTGGGCGTGTGCGATAAATGCCGCAATACCGGCGGTGAGGATATTCTGGGCGAGGCGATTGCGAAGGCCGAGGAGTGGTCCGGCACGGGTATGGGCCTGGAGGTCGACCCCAAGAGCCTCAAGTGCCATAAGCGTCGCGAGTACGAGCGCAAGGAGTACATGGAAAAGATCGCTCGCACCACGGGCCTGACGGTGACCAAGCTCAATCCGGCGACGGCGGCGCTGGCCTCGGTGACGCAAAAGCTCAAGGCCCATCGCCATCAGATTACCCAGCTGGAGCGCACGCTCAACACCATGTGCGGCACCACGACGACCAAGCGCCGCCGTTCGCTCACCCACGGGCGGCAGCTGGTGCTCTCGACGCTGCAAAACCATCCCGAGCTTGCCCAGAACATGCAGGTGAGCACGCCGGAGTGCGATTTTGACAAGTGCACGTCGTGTGGTGAGTGTGTCAATGTATGCCCTACGTTCGCCTGCGATCTGGTGGGAAGTGGCCGCTTTGCGTTGGAGTCCACGTATTGTTTGGGCTGCGGCGCCTGTGTCAAGGTGTGTCCCGAGCATGCGCTCAAGCTTGTTGAGCACGACGCGTCCAATCTGGTCGTCGTCGACCCCGAGGCCGAGGAAAAGGCCGCCCAGAAGGCGAAGGCTCACGAAGAAGCTGAGAAGGTCAAGGCCGAAGCAAAGGTCAAGCTCGACAAGATGCTCGATCAGGTGGAGAAGCTCGCGGACTAGCTAAAATAGCGTAAATGATGGCCGGTGGGACAGGTACTGCCCCGCCGGCCAAAAAAGTTGCGGTGGAATAGTTCCTGTTTTGCCCTTAAGCTGGCCATTCTAGGAGCTATTCCACCGCAACTAATAGATGGTTAGTTCATGCTGCTTTGGTGGCCGGTTCGACCGGTACCGTTGCGCGTCACGGTTTCATGGAGCAAAAAGAACCCGGGGACCTGTTTGGTCTCGGTGTATTCCATAAGGATGCCGTCGGCGTTGTAGGTCTGCCCGCGTATAACGGCGAGTGCGTTAAAGTCGTCGAGATCGAGCACGCGCGTATCCTCGGGCGTGGGATGCTCGATCGTTACATCGCGTTTGCCCGTGGCAATCTTAATGCCAAGGTCTTCTTCGAGGTAACGATAGATCGAGTCGTTGACAATCTCGGGTGTCAGCCCCGGTACCTGTGAGCTTAGGTAATAGGAGTCGTCGGAGCACACGGCATGTCCGTCTGCATAACGGATGCGTTTGGCGCGCGTAAGCTCGCAGCCTTCGGGAAACCCGGTAATCCTGGAGAGTGCCTTGCTACAGACGAGGAGCTCAAAGACGGTGGTGACAGTCTTGAGCTCAAAGCCCCGGCTGGTCGCGATTTCCTTAAAGGTCTCGAGTCCGCCGCCGCCACGACTCTTCTCGTCACTGATGTTGCGAATGACGCGCATGCCTTTGCCTTGCTGGGGGAGCACGTAACCATCTGCCGCAAGCATCGAGATGGCGCGACGGACCGTCATGCGCGAACAGTCAAACAGCTGCGTGAGCTCAGTCTCCGAAGGCAGATAACTCTGATAGGCGTATGTGCCGTCGTCAATCGACTGCTTCACGTTGTCATAAATAGTTTGGAAGATGGCTCGCGCCATGACGGTCTCCTAGAGCTGAGTGCGCGAGCGGTGGATGAGGACCGGCTCGCGCAGGTGTCGATCGATTTACTTGCTGGGGTCGATTATATATTTACCCATGGCACGCAGGGCTGGGTCTGACAGGATGGCACCGAGCTCGTCGAGGGAAGCCACCTTGGCGACCATCGAGGATACGTCGAGCCTGCCAGAGTCGATGAGCTCGAGCGCGCGACGCTGTGTGTAAGGGTTGATGTAGGACGAGGTGAGCACGAGCTCCTTCTGGAAGACCTCGAAGGGCTTGACGGTGATTGTCTCATCGGGCTTGGTGAGGCCGAACATCATGACCGTAGCCTTGTGGCCGGCGATCTGGATGGCCTGCTCGATGGTGACGGGCTTGCCAACACACTCGATAACGACATCGACGTTGCCGACGCCCTCCTGCTTCAGGCGGGCCGGGACGTCCTCGTGGATGGAATCAATTGCCAGGTCGGCGCCGAGTTTGAGTGCAACCTCGCGTTTGCCCTCGACGGGCTCGAGCAAGACGACCTTGGTGGCGCCGGCGTTTTTGGCGAGCTGCATCATGAGCAGACCGATCATGCCACCGCCGATAACGACAACTGTGCTGCCGGGCTTGATGTTGCACATATCGATGCCGTGCAGACAGCAGGCGACGGGCTCGGTCATGGCGCCCTGCTCGAAGCTGGTGTGATCGCCCAACTTGTAGACTTGCTGCATATCGACGGAGCAGTACTCGGCAAAGCCGCCGTTAACGGTGGTGCCGTAACCGGTCATATGCTCGCAGTAGTGGTTGATTCCGTCGCGGCAGGGTTCGCAGCAGCCGCAGGGATGGTTTGGGTCGATACACACGCGATCGCCCGGTTTAAAGCCAGCGACGTCGCTGCCCACGGCCTCGACAACGCCCGCAAACTCATGACCAAGGATCGTGGGCGGGGTAACGTCGGCTGCACCCTTGTCGCCTTCATAGATATGAACGTCGGTACCGCAGACGCCGCAAGCTTTGACGTTGATCAGAACGTCGCGCCTGCCCACGGCCGGCTTTGCCGATTCCTCGACTCTGAGGTCGTGCTTTCCATAGAAGACCGCGCTTTTCATGGTGACTCCTTAACGTGGCGGTGAATGTTGTAATGAAGTATAGGTATGCAAACATCCTTATACAAGCCTATCTAGACAAGTTGATAAATATTTTGTTTTAGAAGTTTTAGACAAACAGGCAATAACAGGCAAAACCTTTGAAATAAACCGTTCACCGTCAATTATCGACCGCTGACCGAACATGGAAACCGTATTAACTTGTCTAGATAAGTGATATGATAAAAATAGAAGCGCAAGAAGTCAGGGAAGCGGGCCCACCCGTCCTATTGCACGAGGTACACGCAAACGGCGCGTCTGCGGTCTCGAGTGAAGCCAAAACCGCAGCCGCTCCGAATGAAGAGAGGGGGATTCCCCGTCATGATGCAAAAGATACAACGTTTCGGCGGTGCAATGTACACGCCTGCAATTCTTTTCGCATTTTCCGGAATCGTCGTCGGCCTGGGTACGTTGTTTACCACCGAGGCGATCTTTGGCGAGATGGCCACTGCGGGTCATCTTTGGTTTGATTGCTGGAATGTGCTGCTCCAGGGTGGTTGGACGCTCTTTAACCAGATGCCGTTGCTGTTTTGCGTAGCGTTGCCAATCTCGCTCGCGAACAAGCAGAACGCTCGCTGCTGCATGGAGGCTTTGGCCATCTACCTTACCTTCAACTACTTTGTAAGCACAATCTTGGGGCAGTGGGGCCCTGTCTTTGGAGTCGACTACTCTGTCGAGGCGGGCAGCGGTGCTGGTCTTGCCACTATCGCAAGCATCAAAACGCTTGATATGGGCATCATGGGCGCGCTTATCATTTCTGGTATCGCCACGATGCTTCACAACAAGTACTTCGACACCGAACTTCCTGAGTGGCTGGGCGTGTTCTCGGGCTCCGTGTTCATTTATATGATCGGTTTCTTCGTTATGGTTCCGGTCGCTCTTATCGCCTGCCTGGTGTGGCCGCATGTTCAGGCTGCTATCTCCGCCTTCCAGGGATTCATCCTTTCCGCCGGTACGTTTGGCGTGGGCGTCTTTGCTTTCTTCGAGCGCGTGCTGATTCCTACAGGCCTGCACCACTTTATCTATACGCCGTTCTATTACGACAACGCGGCGGTCAACGGCGGCATCTTTGCTGCTTGGGCCAACATCCTGCCCCAACTGGCTGCCGATCCGAGCATTGCTCTTAAGGATGCCGCACCCTGGGCTGCCTATACCTGCCCTGGTTGGACTAAGGTCTTCGGCTCGCTTGGCGTCGCCATTGCGTTTTATATGACCGCCAAACCCGAGCGCAAGCAGCGCGTCAAGGCTCTGCTCATTCCCGTCACCCTTACCGCTATGCTTTGCGGTATCACCGAGCCGCTTGACTTCACCTTCCTGTTCATCGCGCCCGGCCTGTTCGTCGTCCACTGCGTGCTCGGAGCGCTTGGCTGCATGGCTCAAAACCTCCTTGGCGTCGTGGGCATCTTCGACGGCGGCATCATCTCGATGCTCTCGTGGGACTGGCTGCCCCTTTGGGCCGCACACGGTCTGCAGTACGCCATCTCCATCCTTGTCGGTTTGTGCTTTACCGCCCTTTGGGTCGTGGTCTTCCGTTTCCTGATCGTCAAGTTCGACTTTAAGACCCCCGGTCGCGAGGATGACGATGTTGAGGTCGAGCTCAAGTCCAAGGCCGACTACAAGCAAAAGCAGGGCGGTGCTGCTGCTGGCAAATCGGTCGCCCAGAGTAAAGATGATGAGCGCTTGGTGCTTGCCGAGAAGATCCTCGATCTGCTCGGTGGCACGGATAACATCATCGATGTAACTAACTGCGCTACCCGTCTGCGCGTTAACGTCAAGGACAAGAGCGTCGTTGCACCCGAGGCTTCCTTCAAGGCGATCGGTACGCATGGCTTGGTGGTCCAAGGTCAGTCGATCCAGGTCATCATCGGCCTTACCGTCCCGCAGGTTCGCGAGAAGTTCGAGAGTCTTCTGAAGTTCGAGAGTCTTCTGTAAACCATCGTCCATCGAAACAATCGGCCTTGCGAGCCGGTATGCACCGCAAGGCCGATTCTGGAGATAAAAAACTCCACTTCTAGGTAACAATTCCAAACCGTGCAGGCCGCGTACGGGGATGGATTGAGCAAGCGGCCAGAATGAGGAGGACATCATGTCCAAGAAAAACTATGCCGTGACCATTGCCGGCGGTGGCTCTACCTTCACCCCGGGCATCGCTCTAATGCTGCTTGAGGAGCGCGACCGCTTCCCGGTCAACAAGGTGACCTTCTACGACAACAACGCCGAGCGCCAGGAGATCGTTGCCAAGGCGTGCGAGATCTACTTCCACGAGAACGCTCCCGAGGTTGAGTTCAACTACACCACCGACCCCGAAACCGCTTTTACCGGTACTGACTTCGTCCTTGCTCACATCCGCGTGGGTCTCTACGCTATGCGCGAGCTCGACGAGAAGATCCCCCTCAAGTACGGCTGCGTTGGTCAGGAGACCTGCGGCGCTGGCGGCATCGCCTACGGTATGCGCTCCATCGGCGGTGTCATCGAGATCCTCGACTACATGGAGAAGTACAGCCCCAACGCCTGGATGCTCAACTACTCCAACCCCGCGGCCATCGTCGCCGAGGCCTGCCGCGTGCTGCGCCCCAACAGCCGCATCATCAACATCTGCGACATGCCGATCGACCTCATGGATAAGATGAGCCGTATGTGCGGCATCAAGGATCGTCGCGAGCTGCAGTATAGCTACTACGGCCTCAACCACTTTGGTTGGTGGAGCAAGATCTACGACAAGGAGGGTAACGACCTCATGCCGCAGATCAAGGAGCACATGGCAAAGAACGGCTACTTGGACGGCATTGAGCACGAGGCCGGTAAGGAGCAGCACGTCGAGGAGAGCTGGATTCACACCTTCGGCAAGGCCAAGGATGTCTATGCTGTCGATCCCGAGACGATTCCCAACACCTACCTCAAGTACTACCTGTACCCGGACTATGTTGTCGAGACGTCTGACCCCAACTACACTCGCGCCAATGAGGTTATGGACGGCCGCGAGAAGAAGGTCTTTGGCGCTTGCCGCGACATCATCGCCAAGGGTACTGCCAAGGACGGCGGCTTTGAGCCCGACGTACACGCCAACTACATCGTCGACCTTGCCTGCGCGCTGGCCGAGAACACGCTCGAGCGCTTCCTGCTGATTGTCCCCAACGATGGCGCTGTGCCCAACTTCGACCCGACGGCCATGGTTGAGGTGCCTTGCATCGTCGGTTCCAACGGCTTTGAGAAGATCTGCCAGGGCCCGATCCCGCAGTTCCAGAAGGGTCTGATGGAGCAGCAGGTTTCCGTCGAGAAGCTCGTTGTCCAGGCTTGGGTCGAGGGCAGCTACCAGAAGCTCTGGCAGGCACTCACGCTCTCCAAGACCATTCCTTCGGCGAGCGTTGCTAAGCAGATCCTGGACGAGCTCATCGAGGCCAACAAGGATTTCTGGCCCGAGCTTAAGTAAGGACTGCTGTCTCGAACTCTCACGCATCTCTGCTTCATTTGCGCCGCCGCGGTGTCCGGATTCGCCCGGATGCTGCGGCGGCGCTATACTTATGCAGATTGAAGTACCTGTATCAAAAGGAGCTGTCGTGTCCCTTTCCATCGGTATCGTGGGCCTGCCCAACGTGGGCAAGTCGACGCTGTTCACCGCGCTTACCAAAAAGACCGGCCTTGCCGCCAACTACCCGTTTGCCACGATCGACCCCAACGTGGGTATCGTCGATGTGCCCGATAGCCGCCTGCAAAAGCTCGCCGACATCGTTAACCCGGGTCGCATTGTGCCGGCGACGGTCGAGTTCGTCGACATCGCAGGTCTGGTGAAGGGCGCTAACGAGGGCGAGGGCCTGGGCAACCAGTTCCTGGCCAACATTCGCGAGACCGACGCCATCTGCGAGGTCGTGCGCTACTTTAAGGACCCCAACGTCATGCGCGAGGTGGGCCGCACGGGCGAGTTCGTCGATCCCGCCGGCGATGCCGACACCATCATGACCGAGCTCATCCTGGCCGACATGGGCACGCTCGAGAAGCAGCTGCCTAAGCTCGAGAAGGAGGCCAAGCGCGACAAGGAGCTCATGCCCAAGTTCGAGGTCGCCAAGCGCCTGCTCGCTTGGCTCAACGAGGGCAAGCGCGCCGCGTCCATGGAGATGACCGATGAGGAGCGTGCCGCCGCCAAGGGGCTGTTCCTGCTCACCATGAAGCCCATCCTGTATGTGGCCAACGTGGACGAGGATATGCTTAACGACGATCTGGCGCCCATCGATGGCGTCAAGCCGTTGCCCATCTGCGCCAAGATCGAGGCCGAGCTTTCCGAGCTCGATCCCGAGGACGCCGCCGATTACCTGGAGAGCCTGGGCCTGGAGCAGCCCGGCCTGGACGTGCTCGCGCAGGCAGCCTACAAGCTGCTCGGCCTGCAGTCGTTCTTTACGGCTGGCGAGATGGAGGTCAAGGCCTGGACGGTGCGTCAGGGCGCGACCGCTCCGCAGGCCGCCGGTGTTATCCATACTGACTTTGAGCGCGGCTTTATTAAGGCCGAGGTCATTGGCTACGACGACTACATCGAGCTCGGCGGCGAGCAGGGCGCCAAGGCTGCCGGCAAGCTGCGTATTGAGGGCAAGGACTATGTCATGGCCGATGGCGACGTCGTGCACTTCCGCTTTAATGTGTAAGGACGACTCATATGTTTAAATATGGCAAAAAAGCTGGCTACATGGGTATTGCGCTGCTCGTACTTGCGGTGATTCCGCTGGTGGTCGCAGCGTGTGTTATCCCCAACATTGGTCCCGAGGTGGCAACAAAGTTTAACGCCGCCGGCGAGGTGACGCGCTGGGGCAAGAGCTACGAGTTGCTGGCGCTGCCGGTGCTCAACCTGCTGCTGAGCGTAGCGACGTACTTTACGGCGGGACGCCAGGCTAAAAACAATGATGACTCCGCCGCCATGGCGCGCATCGTGTGCGAGCGCTACCTGCGCAACGGCTGCATCACGGGCGTGTTCCTCAACGTAATCAACGTCTACTTTATGTACTCGGCGATTACCGGAACGGGCTTTGGCTTTGGTTTCTAGCTTGTTCTTTTAGGCAACGAGCCTGCACGCATATTCAATGGCTGCTGTGAGGCCGCCGCTCGATCGTGGTTTAAAGACCATATCGGCGGCGGTCTCGTTTTCGTATCCGGCGCCGCGAAGGGCGAGTGCGATACCGGCTTCCAAGAGAAGAGGCAGACCGCGCTGGCTGGTTGCGATTACGGCAGCCTGATTGAGTGAGCAGCTGTGCGCTTGGCATCGGATGGCAAGTTCACCTTGCGCCGGGCAAGGGACCAGAACGGCGGCGACGCGACTTGATAGCAATGCAAATGCTGTGCGCTCATCGGGCGAAAGGCATTCTGCTTCAACGACGACGAGCTTGGGCGGTGCACTGTTTGTGCGAGGCGTGGCTCGGTACATGCGGACCGAAGAACCCGACATAGAAAACTCCTGTGTATTCGGCAAAACGTAAACTATAGTTTACGTTTATGTTCGGCTCCATTTCAAACTCGGCTGCATGGACGAACGTGCGAAACAGATTCTTGGCAGGCGGGTCGAAGAGACACGCAGGGACCTTGGTATCTCCAAGGTTGATTTTTGTGTGGCGACAGGAATCAGCCGTCCCTATCTCGACCGAATCGAAGATGGAACGGCAAACTTCACGCTCAAGGTTCTCTTTAAGATCGCGCCCGCACTCGGCATGACGGTGTCAGAACTTCTCGAGGGCATTGAATAGAAGATGCCTATTGACCGGTGGTTACACCATCGGGATGCGGTCGTGGTTGACTTGGCTGTAGAACAGGCGCTGAATTTCTGACGCATCGCGTGACTGGCCGAGTGCCCACATGGTCTTGGCCACGAGCGTCTCGGTGGTCATGTCATCGCCGCGCAAAATACCCGGATGATCGGCGTAAGCACGGCCGACCTCATAAACACCCAGGTCAAGGCCCTCTTCGGGGACCTGCGTGGTCATAACGACGGTGCGACCCGAATCGACCCAGCGGAAAATCGCCTCCTGGAATGACTCGCCGGACTCGCCAAACTCGGGAATACCGCCAATGCCAAAGGTCTCCAGGATTACAGCATCGTAGCTATCGGCAAGGGCGTCGAGGATACCCGGGTTTACGCCGGGCGTAAGCTTGAGTACAAATACGCGCGGATCGATGCTGTCGTAGAAACGCACCGGGTTTTCGCCCTGATGCGTGCCGTGAAGCCCGTTGCGCACGATGCGGTCGTTGCGGATGTAGGCAATGGGCGGATAGTTGACGCTAATGAATGCGTTAAAGCTCATGGTGCGCTGCTTGCGGGCGCGCGTGCCGGCAATGGCGACGCCGCCAAACACAATTGACACATCGTGCGAATGCTCGTCGAGCGCATAGAGCAGGCTCTGGTACAGGTTGAGCTTGGCGTCGGTAAAGGGATTGCCCATGGGCTTTTGCGAGCCGGTGAGCACGATGGGCTTGGGGCTGTCCTGAATCAGGTAGGAAAGCGCTGCCGCGGTGTAGCTCATGGTGTCGGTGCCGTGCAGAATTACGAAGCCGTCGTGGTCGGCATAACCCTCGACGATGACGTCGCGGATGCGCATCCAGTCGCTGGGGCGCATATTGGTGCTGTCGATGTTCATGGGCTGCATGACGTCGAGTTCGCAGAGGCCCGAGATCTCGGGGACGCTCTGGGCGAGTTCCTCACCGGTCAGGGCGGGGGAGAGGCCGTTGCCGTCCTCGGTCGATGCGATGGTGCCGCCCGTGGCGATGAGAAGGATGCGCTTCATGCTGGTATTCCTATCGTATTTGCCGCCGCAGGGGCGGAGTCGTTCGGCAGTATTGTGGCACAGGGCGTCCAATGTTCAAACGTATTACATCATCTGTAACGTTTGGTAACACTTCAATTGCCGTCAAATAGGGGCCCAGGTCGTGCGTTTGCCGTGCGCTGATGGCTGCGAGGGACGAGAAACCCCATATAACGTGTACACTATGAAAGCTATTTCGTTCATTCACGCGGGTGGGCATCGGCTCCCCGCCAACAAGAGGGGGAAACCATGGATCAAAAGGCTTCCGCAAAGGTCCTCGTACTCGACTTTGGTGCGCAGTACGGTCAGCTCATTGCCCGTCGCGTCCGCGACCTCAACGTGTATTCCGAGATTGTCCCCTGCGACATCTCGGCCGACGAGATTCGCGAGATGAACGCCTCTGCGCTCATCCTTTCCGGCGGTCCGGCTTCCGTGTACGCCGAGGACGCTCCGTCCATCGATCCTGCCATCTTTGACCTGGGGCTTCCCGTCCTGGGCTTCTGCTACGGCCATCAGATCACGGCAGTGACGCTCGGCGGCAAGGTCGGCCACTCCGAGGTGGGCGAGTATGGCCGCGCCACCATCACGCGCACGGCTGGTGCCAAGCTCTTTAACTCCACACCCATGGAGCAGACCGTGTGGATGAGCCATCGCGACGCCGTGTCCGAGGTGCCCGAGGGCTTTACCGTTACCGCCAGCACCGACGTGTGTCCGGTTGCCGCCATGGAGTGCCCCGAGCGCAAGATCTTCACCACGCAGTTCCACCCCGAGGTCAAGCATTCCGAGTACGGTCAGCAGCTGCTGAGCAACTTCCTGTTTGAGATCTGCGGCCTGGAGCCCAACTGGAGCATGGACAACCTGGTCGAGACCATGACGGCCGAGTTCCGCGAGAAGGTCGGCGACGACCGCGTGATTCTGGCCCTGTCCGGTGGCGTCGACTCCTCCGTCGTGGCTGCGCTGGGCGCTCGCGCCGTGGGCAAGCAGATGACCTGCGTGTTCATCAACCACGGCCTGCTGCGCAAGGGCGAGCCCGAGCAAGTGGAGGAGGTCTTCACCAAGCAGTTTGACGTCGACTTTATCCACGTCCACGCCGAGGACCGCTATGCCGAGCTTCTGGCCGGTGTGACCGAGCCCGAGGAGAAGCGCCGCATCATCGGTACCCAGTTCTGGAAAGAGTTCTTCGCCGTGGCGCAGCAGCTCGAGACCGATGGTAAACCGGTCAAGTACCTGGCTCAGGGCACCATCTACCCCGACATCATCGAGTCCGGCGCTCGCAAGACGGGCGGCAAGACGGCCACCATCAAGAGCCATCACAACCTGATCCCGTTCCCCGAGGGCGTGCACTTCGACCTTATTGAGCCGCTCGACCACTTCTTTAAGGACGAGGTCCGCGCGCTTGGTCTGGCGCTCGGCCTGCCGGGTCACATCGTGTTCCGCCAGCCTTTCCCGGGCCCGGGTCTGGCCATCCGCATCATCGGCGCGGTCGACAAGGAGAAACTTGAGATTCTCAAGAACGCCGACGCCATCGTGCGCGAGGAGCTCGACGCCTACAACCAGCGTCTGTTTGAGCAGACCGGCGAGCGCAACTCCGAGCACAGCTGCTGGCAGTACTTTGCGGTCCTGCCCGACATCAAGTCCGTTGGCGTCATGGGCGACGAGCGCACTTATCAGCGCCCGATCATCCTGCGTGCCGTTGAGTCCAGCGATGCTATGACCGCCGACTGGGCCAAGCTGCCCTACGACGTGCTTGCCCGCATCTCCGGCCGCATCGTTGCCGAGGTTCCCGGCGCCAACCGCGTGTGCTACGACATCACGTCCAAGCCGCCCGCGACCATCGAGTGGGAATAGAACAGACGTTCGATAAAATAATATAGTATCAGATGGCGGGCACGGTTTCAATCGAATCCGTGTCCGCTGCTGTATGTGTGTCCTTGCACGCCCAATATGTGCCGTAAAAGCCGTCTTCTTTAACGCCAAAGTGAATGGGCTTCATTTTTGCCTTTTAAAATCTAATTTTCACGATTTGCATTTTCATCCCGTTGTCACCGACCTTTGCGAGAAACCGGAAAAAGCCGCTGACAGAAGGGTCCCTCAAATCGTTGTAGCCCAGCATATAGCCGCGACTTGTGACCTGCAGACGGCTGTCCCACGTGGCGATTTCCTTGGCGGCATCCGAAACCGCAAAATATGCCCCCACATCCTTGATTTTTGCAGTCTTAAGCCATGTTTTTGCGATCATCTTTACCGCCGTCCGATTGGCAGCATCAAAGACCAGCACACTGCCGGGGAAGGCGTCCGCCATCCCCCGCACCAGTTCCCGGACCTGCTGGGTCAGAAAGTAATAGAACACCCCGGAGGCAAAGAACACCGCCCCGCCGGAGGCATCGATTTTGCTAAACCATGTGGTGTCTTTCAGGTCGCAGGGGATATTTTGTTCCCGATCCCCGGCGGGCAGTAGCTGCTGCCGCAAGGCAATCACATCCGGGAAGTCCAGATTGTAGATCTTGCATCTACCGTTGTCGCAGGTTCTGCCGGTGTTGTCCAGCCCACAGCCCAGATTGACCACCGCCGCATTGGGGTGGCCTTTCAGGTAATCCCGCACCTCGAAAGCAAGATCACCCTGCCGCATGGCCACCTCCAGCGCACCAAAGCGCTGCATCAGGCTGCGGGAGTTTTTCTCTGCCTCTGAAAAGTCGTAGTCGATCTGGTCGAGTAGACGAACCGCTGTTTCATCCCTGTAAAGGTTCGGGTACAGCTCCGTACACAGCTTTCGGGAATACAGCGGAAGGATCAGCGTCTCCTGCACGGTGTTTTTCTCAATTTTACATTTCATAGGTTTTTTCCTCAGTGAATAAAAATTGTCATAATTGCCGCCAGCACAGCCGCTATGACCGTCATGCCTATCGCCATGTGCAGGCATTTTTTCAGCAGCCGTTTTATGTTCGCCCCGCCGCCGCAGCCGCAATCCAGCACCTTGGCGTTTGGCGCAAGTCGTAGAAATCGAAGTCCCCACCGCGCCACAGGGCCGTGGCCCAGATTCATCATGGCAACCATAAGTTTTCCGCCGAGGCCCACGGGCATGCGGGTGTTTTCAAAGAACGACATCTGGCTCCTCCGATTTCGTGCATTCCGCATAGGTCAACGGGAACGAGGCCTTCAGCACCGCGCTTTTCTGCACCGACCAGCCGTTTTGACGCAGGAAACACAGGTATTCCTCGCTTGTCCATCTGCTATGGAGGGGGAATCCCGCCATACTCATGAAAAAGGCTTTTGCCTTGCCGGGAACCGAGTTCCCCGCGTGGGTGAAGGTTGGCGCGATGAGCACGCCGTCGTCCTTCAGCACCCGCCTGATTTCTTGCAGGGCCTTTTCCGGATGCGGCACTATGTGAAGCGCGTTGGACACGATCACCACTTCGAAGGACTTCTGTGCATAGGGCAGGCGGAACATATCTTGTACGGAAAAGTACAGCTTTGCGGATTGATTGTCCCGCTTTGCTTCATGGATCATCTTTGCAGAAGCGTCCGTAGCCTCGATGTGCGCCGCCGCATTCACGATGCTCTTTGCGATAAGTCCCGTGCCGGTGGCGACTTCCAGCACGGTTTTTGCTTTTACCACCGGCCTGATTAGCTCATACATCTTCTCATACGCCGCCCGGTCGTTTCGCATGAAACGGTCGTACCGACCGGCATTCTTGTCCCAGAAGCCCTTGCGTCCATGCATGGCTATCGCCCCCAAACAGTTAGAGCCATCTAACTATAACACGCGAATCGTGCAGTAAGATAGGGCTAACCTCATTTTCCTGGCTAAGACGCATCTCTTCGGTTTTCGCTTATAGCGGCGCGAGTCAGATACAAGGCTGGAGCTGAAGAAGGAGCTTGACGGACAGGTAGGTCGATACCGGTTCCCGGAACGGTGATCCAGCCAATTACACCAGGGCTCTAGTCATTGAGTGGGAATAGAAAATTCCTTAGTTATGGGGGTGTAAATTTGATTCCCTTTAGGATACACCCCCATAACTGTATGAATTGACCTGCTGACTCCAATGAAGATTGGAGGGTAACGGCCAGGGGCGACGGCCCGGCGAGTGTTATTTTGCGAGCTATGCGCATTGAAAGCGACCTTTCGTGGTATAAACTACTTGCCGGAAGCCGCGGCTTTCAGAGTACGGCTTACGTGTACGTTTAACCTCCGTGGGCGACGGGGTGCCGCAAGGCGTAGAATATCGCCCACCTGTAGGGGCCTGCAGCGATGCGGGCCCCGCTTCGTATGAAGGGGGCGTAACCGATGAAGATCGTATCCATCTCCCAGGACTTCTTCGACCTCGTCGAGGGCGACCGCGAGCTCATGCTTAAGCACAATCGCCCCTGCATCGTGGTGGTGAGGCTGCGTTTCCGCGGGAAGCGCAGGGACTTCGCTGTGCCGCTGCGTTCCAACATCGCCCCTAACGCGCCCAAAGACCAGTACTTTGCGTTGCCACCCCGCCCCACGACGCGCCCCGGCTGCCGCCACGGCATCCACTACATCAAGATGTTCCCCATAACCAAGGTCTACCAGCGCCGCTTCAGGACCGAGGGCTCGGCCTACTACGAGACGCTCCAGCGCATCATCGACGGCAACACCAAGCGCATCGTCTCCGAGTGCCAGGCATACCTCGACCGCTACGAGCGCGAGGGAAGGCCTCGCTTTGCCGTCGACATCGACCGCATCGTGGGGCTGCTGGAGAGCGAGAAGTAGGGCACCTCGGCTCAGTCTCGAGCCATGCGGAGTCGCTCCGCATTTTTGAACGCCGCGTGTGCGTCCCAAATACTTGAGAAACAAGCTGTGAAGTGCGGTGGCGCGCCCGTGCCCGTGCATAGCCGTCACCATTAGCGTCTACGCGGCGTCGGCTTCAAGTAGAACTGGCGCCGCTGCTGTATATGGTTTGCCTTGCTGCAAATGGCGATCAATGCCCACGATGCTTCTGCTTGCGCTTCAGCTTTCGCTGCTCGAAGCGCGCCTCCGCCTCATCCGCGCGACGCTGGCTTCTTGCTTGAGCCGACTCCCGCTTCATCGCTTCCCGCTGTGCCGCGAGAGCCTGCTGCGCCTTGGTGCTCATCGCTGGCTGCTTGAGGGCTTTCGCCGCCTCGCGAGCGCGCCGCTTGGGGTTCTTCGCGGGCTTGCTTGCCTCAGCCGGTTCGCCACCGAAGAATGAGAGCTTCTCCCATTTGCTTGTAACGAATCGCAGGATCTCCTCATCGGACGGCTCCGCGCCGAAGACGATGCGGACGATGCCGTACCTTCCGTCCTCGACATGCTCCGCCAGCCCGACCCAGAATTGGCCGTCGTGATATACGGTCAGGGTGGACGACACGCTGATCTGCATGGTTGATTCCTCCTTTATGTAGATGACCATGCAGAGAAGGGACAACCAAGGAGGCAGGTTACTGATGCGGACTCCCGCACGCCCACGACTACCCGACGGGGACTGTGTTTTCATCTCTGATGTTCGCATTGTAGCACGCGTGAATGCGCCCGGCATCGCTGCTGACATGGCGCAACTGGGATTCGCTCCTCGATGCGCCCTTGCGCATATTTCCTTATCGGTTTCGAAACTTTAAATAAATTCGAGTTTCGAAACCGAGAAAGAGCTGATGATTGATTGGGTAGACCGCAATCGTACATGGAGCGGCTTTGGGCGCTCGAGGGCACCTGGGACATCAAGGTGATCACGGGGATGCGCCGCTCCGGCAAGTCCGAGCTCATGAAGGCGTTCTCCGCCTCCGTTGCTCGGAAGGACCCATCCTCCAACAACGTCTACATCGATCTGCTGGACCTCGACAACGAGCTACTGCTCGAGTACCAGCGCTGCATCGCGAAATCATAGAGCGGCACAAAGAGGGCGCCCGCAACCGTCTCTTCATCGACGAGGTGCAGCTGTGCGAGGGTTTCGAGAAAGCAATTAACAGCATTCACGCGCGTGGCGGATGGGATATCTACCTCACGGGATCGAACGCGTTCCTCCTGAGTTCGGACCTGGCGACCCTGTTCACAGGGCGCCACGGGGAGGTTCACATCCTCCCCTTCAGCTTCGGCGAATACCGCTTCTACTTTGACGAGCAGGGGGCCGTCGACGACGACTTCGACGGATTCATCAGGCGCGGCGGGCTCGCCGGGTCCTACGATTACGATGACATCTCGGAGTCGTACGGTTTCCTTCGGCGCGGGCGGATCACCCACCGCCGATCTAGAGGCACTCGGTCAGAATCTGGAACACCTCGCTGCGCTCCAGTTTCTTGGCGCAGCCGCCGGTGAGCACGCAGGTGTCCGCAACCTTGTGCAGCGTCTCGTTGGATGCGTCGGAGCCCATCTCGGCGAAGCTCGTGGGAAGCCCCATCTCGCCGATGAACGTCTGCAGGCGGTCGATGCCCTCGAGCGCCACCGTAAGGTCGTCTTTGCCCTTGGCGTCGACGCCCCACACCTCGCGCGCCCAGCGGGCGAACTGCGCGGGCGCCTCGGGGGCCAGGTGGCGGTAGAGCGCAGGGTGGATGACCGCGAGGCCCATTCCGTGGTTGGTGTGGGTGTACGCGCCGTACTGGTGCTGGATCATGTGCGCCTGGAAGTCCGTTGACTTGCCGATCTTGAGCACGCCGTTCTCGGCCATGGCGGAGTCGTATACGAGCTCGCTTCTGGCATCGAGGTTCTGGTCGTCGTCCGCGATGATCCGCATGTTGCGGATGACGTTGCGCTGGATGGCGAGGTTGATGTCGTCGGTGACGTTGCGTCCGCGCGGGCTTCCGAAATAGCTCTCCATGCAGTGCGAGAGCGTGTCGAACGCGCCGCTCATGAACTGCGCGTGCGGTACGGTGAGCGTGAGCGCCGGGTCGAGCGCCGCCCACATGGGCATTGCCCCCAGATAGGCGCCCTTCACGTGCGCCTCCTCGTTGGTGATGACGGCGCCGTTGTTCTGCTCGGCGCCCGTGCCGGAGAGCGTCACGATGCAGCCCATGGGGATGAACGAGCTCGGCATCTTGCCGTCGGCGTGCTCGAACGTCTCGATGTCCTCGTCAAGCATCGCCTGCGCGGAGACCACCTTGCAGCAGTCGAAGACCGACCCGCCGCCGACGGAGAGAATGAAGTCGACCTGCTCCTCGCGTGCGAGCGCGGCGCCTTCCTGGCACTTCTCGTAGGTCGGATTGGGCATGATGCCGCCGAAGTCCACCACGCGCTTGCCCGCGCTCGTGAGCTTATCGACCACGTGGCCGTAGACGCCGGTTCGCTTGACCGAACCTCCGCCGTAGGCGAGCATCACTGTCTTGCCCATGGCGCCCATCTCGGCGTCGAGTGCCTGGTCCATGGCCCCCTCGCCGAAGTAGTTCCTGACCGGGTAGTCGTACGTGAATGAGTTCATGGCAATTCCTCCTAGTAAGTTATCAGTGCGGTCTGACGCTCGTCTACACGTTGCGCACGAGCCCGGACATCCATTCGATGGTGGCGGGGTCGTGGTGGTCGAAGAACGCGCTGCGCCCGGTGTCGAGCGCGGCGATGGCGACCATCTCGTCGTCGCCCAGCGCGAAGTCGAAGACGTCGAAGTTTTGCTCCATGCGATCGCGGTGCGTGCTCTTAGGGATACAGACCACACCGCGCTGCAGCAGCCAGCGCAACACGACCTGGGCGACCGTCTTGCCGTGCGCCTCGCCGATGCGAGCGAGGACCTCGTTGCGGAAGAGGTCGTTTCTGCCCTCCGCAAAGGGCGCCCAGCCCTCCATGGCCACCTCCTTGCCGGCCATGTACTCCTGCGCCTCGCGCTGCTGGAAGAACACGTTGCACTCGACTTGGTTCACGGCGGGGGCGATGCGGTTGAACGAGATGAGGTTTGCGAGGTGATCGGGGTAGAAGTTAGCTGTGCCTATGGCGCGGATAACGCCCTGCTCGTAGAGCTCCTCCATGGCGCGCCACGCGCCGAAGACGTCGCCGAACGGCTGATGGATGAGGTAGAGGTCGACGTAGTCGAGCCCCAGCCGCTTGAGCGACGCGTCGAAGCCGCGCTTGGCCCCCTCGTAGCTCACATCCGACATCCACAGCTTGGTCGTCACGAACACCTCGTCGCGCGGCAGACCGCTCGCACGAATGGCGACCCCGACCGCCTCTTCGTTGCCGTAGCTCGCGGCCGTGTCGAGCAGCCGGTAGCCGACCGAGAGCGCGTCCTCTACGGCGCGCTGGCATTCCGTGGCGTCCGGGATCTGGTACACGCCGAAGCCGAGCTGCGGCATCCTGACGCCGTTGTTCAAGGTGATGTAGTCCATGGTACCTTCCTTCCTCGCAACTTGACGTATCCACCATACGAGGGGCGCCGTACCGGCGGAAGTTTCCGTTGGTGAGGGTTCTATAACGCTGGGGTGCGCACGGGGTTATAACCCGCGGGTTCTAGGCGTCACCTCAAAGAGATCGGCGCCGAGCTCGTCGGCGATGGCCTGAGCTACGACAGCGGTGTGGCCCTGTGCCGAGTAGCAGGCCACGAGGACGTTGCCGTCTGCAGCGGGCACTGCGGCGGGCTCGTCCTCGACAGCCGACTGGTCCTCGGCGGCGGCTTGGTTGGTCCGTTATCGTCTGAGCGCTACTCCTGCGCGTCGAAATCGGGGCGTATGGCCAGGTAGCCCTCGAGTGCTTCCTCAGTGGCGGTGTAGTAGGTCATGGTCCCGTCGAGCTTGGCAATCTCGGCCATCTCGTCTTCGGTGAGGGAGAAGTCGAAGATGTTCGCGTTGTCGGCGATGTGGGCGGGGTTCTTGGAGCCGGGGATGATGGAGGTGCCCATCTGCACGTGCCAGCGCAGGATCACCTGGGCCGGGGTCTTGCCGTACTTCTCGGCGAGAGCGACGAAGATGGGCTCCTCCAGAAGACCTTTGTCGCCGTGGCCGAGCGGGTACCACGCCTCGATCACCGTGCCGTACGGCGCGAGGTAGGCGCGCAGGTCGCGCTGGGCGTGATAGGGGTGGCACTCAACGGTCACGAGCTGCGGCATGATGTCGGCGACCTCGATGACCTCGGTGATCTTGTCTTGCGGGAAGTTGGAGAGGCCGAGGGCGCGCACCTTGCCCGCGCGGTACGCCTCCTCCATCGTGCGCCACGCGGCCAGGTAGTCGCCTACCGGCTGGTGCAGGATGAGCATGTCGACGTAGTCGAGCCCCAGGCGCTGGAGCGTGGCGTCCACCGCCGGCATGCCTGCGTCGTAGACGCTCGGCCAGAGCTTGGTGGAGACGAAGATCTTGTCGCGCGCGATGCCGCTCTTGGCGATGGCACGGCCCACGGCGCGCTCGTTCATGTAGGCGTTGGCGGTGTCGATGTGCTCGTAGCCAGCCGCGAGCGCGGCGGTTGCGGCCGCCTCGGCCTCGACCGGGGTCATGAGGAAGGTGCCCAAACCTTCGATGGGCATCTCTACGTCGTTATTGAGCTTCAGATACTCCATGGTCTCCTCCTTAATGGTGACTTTTCGAATGCAATGCTACGGCGTTTGCTGACGTGCGAGAAGTTCACGTTGGAATGATGGATATAACCATGGGGTATATACGGCACATAATGCGTGACAGGAGGATCGATGTACAACCCACAGCTTGACACTTTCATCCGCGTGGCGGAGGCGGGCAGCTTCTCCAAGGCGGCACAAGAGTCCTTCATCACGCCCACGGCCGTCATCAAGCAGATGAACCTGCTGGAGTCGCGGCTAGGCCTTACGCTGTTCCACCGATCGCATCAGGGGCTTTCGCTTACGCGAGCAGGCAGGTCGCTGCTCGCCGACGCCCGCCATATCGCGCAGTACTCTCAAGAATCAATCGCACGCGCCCGCGTCGCCGAGCGTGGAGAGAAGCGCATCATCCGCGTGGGAGTGTCGCTCATGACGCCCAGCACGCCGCTCACGAAGCTGTGGCCGAAGGTGAAGGAACGTTGCCCTGGCATGAGCCTTCAGGTGGTCACGTTTGAAAACACACCCTCGGCGGCACGCGGTTTGGCGAACCTCGGGCAAGACATGGATATCGTGGCGGGGATTTTCGACGATGCCTTTCTTAAAGAGCGCGGGTGCCTGGGCCTCGAGCTTTCGCGCGAGCCGCTCTGGTGCGCCGTTCCCGTCGACAACGAACTCGCCAAACGCGACATCGTCACATTCGACGACCTCCACAATCACAGTCTTATGCTTATACGCCGGGGCTGGAACGCCGAAATCGACCGCGTGCGCGACGAGATACTCTTGCATCATCCTCAAATCGCGCTCGTAGACTTCCCGCAATATCGGGCGGAGGTGTTCAATCGCGGCGCGAACGAGGACCTCGCGCTTGCGACGCTGCCGTTGTGGGCCAACGTCCACCCCATGCTCAAAACCGTCCCTACCGATTGGGACTGTCTCGTGTCTTACGGGCTGCTTCATTCGTCGCACCCCGCAGACCATGTGCGGGAGTTCCTCGATGCGGTGTCTGCCGCGCTCGAGGCAAAGCATCGATAGGCAATCGCGAGCAGATGCGCTTATGCCTATGGGAACAACGGGAACTGGCTTCCGAACTCGCGTTTTGATACCGTCGAGTACCGCCTGATGCTGTTTCGGCGTCGCCATAGAGCGAAGCCATCAGCGAAATAACGGGAATAACAGCCTCCGGACCTTCTGGCTCGGAGGCTTTCTTTTTGCATGTCTGCCTAAAACGACTTCTTGCCATGGCCCCTTGAGATTGGGCGGCATTATCGAGCGTGGGCGTTCTCGTAGGCCTCTTTGATTTCTCCGGCAAATCGTCGGGAATCAGCGCCTTCACTCTATCCTCGTTGCCATCTTGGATCGCCTGCTCGTAGTACCAGCATTTGAACTTCAACATATCCAGCGCACGGTTCGTCTTCGCGAAAGCTCGTCGGAGCGGGGATAGAGCTTTGTCTGCGGGATACGAAATGCTGGCTAGAGGTTGAGACGCCTTGTTGCAGAAATGCCAACTGCCGCAACTACACCACCGGCAACACTCAGGGCGGCTGCCATCGCACTGTTGTCACCCGTCGCGGGTAGGGTGGTCCCGGCTGGTTTAACCGCCGCTACTGCTTTGGTGGAAATGGGATTTGCCGTGGGCTTTTTTTCTTTGGGCTGCGGTGTGAGCTCGGGCTTGGTTTCCGGTTCGGGTTTGACCTCTGGGCTCGGCTTAACACTTGGATCGGGTTTGGAACCGCTCGTATCGGTTGCAATCAAGTGCACGTCACTGTCGAAGACGTAACGGATGTAGTAATCGTGCCGCGTTTCGTGCATAATCCCCTGCCCGCTGTCGAAGTCACGGTCAACGTGTGTGCCAAGGTAGGTTGAGCTGTTGAGGTCCAGCCTGTAGGGGATTTGGTCGTCGGCGTAACTGCCTGTAAAGACTACGGTTGCTCTAACGTGATTGTCAATCATGGTCAGGGCAATAGAGACGCTGGCCTCTTTGGGGTTCTCGGTTTTTATAAGGCTTTCGGTATCGGTGTCGATCTTGAAGAGATGGACGGTGTCGTTAAGCTCGTAGATGAAGTCCTCGGGTTTGTCGGGAAAATCGCATACAAGAGCCTCGTTCTGGACCAACTCGAAAGCAGGGGGTAGCTCCAAATCGTAGTAATGATCGACGGTGGTTGCTGTGAGGCTGCCTTCCGCGTTGACTTCGTCGCAGGTGATGGGTGCTGCGACATCGGGTTCGGGCATTTCGGTCGCCAGTGCTGCGCAGGGTAGCAAAAGCTGCCCTGTCATAAGAATGCTTACTCCGAAGGCGACGACTCTGGCGCCTGCATGAAGCTTGACGTTGCGGATAGACGGGCCAGTGCGTTTGTTATGGGTTTGCGGTGCAACATGCTGTCCATACATAAGGCGCTCCTTGTTCGTAGGCCGGTTTCCGTGAATCTATATTGCGCCTGCCCGATTCGGCCAGGATCATACACGCGAACGCTCACGCGAGCAGGAGAAAGCTCTAGTTAATTTTCCCACAGTCGACACTTTGCGGCCAACGATTTGCTGTTCAATTCTCGTAGAGAGAATCAAGACAGTTGAGGAGTTGTCAGGCAATGAGATTGTGTCTAGAGAGCGCGAACGAGAGATGCGATCTACAGACGACTGAATAGCTCCATCCGTTTTGGTTACAACGAAATGTGTGCCGCGCGCCTGCGGCATGAAGGAGGGAGATTTCTATGAATATCGTTGTATTGAGTGGTAGCCCGCGCAAGGGTGCCAATACCGACACCATGGTCGAGGCGTTTGCCGAGACCGCGCGCGAGGCCGGCCATACGGTCGAGGTCGTCCGCGTTGCCGGCAAAAAGATCGCTGGTTGTCTGGGATGCCAGTACTGCTTCGCCCATGAGGGCACCTGCGTGCAGAAGGATGACATGGCCGACGTGATCGAGTCGCTGAAAGGCGTCGATATGGTCGTCTTCGCCTCGCCTATCTACTGGTTCGATATCACCGCGCAGGAAAAAGCTGCCATCGACCGCCTGTATGCCTTTGGCGCCAC
This sequence comes from uncultured Collinsella sp., assembly GCA_902494345.1. GTDB lineage: Bacteria > Actinomycetota > Coriobacteriia > Coriobacteriales > Coriobacteriaceae > Collinsella. The sequence goes on from CABUSV010000012.1 coordinate 69,993, forward strand.
GGGATTCCCGTTCACCAAGACGGCACTTTTGCTCGATAGCCACAGCGAGGGCGTCTATGATGCGGCGATTGCTATGTACAGGGCCACATGCGCGTACTGCAAGTGGGAGGACCAGGGCATTGTCACCATTAGCGGTATGACCGAGCGCGACAGCATGGCATCGTCGCCCAAGTTGGAAGAGGTGCGAGAGCTCGCTCGTAAGCTCGCCTAGCGCGCATCTCCAATAACGAACAAGGCCCGAAAGGTTCATTTGAACCATTCGGGCCTTGCTGCGTTTCAAGGGGGCTGGGCTGTCGGAACTGGCCAGACGGCTGTTAGTCAAACAAACTCGGCATGTCGTTTTCTTTCATGAGGGCGCCGGCAGAGGGGAGGCTCTGCGCGGTGAATTTCTCGGCCGAGACGCCGGCGCCAAGGATCTCCTCGGTTGTGCCGACGGTGGTGACCGAGCGGCCCTTCTTGGCGGTAAAGGCCTGGACGCCCTGCGTGTTGGTGGTTGTCTTGGTCTTGAGCAGCGACGTGTTGAAGTTCATCAGGCGGTAGTCGCTCGAGACCAGCGCGATGTCGCGATCTTCCTTGAGCACCTGGGCATACAGCAGCTTGCTGCCACCGTAGATGGCGTTCTTGAGGCGCTTGCGGTTGGTCTTGGTGACGTATCCAGAAAGCGCGACGCGCACTACGCGGCCGTTCTCAAAGACGAACAGCACGTCGGCTTTGTAGTCCTCGGGGTCGATGACCCAGATGACACTCTCGTCGGGTTCCATCTCGAGGTCGGTGGGCAGGTACGAGCCCAGCTGTGCCGACTTGGTATCCTCAAACGCCGCGACTTTGCACTTGTACACCTGGCTCTTGTTGGTAAAGACCAGCAGCTCGTGGGTGTTGGAGGA
>CABUSV010000013.1 GCA_902494345.1 uncultured Collinsella sp.
AAAGCGGTCTTGCCCTGTAATATTGGAAGCGGTTTGATCTGTTTAGTCATCACTCGGCAACGCCTCCGTTTGAGAGATATGATCTCAGGTAGTTGAGCGAGCGTAGCGACTCAGAGCTTCGAATTTTGTCTGAAGATTCGAAATCTGGTTTGATTTCGAGAACCTTGCCCAATTTATCAATTGAGCTAAGTCGCCGATCAGAAAGATTGAGTCCGTCCAGAAGCGACGTTAGTTTCTGGACATTGCCTCCTTGGCCGTTTCGGTCTCCACGGGGAATCGTCACAAAAGGCGTATGGGTAACGATAGAAAATATGCTTCCATGAAAGGTGTCGGTTAACACATAATCAGCTGCTCGAAAATATGGTAAAACCTGGTCAGGGCGGCATCGAATATGGCGATCGCGTACGGGCTGGTCCTCACCTAATGCGATGAGTTCAAGCCCGTGGGAATGAGCAAATTCGAGAGCCTCTCTGCATTCATCCTCGGTAAATCGGAAGCTGTAGCCGTAAAGAATCATGAATCCGCTCTCGTTGCAGGGAGACCAGTCTTCGTTCTCCACCCCACCGACGAGTACAGGATCAAGATGCATGATTGGGGTTTTTCCCGTAAGCCTACTTACAGTGTCAACGGAATTCGTGTCACGAACTGAAACACCCTCGAAACAATTAAGGCAATCCCCTATTTCCCTAGCCACCCCATAGTGGTCAAGTTTTTCATACGTCGTATTGCCGAACGAAGCGGCATAGCTTATCACTTTACCTGCATTGGCGCGCCTCCCAAACAATTCAAGGGAGTAGCCGATATTGGAACCAAGCTGGAGGCAATTAAACACTTCATCGCTGCCTATGACTAGGGCGTCGCATTTCGTGTTGTAGTGTCGTCTATCTGTGATTCCAAGCATATCATCGCAACTAAACATTACGGAACGCGATGAGACGGTATCCCCCTTGAGAGCCTTTTTTATTGAATGACCCAATGATGAGGATTTAAACCACTGTCCAACTTGCCTCATCTCGCAGCGGAAGATTTCCTTTGTGTCCCCTTTATGCAAGATATCGGGCTCAATGTGATAGTCGACAAAAACCACCTGATGACCCAAGGATTCAATCATTCTTTTAAGTGAATAGGCTTGCAAGAAAGACCCGTAATTGGGAACTCGGTGCATTGTCATAATTCCAACGAGCATATTATTTCTCCGTAGCATCAAAACCGTGCAAAGCTCCACAAACCAGGGCAATGCCAAAAGCGAATTGGAAGGAAAGGTTAATCTCCACAGATGAACCGAGAACCATGCAAAGCAAAAAGGCGTAAATGCCGAAAAGGCTTTTGTTCTGAACCGGTTTTCCGAGAAGAGATGTAAACAAACCTGCGAAATAGACCGTAGTGCCCAAGATTCCACACTGGGTTATAAGGTGAAACAATCCGTTTTGCGCGTTACCGTAGCCAAAAGTGATTCGGTAAATATCGGTAAGGTATCCCCACCCGAAAATAGGTTTCATTGCAACCAGATCAAAAGTGACGGCGTATAGCTGCTCACGTCCAGTCATATTTGGATTCTTATGCAAAACATGGACTACAAAATTTTGAAACTCAGGCATTTGGAATAGATTTGCTTGTCCCCAAATGAGAATATTCAAAACAGCAACAGAGGCTGCAAGAAACAAAGGGTTCGCGATAACGAATCGAGTTTTAGCGGGAACAAACGTCAAAGCAAGCATAGCGACCATCATCATGGCACCTGTGCTAGAGCCAGAAAAATACGACATAAAAGCGCCTATGATCACGATAATGCGATTTAAAATAATCTTATCTCTGTAGCAAACGAGCATAAGACCAGAAAGCAGACAATGCGCGTAGGATACTATGAACTTATTTCCGATTAGATACACCGTACTGGAATCAGAGCGATTGTAGGGCAAAACAACCATCATTAAATCGTTGAGCAAGATCGCAACGATAAATATGACGAGCACGCGTTTCAGAACAATCTCGGTGGAAAGGCGACAGCACGCATCAACATAGACAAGAATGACGGCAACGATTCCCATTCCAAACATGAATCCGGAAAAGGACCAAGTCGGACTATGGGTATTAATCCAGGTCGAGTACGCCATAAGCGCAGAGAATGCGCTAAGAAGCATCATTGCAATTGGAATGCTCTTACAGCAAAGAATGTTCTTTAAGACAAGATACGCAATTAAGCCATAGCGAACCAACGAGTACGCTCCGCCGCCGCTGCCATCCGTCGGAGCGAAAAAGAGTAAGGTCGCTAACACGATGTCAATGTCCTTGATGGTGACATCAGCAAGAGTATTTCGCTTAATGGAAACGGTTGCAGCATCATTATACATAGCGCTTAACCCCGTTTCTAACCTGACGGGCTAGCCAGAATAGGCGGTAAAGATGCATACGCGTGGCAAAGACGCGCGCAATTTCAACTTTTTTGTGTCCACCAAGCGTAACGTAGCTTCGGAAACAATGACGGAATAAGCCCCAATAGGCGCTGTAATCCTCGCTCCATTCTTTTCTCGCTCCCGGGGAGCAAATCATGCACTCAATCATTCCTGCCATTTGCGTGCAGCAATACGAGTTGATGTCCAAAGAAAAATCGGGCTTGTTTTTCTCTACCCAAGCCGTCATCTCCCGACAGTTATGCATAACGTCAAATTTTTTATGGCTGTAGGTTGACTTACTGATACTTCCGGTACGAAAAACGTAGTGGTACAGACACTTCCCCACATGAACGACATCGCTACAGCGATCGAGCAGTTGCAAAATAATGGCTGCGTCCTCGCTTATGCGTCCATAGGGATAGCGGATTTCGTCAAACAGCTCACGACGATAAAGTTTATCCCACGCAGATACATCAATAATGTTACCGAGTAAAGTCTCCTTCATAGCGTCTGCGGAATTAAACCTCATCACTTTGGGTGTTGAGTATTCATTTTTAACAGTGTCTCCCATATGCACATATCTACCACATGTGACCATAGACACTTCATCATCGACCATTCCGGCCAAAAGTGTTTCGTACATATCGGGCTCGATATAATCGTCGCTATCAACAAAACCAAGGTATTTGCCCTCGGCAACATCGATACCGGCATTTCTGGCAGAGGACAATCCGCCGTTCTGCTTATGTATAACGCAGATGCGGGAATCACGGTCTGCCCAAGCGTCGCAAAGCTCACCACTCGAGTCAGTCGATCCATCATCAACAAGAATAACTTGTAGATCACTGATCGTTTGACCCACAAGGCTCTCAACGCATCTATTTAATTCCTCCTCGACGTTATAGACGGGAACAACAATTGTTACAACGGGTCTATTATTGTTCATATGCATGGTTACTCTACTTCGGCATTGTCGCAGCAGGCAAGAAACTGCTCAAAGCTATTAAATTGTCTCGGTGTTGCTAAAATCGCTTCGCTTTTGTCGTAAGTTCCCATGAGACTCATTTGAAAAACATAGCTGTCGTTAAGTCGATCAGGGGTGGCCCACAAAAAGAAATATTCCCTCATTTCCTCTGCACGAGGATCGCGCCTGAAACGACGACGGAAACGGGCTACGTAGTCTTTCGCCTCGTCCAGTTGGGCTGACGCACGCTTCTCACGGTAGCGCTCTAATGAGCAAACCTTCTTTGCGGGAATGCCTGCATAAACAGAGTCGTGCTCTAGCCTCCCGCTGACGACGGAGTGCGCTCCGACGATCACGTTGTCCTCGATGGTCGTGCCGCACAAGATTGTGGCACCCCATCCAATGAATACATTGTTCCCAATGGTCACATGTTTTTGGTTTCCGAAAACCTCCCCCGTTTTTCCCTTAATTACCCCCCAAGAATAATCATGCGTCAGGATTGTAGATGGACCCGTAATCTTCACATGGTCACCGATGGTGATTAGATGTGGATTTTGAATATCGACCGTCATTTCTTTGGGGCAGTAAAAAGTCACATCGTCCCCAATGGCAACGCGTAGTTTTCTCAAACGGCTAATCAGTAAATCGTTATTGAGAAAAATAGAATTATATAAATACTTTAGTCCATCAATTAAAGCCATGTTCAAGCCTCCAATCTAGAAAACCCCAGATGAAGCGGCCATATAGAGAATACTCGCGGCACGCCGCCTCAGCAGTTCCACAAAGACTCTCTGTGTAAAGCCGAGTCTCTCGCATGGATAGTCGCTTATCACCTTTGACAGGCGATCATCACTCGCCATTCTTCGTATAGCATCGCAGGCATCGCGTCGGCTCTTACCACTAACGCGAGTCATTTCCTGCGAGATGCACATCTTCATATTGATAAACAGGGTCTTTTTTAACCTCAAAACGCATTCCGCTTCCGAAGGCGAGTCCGCCACGAGTCGAAGGGCGTAGTCGTAGAAGAACAGACTGGCGTCGAAGCGATCTGGCCTATAAGAAGTACTGAGTGACGAGAGGTTCGTGCGGTACGAATACCCCACGCAACTCGTCGTTACCACCCTGTTGCTAGTTCGGAGGTACTTGTATTTAAAGACGAAATCCTCGCTGATCACCTCGCGCTCCGAGGGAAAGCGCAGGGCATGTTCGTCTATGTTCGTCTTTGCGAATATAGACGAACATGCCGACATTGGAATCGAGTCGGACACCTCGGGCGCGCTGCCGCACACGCGGGGGACGAGCCTCTTTGCTAGCTCGTCGCCCTCCCACACGGCGTCCTCGAGCTTGAATTCAAACTGGGGACTTCCTTTATCATCTCGCTTGGTGAAACCGCCCAGAACACAATCAGCCCCGGTGTCCTCTATGGCTCGGGCGAACGTCTCAACCATGTCGGATTCGAGCCAGTCATCCGAGTCAACGAACATTACATGCGTTGACTCAGGATGCAGGTTGTCAAGCCCCGTGTTACGCGCGAAACCCAGCCCCGCGTTCTCCTTATGCACTGTCCGCACGCGATCGTTCTCAGAGGAGAGTCGATCACACAGCTCACTCGACCCGTCGGTCGAGCCGTCGTCGACGAGCAGCACCTCAAAAACCGAATACGACTGTTCCAGAATTGAGCGGACGCACTGCTCGAGGTAACGCCCAACGTTGTACACGGGCACGATAAGGGTTATGTTCAGCTTTTGATTCACTTTTAAGAAGGCTTCCTAGTCGTATCTCTTTATCAATCGAGCGGGCGCACCAGCATACAGCGCACCTGACTCGTTAAGGTCGCACGTGACAACAGAGTTCGCCGAGACGAGAGAGCGGCACGCAATCGAGCAACCGCGCGTAACGACCGCATTAGCGCAAAGCCAACAATGCCGACCAATCGAAACCGGCGCGTGGATTAACTTTGAGCTAACCCCCCTACTGTCGAATTCGTGGTCGTGGTCGTAAATCTGAACATTGGGACCGAAGAGCGTGTCTGCACCGATGTGGGCGGATTCGACTACCGTCACTCGGCAGCCCTCGTTCATGTAGACGCCGTCTTCCAGCACTAAAGTTGCGCCTTTATTAACCTGTACGAAGCACTCGGGGCTCAAATAAACGCCCGCACCGATGCTGAGGGAAGCGCCCGCGCCCAAAATCACTCGTGCGCCCTTGCCCAGGTACAATGGTTTGCCTGAGGCGATCTTGAGCCGATTTCCGGTCACAATGCGCACTCTGGCAACCCGTAGGGCGGAAGCACCCCATTTAAGCGCCTTAGCAATTTTGTTCATCAGTGCTTCCGCTTCTCGTAGGGTCGAAGTTGTTGGAAGCACTGACGCGCCAGGCCTTCAACTCATGCGCAATACGTTTGTCGGCAGGCGGGAGTGACATATAGTCCCCATACATTATCGAGAGATAGCGGTCCGCATCCTCAAAGCCAAAGAACCGTTCGTTTTCGAATTCGTATTCAACCAAGTTGCTAAACAGGCTTGCGGGGAAAACTTCCAGCGACTGGCTGACCGCCCAAGCCAGATTGGCAGCAGTGCCGATAGTCGAAAAGGAACCGTTATCCGTCATCGTTCTTAGCTTGCCGAGAGCCCACTGTTGCAGAGGGGTGTGCCTGGCAATCGTGCCGAAGACGGTTTTGAAGCAGCCAGCAACTCCTGGCTGTCCCGAGCTCCATCTTGATGCTTGGAACAGGTGCTTATATCGAACTGCTGCGTCCCAGGCTTTGTTGGCTTCGGCCTCGCTTTCGAAAGAGACGATCGGGAAGATATCGATCCACACATATTCGCGGATGCCCTCTGCAATGAATGCAGACTTTACCTCAATGCTGGTATCCACCAGTTTTTCAAAAGGAATCGCAGCAGAAACTTTAGAGTTCAGCTGGCTGGCAAGCTTGACATGAGATAACTCTGCTCCAGCACGTGAACCGAAACTATTTTGAAATTTCCTATAATCCTCAACAGGCATAACGACATCGATATCGTCATCCCAGGGAATGAACCCCTTGTGCCTAACCGCACCGAGCAGAGTTCCGGAGCCCATTGAGTATCGCAGATTGTTCTCTCGGCAGTAGGAGTCGAAAATGCGAAGGAGACGTAGTTCGGCATCTTTCACCTCTTGCATGGATAAATATTCAGTCGGCATATTACGCCCCTTTAGTCATATTTCTATAGCGATCAGAGAGCTGCTTGTAGAGCGACCGCGTGGTGTAACCCGCTTTATCAAGAAACGGAACGTAGTCGACCTTGGCTGTAATTTCCCTTTTTCCGGCGCAGGCTTCCAGCAGATCGGCCCACTCCTTGTCGGAAAGCGAAAGCCCTGCTCGCTGGAGAAGGCCCGTCAGATCGGCCTCCTGGGTAACCGCGTCAGAGCTGAGGATGGGCAAGCCGTTAGCCTGTGCTTCTATGAAGGCTATCGGGAGCCCCTCGTGGAAAGAAGGTGCGAGCAGCGCGTCCATGGCACTGTAGTACCTCCAGATATCGTCAACGGTACCGATGAAAACCGCCGATTCGCCCAGCCCCAATTTAGCTGCCTTCTCCTTCGCCAGGGGAAGTTCCTCAGCTTGGCCGAAGAGCAGAAGGCGGTCATCGGCATCCCTGGACCGCAGCTGATTGAAAATATCGAGGGCTCGCAGGGTATTTTTTGCAGGAATGCCTGCCCCCACAAAACCAATGACGGCAGCATCGCCCGGGATCCCAAGCCGATGCCTAACGGCGGCCCGGTCAGAGGACGAGAATCGGAATTTTTCAGTATCGACCCCGTTGTGTACCAAGGCATAGTCAGCGCCCTGAAAAAGATATCCACCTGCGACCTCGCTGCATGCCCAGCGCTCACTCGCCGCCGGTAGAAACCTATCTATCATGGCCACGTTGACCATATTCTTCAAACGCGAAGCGCTGCCAAGCGCGCTGTTATGGCAGTGCACGATGCGCGCTGGAACTCCTGCCTTTTTGGCTTCTGAGGCGAAGACGAAGCCGAGCGCATTGTTCGTGTGAATCTGAACGATATCGAAACGGTGCTTCGATAGAAAAGCGTCAAGGCGCTTCGCCCCCAGAGTGCCAACCAGTAGCGGGCTGTAGCTATCGATTAAAGGACCGAAGAATCGCTCTCCGAACCTATCCCCTTCGACTCTTCCCACCGACAGCACGCTCTGCTCGATATCGGGAGCCGGGCAATCGAGCATCGTGGAGACGAAAGTCCTCACCCCGCCCCTTCCGGGCCCTAGCTGTTGAATGATGTGCAGGACCCGAATCATCGCGACCGGCCAGCCAGCACGTCCGCAATCCGCTCGCTCGCATGCCCGTCTCCGTAGGGGTTGGAGGCGTGGCTCATGGCTTCGTACTCAGACTCGTCAGAGAGCAGGCGGCTGAACTCACGATAGATGACGTCCTCCTCGGTGCCCACGAGTTTCAGCGTGCCGGCCGCCACACCCTCGGGACGTTCGGTGGTGTCGCGCATCACGAGCACAGGCTTGCCTAGGCTAGGCGCCTCCTCCTGGATTCCGCCCGAGTCGGTCAGGATGAGGTGGCTCGCGGCCATGAAGTTGTGGAAGTCGAGAACCTCGAGCGGGTCGATGATGTGAAGTCGGTCGAAGCCGTCCAACTCCTCGTGCGCTGCCTTGCGGACGAGCGGGTTCATGTGGATGGGGTAGATCGCCTTGGTGTCGGGATGCTCCTCCATCACGCGGCGGATGGCGCGGAACATGCGGTGCATGGGCTCTCCCAGGTTCTCGCGGCGGTGCGCCGTGATGAGGATGAGACGCGAGCCCTCCGCCCACTCGAGCTCGGGGTGGGTATAGCCATCGCGAACGGTGGTGCGCAGGGCGTCGATGCCGGTGTTTCCGGTGACCCAGATCTTGGACTCGGGCTTGCCCTCGTCGAGCAGATTCTGCTTGCTTGCCTCCGTGGGGGCGAAGTAGTACTCGCTCACGATATCGACCGCCTGACGGTTGAACTCCTCCGGCCAGGGACTGTAGATGTCGTGCGTGCGCAGGCCGGCCTCCACGTGGCCCACGGGGATCTGCAGGTAGAAGCACGCGAGCGCAGCGGCGAAGCTGGTCGTGGTGTCGCCGTGGGCCAGGACCACGGCGGGCCTCTCGTTCTCGAGGACGGCCTTGAGCTTGAGCAGTACGTCGCACGTTACGTCGAACAGCGTCTGGCCCGGCTTCATGATTGCCAGGTCGTGGTCGGGCGTTACGTCGAAGACGCGCAGCACCTGGTCGAGCATCTCGCGATGCTGGCCGGTCACGGTCACGACGGTCTCGAACTCATCAGCGCGCGCCTTCAGCTCGTTGACGAGCGGGCACATCTTGATCGCCTCCGGGCGGGTTCCGAAGACCAGCATTACTTTCTTCTTAGACATTGGCCTTGCTCCTCTTTGACTCCTTGCGGAGAAGCATGTAGAAACGGGTGTTGCCGACCACGTAGCGCTTCACCAGGCGCTTGGGCTCCTGCATCATGCGGAATAGCCACTCCAGGTTCGCTCGCTGCATCCACATCGGGGCGCGCGGGATGTTGCCGGAGACGACGTCGAACGAGCCCCCCACGCCCACGAAAGCGCCCTTGGCGCCCAACTCGCGGAAACGCTCGATCAGGCGTTCCTTCTTGGGCGAGGTGATGCCCACGAACACGATGTCGGGCTCGGCCTGCTCAACCTCGGCGACCACGGCATCGAACTCGTCGTCACCGAAGTAGCCGTCACGGTAGCCCGCGAGGACCATATTGGGATACCTCTCGGACAGGACCTCGGCGGTCTCGGCGACCACCTCGGCCTTGGCACCCAGCAGGTAGACCCTGTGCCCCTCGCGCTCGGCCAGCCCGCACAGCTCCCACATGAGATCGATGCCAGCCACGCGCCCGGGAAGGTCCACGCCTAGTTTCCTGGCGGCCATGACCATGGAGGCGCCATCTGCGTTAACGATCTCGCAGCGGCGCACGCACGCGTCCATCTCGGGATCGTCGCGCATCTGCAGCAGCTTGTCGGCGTTCACGCCGATCAGGTGGGCGAAGCGCCCCTCCTTGATGAGGGCGTCGGTCGCCTCGACGGTCTGCCCCATCGTCCAGGGGTCGACTGGTGCGCCCAGGACTTCGACTCGCCCGGGAAGATCAACCGCTGAACAGGTGCCTTCGTATTTCTCTGGTGTCTCTTTAGCAAGCGCCATTTCCGCTGACAACCTCAATCACAGTGAGTAGGATTATTTTCAAATCGAAGAAAACGCCCCGTTTGGCGATATATTCCAGGTCGCGACGGACCATGCCGTCGAATCCCGTCGAGTTGCGCTCAGTGACCTGCCACCAGCCGGTAATACCTGGTTTCACTGCCAGGCGCTGCAGGTCGTACTCGGTGTACTCCGCGACCTCGTTGGGCAGCGGCGGGCGCGGGCCGACGACGGACATCTGGCCCAGAAATACGTTCAGGAACTGCGGGAACTCGTCGATGGAGTGCTTACGGATGAACTTGCCGATCCTGGTGACGCGCGGGTCTTCCTTCATCTTGAACATGGCACCGGCGATCTCGTTCTGCTCCTTGAGATCTGCCAGGCGCTCGTCGGCGTCCTTGTACATGGAGCGGAACTTCCACATGCGGAAGGTTGACAGGCTGCCATCGCGGTGGGTCTGGCCCACGCGGATCTGGCTGTAGAAGGGGTTGCCCTCGCTCTCAAGGCGGATGGCCGCGGCAAGCACAAGGCTGGGAACGGAAATGACGGCCAGCACGCAGCCGCTGAACACGACGTCAAAGGCGCGCTTAACGGCGCGGTAGACCAGGCGCGAACGATCCCAGTCCATGATGGATTGCATGGCCTTGTAACGGCCGACGCCCTCACGCCGGTCCATGGCCTGAGCAATCAGTGCCGCCCCCACGGGCGCATCAGTTGCATATTGATTTTTATCCGGCACGTTCTCTTCCAACACTTCGTCCCCGCGTCGGGGATCCTCCCTGTTCTGTGTGGCGACCGCCAGCAGCTAGGCGATTGCCTTTTTGATGTTGCGCATGGCGCGCTGCTCGTTTGAAAGCACCGCGAGGCCGACGCGAGTGGTTACGCGTCGGCCGCACAGATCGAGCTCCAAATAAGCAGTGCTCTTGCGTCTGTTAATGGTTTTGATAAGGCCTTCGTGGCCCAGCAGCGGACCTGCCGTTACTACGACCTGGTCGCCGTCTTTTAGGGCTTCGCTCATGGGCACTACGCGGTCTCCCCTATGCGTAAAGCCGCCAATAAGCTGGACCTCTTCTTTTGCCAGCGGCACAAACTGACCGTCCTGGGCAAGCACTCGGGCAAAGTCGTCCATGCGTAGCAGATACTGTTGCACGGTTCGGGGATCTGCCGTATCGCAGATAAGATAACCGGGAAAGAGCGGCTTGGTCGTATTGACCCATTCGCCGTGTACTTTAATCTCAGTTTGAAATTGGGGATAAAAGAGCTCCTGCATGGCACCAGCCGGCACCATGCGCTCGATGCGCTCGCGCATCACGTCTTCGCGACCGTTAATGACCTGAATCACATACCACACGAGCACCACCCCCTTGCTGTCTTACGTGTGGCTCACGGGGTTTGGGTATGGCTTCGCCAGGACGCTTGTGCGCGAAGGCGCTCCATATTCAAACCCTGAGCCCAGTTAGACAAGCACGTGGCTCTGCCCCACCGTGAACGGTATGTATAAAAGCAGCGCTGAGGTCACAGGCACGTATCGCAAGAATGCCTATAACCTCAGCTGACTGCGTGCGAGCCGGTCAAGTGATTTCAAAACTGGACCGCACGCAAACAGCTGAGGGACTGCTACGTATTGGCATGCAATCTAATATTTTGCATTTGAGAATAAACTCAATACAAATAAACGACGTCGCATGACCTCTTTATTGGAGCTCGTGGTGTTTCTAGCACCGCCGTTACGGCCGGATGCTGATCGACCCTGTGCTTTGTGACTTGCTAGAGCCGTGAGCACAGTTGAACTCATGTAACGTTAGGTATCTTAGCACAAGCTGTTAGTGAAACTGATTTGGGCTGCGTTGGACAACATATCGTTCATTTGACGTGCTTAAGGGGGTTGTTTTGGGATGTTGTTCACATTGATGCAGGTTATTGAGTTACTGGCGGTAATTAGGGGCGTTTCTGAAGCCTAAATGAAGCAGCGAGCTGCGCCGATAATCGCTTTTGTATAACAAACTATGTACAAACATGGGAAATAAATTGTGCAACTTTTTATGGGGTGGGCGCGGGCGTCGCATTGCGAAGATACGCATCGCACAATAGGCGCGCCTGACTACAGAGTCAACACATTTTGAGGCGGTTTGTTGGACTACTTTTGGGATGCAGCTAGTTGTGGGCGTACGGTTTATCGGGCGAGGTTAACGACCCCGTCTCCAAGTGCGAGGTTCACCGAAAATGGAAGAAAATACATATAGAACATGCGTTCTATATCTGATAGAATAGAGTCAAAGGTATACGGGCAACGTGAGCCGGTACGGAGGCCCCCAATGGTACGTATCGGCGAGATGGATGGTGTATTCACAGCTACCGTCACTCAGAGCCCTTAGGCAGGTACGCGCCCCTGCTGGCCGACACCCATAAAGCTCGGCAGACAATGTATGCATAGCTCTAGATGATTAGCCATCTAGAGGGTCTTTATGGAGCGTAACAATGAACGACAATCAAATTGTTCTCTTTGAATCCAGCGACCAAGAGGTCACGATTCCCGTCAATCTAGACAACCAAACGGTTTGGCTGACTCAAGCCCAAATGGCACAGCTATTTGACAGGTCTATCGGAGTGGTTTCGCGCCATATTAAAAACGTCTTTGCTGAAGGTGAGCTTGAGCAGAAAAGCAATTTGCATATTTTGCAAAAATGCAGCTCAGATCGTCCAACTACTCTGTATAGCCTTGATGTAATCATTTCTGTAGGTTACCGCGTTAAATCCCAACGTGGCGTTGAATTCCGGCGTTGGGCAACTAATGTGCTCCATAGATATATTATTCAAGGCCATGTCGAAAATGAGCGTAGACTCGAGCAGTTAGGGACAGTCGCGCAGATTATTGAACGTCTACCCGAGGACCTCGGTTCTCGCGAGATACTCGATATTGTTGAGAGCTATATAGATGTCTTTAAACTGCTCGATGAGTACGATCGTGAATCCATTGATCGGCCCAAGGGACAAACTGCGGTATACATACTCGAATACGAGCTCTGTATGAGATTAATAGCCCAAATGCGCAGCCGATTTACGAGCGACCTGTTTGGCGTAGAGAAAGATGAGTCCTTCCGCAGCAGTATCTCGGTAATCAACCAGTCGTTTGGTGGCCAAGACCTCTATCTATCCGTACAGGAAAAAGCAGCAAATCTGTTGTACCTCATCATCAAAAACCATTCATTTCTCGATGGAAACAAGCGAATCGGCTGCAGCCTCTTTCTCTACTATCTAGATCGCAACGGACTGCTTTTTCGCGGCTTAGACAAACGAATCGCAGACAGCACGCTTGTTGCTGTCGCGCTAATGATTGCTGAGTCGAGACCTGAAGAAAAAGAGTCCATGGTCTCGCTGGTTATGAATTTTTTGGAGTAGATAAAGAAGCTGGCGCACAACCTCGTATTTAGGGTCAGGTTTCAATCTGCCGGTTTGGGAACATCCCCATTTAGAGCCTATCCCTAAATGGGGATCAAAAGATATTGCAAAAAAAGCCACTCAATCGAGTGGTCTTGCATTCACGATGGTGGAGACGAGGGGGATCGAACCCCTGACCTCTTGACTGCCAGTCAAGCACTCTCCCAGCTGAGCTACGCCCCCGTGACGTGGAAATACTATAGGGGAAGATCTTCGGGGATGCAAGAGGTTTTTGTTGAAACTTTTTCTTACGGGTTTTCCTGGGACGGGGCAAAAATAATCACTCTACGAGCGATTATTTTTATCCACCGTCCCGATAAAACCCTGATGCAGCAAATAACAGATTGCGACGCCTTGGTGGACTTGAATCTCGGCCGTTTTCCGGACGACATTAGAGATGCCCGTGTCGGCCAACAGACCCAGGGGGCTGTGATCTAGTTCCCACTCTAAGCCGTGTTCGCTTACCTCGGTGTTGGTGGCGATTGCGATTATGGAGAACGTCTTGCCTTCGGCACCTTCGATGGTCCACGATTCGCCTCCGTGCAGGATTCGGGCCGTGGTCTCGTCTTCGGCAATCCAGATTGGGGCGCCCTCGTAGCCCGCGAGCAAGCCCAGTACGGAAAGAGCCATGTCCGGACGGCCGCCGGTGGCGCAGGTCGCGACCACTTCGGAACCCGGCCAGCGACGGCGGACGGAATCGAGCGCCAGTGCCAAATCGGTATAGTCCTTGTACGGGTCGTGGCGCTCTACTTCGAAGTCATTGGCGGCTTCGACTAACGCTCGGCCCTTATCGCTTACCGTGTCGGCGTCCCCTACATATACATCGCAGCCCAGGCCGGCGCCCAGCAGCGCATCGAGCCCGCGGTCCACGGCGACAACGTGGTCGCACCCCCCTGCTAGCCTACGCAACAGATCCGCGCTCGCCACCACGGGTGAGCCGCAGACCACTAATACCTTGCAACCCACAGCCCTCGCCTATCCCTCAAACGAAAGCACACGGGCCAGTTCCAGGTCCTCGTAGCTGTCGATAAAGATATCGCAGTTGGCGCGCACATCGTCGCGCTTCATACGGCCGTGCGGGTCATAGATGCCCACGCGCTTAAGGCCTGCGGCTCCAGAGCTCTTAAGGCCAAACACGGCGTCCTCAAACACCCATGTGCGCTCAAACTTGTGCCCATGGCGCTCCTCCAGGCGGCGCAGCGCCAGCTCGTATACATCGGGGAACTGTTTGGAGCGACCTGCCTCGCCCGTGGTGGTCACAAACTCCATGTAGGCATCGAGCCCGGCGCCCGCAAGCGCAGACGTAACCAGCTCGGCCGGAGTGGACGTAGCCACGCACATGGCAATACCCGCCGCCTTCGCCTGCTCCAAAAACGCCAGGAGACCCTCGCGCGGCGGCACCTTGGAGTACCCATCAATCAGAATATTGCTCAGTTCACGATATAGTTCCTCGCCATTCGCGCCAATGCCCCACGTGTCGTGGTAGGCCTGGCATTCGTCCTCGAGCGAAAGATGCTCAAACTGGGCAAAATCGTCGACCGTCACGTCAACTCCGTGGCGGTGTAATAATTCGGGCTGGGCATAGGCCCAAACGGGGGTGCTATTAACCAGCGTGCCGTCGCAATCGAAAATAAAAGCAACCTTGGGAGCGGCGGTATGGGACATAAACGAACCTTTCGATGTCAAATGGTAAACAACCTGCTAAAAACGTTTTACCAAACGTCAGGCTAACAATTTTGAAACCCTAATTGGTAAAACTGTCAAGAGTTTTACCACGGCAATTCTGCCAGTGGTATAAACATGTCGCTTACCGATTAAACGCCCCCGCAAATCCGCTTTCGTCCATAAAACTAACGCACAGGTGTTATCGTAGTTTCTGCCGAAAGTTCCACCGAGCACGCGAGGTGGAACGAATCACAGAAACTTCGCCGTCCCTTCGATTCGTGCAGCCTTGGACCTTTCGCATCTAGTCACCAAGGCAACACGCTGCCGCGTCATGATGGGATCAAACGTGAGCGAAACAAAGCTAAAGCCAACGGCTAAAAAGCCCGCAACCCGCAAACCGGCTCCGCACGCACCGGAGCTCTCCAAGGACGATGTCTACCTGTTTGGCATTGGAATGTGGGAGCGCAGTTGGGAAAAGATGGGCGCGCATCCCGACACGCAGCAGCGCACGCGCGGCTGGCGCTTTTGCGTTTGGGCGCCCGACGTAAAGAGTGTCCATGTCATTGGCGAATTTAACGACTGGGATGAGCAAGCCAACCCGCTGGTGCCCGTGCATACGAGCGCTATTTGGGAAGGCTTTATTCCTGGCGCCGAGCAGGGCCAGCTCTATAAATATCTCATCGAGACCAATGAGGGCGAGAAGCTCTACAAGGCCGATCCGTATGCCTTTAAGGCCGAGTGCCCTCCGGGTACTGCCAGCGTGCTGTGGACCTTGGATGGCTACAAGTGGAACGACGCCGCGTGGCTCAAGCGCCGCGCCGGCCACAACCACATGTCGCAGCCACTCAACATCTACGAGGTGCATATCGGCTCGTGGAAGCGCCACGGCGACGCGCCGCAGGGCGAGCCGGACGAGTACGGCAACTACCCCGGCCCCATGGATCCCTTCCCCGCGCAGCGCGGCGAGTTTTACACCTACGACGACCTGTCGGTCGAGCTCGTGGACTACGTGCGCGACATGGGCTATACGCATATCGAAGTCATGCCGCTTATGGAGCATCCGTTCGATGGATCCTGGGGCTACCAGACAACCGGCTACTATGCCGCCACGTCGCGCTACGGCAACCCGCAGCAACTCATGCACTTTATCGATGCGTGCCACGAGGCGGGCATCGGCGTGATCATGGACTGGGTACCCGGCGGTTTTTGCGCCGACTCCCACGGCCTTGCCACCTTTAACGGCCACATGCTGTTTGAGCACGAGATTCACCCCAACTGGGGCACGCACAAGTTTGACTTCGCCCGTGGCGAGGTCCGCTCCTTCCTGGTCTCTAACGTACTGTATTGGCTCGAGAACTTCCACGTGGACGGCATTCGCATGGACGGCGTGTCCAGCATGCTATACCTCAACTTTGGCATCGACGATCCGGGCCAAAAGAAGTTCAACAAGTACGGAACCGAGGAGGACCTGGACGCCAGCGCGTTTATCCGTCAGGTCAACTGCGCCGTGGAGGCACACTACCCTGACGTGATGATGATGGCCGAGGAGTCCACCGCGTGGCCGCTCGTGACCTACCCGCCGCAGGACGGCGGCCTGGGCTTCCACTACAAGTGGGACATGGGCTGGATGAACGACACCCTGCACTACATGCAGACCGATTTTCCGTGGCGCCCCGGCAACCACGGGCTGCTCACGTTCTCCATCATGTACGCCTTTACCGAGAACTTCATTTGCCCGCTGAGCCACGACGAAGTCGTGCACGGCAAGTGCTCGCTCATCGGCCGCATGCCGGGTGACTGGTGGCGTCAGTTTGCCGGCCTGCGTACGCTGGCTTTCTACCAAATGACGCACCCCGGTGCCAAGCTCAACTTTATGGGCAACGAGATCGGCCAGTTTATTGAGTGGCGCTACTACGAGTCCATCCAGTGGTTCCTGACCGAGGAGTACGAGACCCACCGTCATCATCAGGCGTTTATCAAGGCGCTCAACCACCTGTACACCGCCGAGCCTGCCCTGTACGAGCGCGGCTACACCGACGACGGCTTTACCTGGATTGACGCGGATAACTCCAAGCAGTCCATCGTGAGCTTTGTGCGCCAGGGCGAGGACGTCGATGACGACCTGGTGATCTTGATCAACTTTGACCCGGCGAGCTACGAGAGCTTCCACGTGGGCGTGCCGCGCGAGGGTGACTGGGAGGTCATCTTCGATTCCGACCGTCCCGAGTTTGGCGGAAGCGGATACGCCGGTGAGGAGCCCTACACCTGCTCGAGCGAGCCCTATCCCTGGAACGGGCAGATGGACTCTATTGAGATTAAGGTGCCCGGTCTGGCTGGCGTGGTACTCAAGCGCCGCGGTCCCAGCAGCTATAAACCGCCCGTGGTCGAGGAACCCAAGAAGGCAACGCGCAAGCGTGCGTCCTCGGTAAAGCCCAAGGCCGCGGCTGCCAAGAAGGCTCCGGCTAAGGCGAAGACTGCCAAGCCCGCTGCCAAGGCTTCGACCAAGTCCACCACGACCAAGAAGTCAGCCACCAAAAAGGCTGCTCCCAAGGCCAAAGCAGCTGCTGTTAAGGCTCATGCCAAGAAAACGTAACAAAGGCGTTACCACTGTAATTACCCGCCCCGCGGGGGCGTAGGATACAAGTCATAACCGTTCCGGGAGAAACATCCCCGGGGGAAAGGAACGTATGAATAAGATCTTCGACAACAAGCAGGAGTTTACCGAGCTCTATCGCGATGCCGTCATGAGCATCAGCGGCAAGAGCGTCAAGGCCGCCAGTGACCTCGACCGCTTTAACGCCCTAGCCAAGCTCGTGGCCGAGAAGGCACGCACCGTTGCCACCAAGAGCGACGCCCGTGCGGCCGCCGAGGGCAAAAAGCGCGTGTACTACTTCTCGATCGAGTTTTTGATCGGCCGCCTGCTCGACAACTACCTGCTCAACTTTGGCGTGCGCGACATGGTCGCCGAGGCGCTCGACGACATGGGCTTTGACCTGTCCGTCATCGAGAACCAGGAGCCCGATCCGGCGCTGGGCAACGGTGGCCTGGGCCGTCTGGCCGCGTGCTTCCTGGATTCCATGGCAGCCGAGGGCATTGCCGGCTACGGCAACGGCATGCGCTACCGCTACGGCCTGTTTAAGCAGGAGATCGTCAACGGCAGCCAGGTCGAGGCCACCGACGAGTGGCTCACCCACGGCTATCCCTGGGAGGTCCGTCGTCAGGACAAGGCCGTGACCATCAAGTTTGGCGGCCGCGTCGAGGGTTTTGAGGACAACGGCCGCACGTTCTACCGCACGGTGGACACGCAGGACATCTTGGCCGTCCCCTACGACATCCCCGTGGTGGGTTATGCCGGCGAGACCGTCAACAAGCTGCGCGTCTGGGCCGCTGAGCCGGTCGAGGAGCACTTCGATCTGGAGGCCTTCAACCGCGGTGACTACGCCCTGGCCGATGCCGAGCGCGCCGAGGCCGAGGCCATCAGCGCCATCCTCTACCCCAATGACGCCGGCGAGCACGGCCGACTGCTGCGCCTGAAGCAGGAGTACCTGTTTGTCTCGGCCGGCATCTACAGCCTGCTCGACACCTTTGAGAAGGAGCACGGCGAGAACTGGGAGCTGCTGCCGCAGTTTGTGGCCATCCACACCAACGACACGCACCCCGCCATGTGCGGCCCCGAGCTTATGCGTATCCTCATCGACGAGAAGAAGCTCGAGTGGGACGACGCCTGGAACATCGTGACGCAAGTCGTGAGTTACACCAACCACACCATCCTGCCCGAGGCTCTGGAGAAGTGGCCCATCGGCACGTTCTCCAAGCTCCTCCCCCGCGTGTACCAGATCATCGACGAGATCAGCCGTCGTTGGCACGAGTCGTTCGACACCACGCAGGAGGGCTGGCAGGAGCGTCTGCGCCAGACCGCCATCCTGTGGGACGGCGAGATTCGCATGGCCAACCTTTCCGTGATCTGCAGCCACAGCGTCAACGGCGTGGCCAAGATCCACTCCGACATCATCAAGAACATCGTGCTCAAGGACTTCTATGCCCTGACGCCCGAGAAGTTCAACAACAAGACCAACGGCATCTCGCACCGTCGCTTCTTTGCCGAGGCCAACCCCACATACGCCAAGCTCGTGACCGAAGCCATTGGCGACGGCTGGCTGAAGGACGCCTTTGAGCTGGAGAAGCTTAAAGGTTTTCAGAACGACACCGAGTTCCTGAAGGCCGTGGGTGCCTCCAAGCGCGCCAACAAGGAGCGTCTGGCCGCCTACGTTAAGGCCGAGACCGGTCTGGTCATCGACCCCAACACCGTCTTCGATGTCCAGGTAAAGCGCTTCCATGCCTACAAGCGCCAGCTCATGAACATCATGAAGGTGATGGACATCTACAACCGTCGCATCGCCGACCCCAACTTCCACGTGACGCCGACGACCTTCATCTTTAGCGGCAAGGCTGCCTCGAGCTATACCTTCGCCAAGGAGACCATCCGCCTCATTAACTCCGTGGCCGACGTCATCAACAACGACGCCCGCGTGAACGAGGTCATGAAGGTCTGCTTTATTCCCAACTTCCGCGTGAGCAATGCCCAGCTCATCTACCCCGCCGCCGAGATCTCGGAGCAGATTTCCACGGCCGGCAAAGAGGCCTCGGGCACGTCCAACATGAAGCTCATGATGAACGGCGCCATTACGCTGGGCACCCTCGACGGCGCCAATATCGAGATCGCAGATCTGGCCGGTCGCGAGAACGAGGCCATCTTTGGCCTGACCGCCCCCGAGGTCGAGCAGCTCTGGGCATCCAACAGCTACTTTGCGTGGGATACCCTCAACAACGATCGCGAGCGTCTGGGCCGCGTGATGGACGAGCTCAAGGACAACACCTTTGCGGGTCTTTCGGGCAACTTCGAGAGCATCTACAACGAGCTCATGAACAACAACGACCCCGACTTGGTCATGGCCGACTTCCGCAGCTACGTGGATGCATGGGAGAAGCTCACGAACAGCTACGACGACCAGGAGACCTGGAACCGCAAGGCCCTGCTCAACACCGCTTCGAGCGGCTGGTTCTCGAGCGACCGCACCATTCGCGAGTACCGCGACGAGATCTGGCACGCGTAGAGGCGCGCGAGCTCCCTTATGCCAGCACGGCATTATTCGGTGGGCGCGACCAGGCGCCGTGCCCACCGCTAATGGGTTTAAGAACATCGATGACAGAAGGAGAAATCGATGAGTAAGAAAGAATGCATCGCGATGCTCCTCGCAGGAGGACAGGGCAGCCGATTGGGGGCACTCACCCAAAAGATCGCTAAGCCGGCGGTTAGCTTTGGTGGCAAGTTCCGCATTATCGACTTTTCGCTGTCCAACTGCTCCAACTCGGGCATCGACACGGTGGGCGTTCTGACGCAGTATCGTCCCTACCTGCTGCATGCCTATGTTGGCTCCGGCGAGGCGTGGGATCTGGACAGCCGCGACGGCGGCGTGTCGATCCTGCCGCCGTACGAGACGCAGACCGGCGGCGCCTGGTATGCGGGCACGGCCGACGCCATTACGCAGAACCTCGACTACATCAAGGCCAACGACCCCAAGTACGTCCTGATTCTGTCTGGCGATCACCTGTATCGCATGGACTACCGCAAGATGCTCAAGACGCACATCGAGAACAACGCCGACCTCACGGTGAGCGTTATGCCCGTGCCGTGGGAGGAGGCCAGTCGCTTTGGTATCCTGACCACCGACCCCGAGGACGGCCGCATCACCAAGTTCACCGAGAAGCCCGATAAGCCCGATTCGAACCTCGCGTCCATGGGCATCTACATCTTCTCGGCCGACGTCCTGATCGAGGCGCTCGAGGAGGACGCTCTGGACCAGCGCTCGAGCCACGACTTTGGCAAGGACATCATCCCCAAGCTGCTCGGCGAGGGCAAGCGCCTGTACAGCTACGAGTTTCACGGCTTTTGGAAGGACGTCGGCACCATCGCCAGCTTCCACGAGACCTCGATGGACCTGCTGGGCAACAACCCCGAGTTCGACCTGTTCGACAAGCACTTCCCCATCATGTCCAACATCACCACGCGTCCGCCGCACTACATTGGTCCGGACGGCCGCCTGGACGACTGCCTGGTCTCCAACGGCTGCAAGATCTACGGCACCGCTCGCCACTCGATCCTTTCGACCGATGTCATCATCGAGGAGCGCGCCGTGGTCGAGGACTCTGTGCTGCTGCCGGGTGCGCACGTTAAGAGCGGCGCGCACATCTGCCGCGCTATTTTGGGCGAGAACTCCACGGTCGAAGAGGGCGTGAAGCTCGGCTCTGTCGATACCACCAAGGATACGGCCGTCGTTGGAAATGACGTCGTTATCGGGAAGGGGGAATGATCCGATGATCAATCGCAAGGCCATCGGTTATATCACCGCTAACTACTCTTCGACCTACGGCAGCGTGCTGCTCAAGGACCGCCCCATCGCGTCCGTTCCGTTTTTGGGCCGCTACCGCCTGATCGACTTCCCGCTGTCCAACATGATGAATGCCGGCATTAAGACCGTCGGCGTCGTCATGCCGGGCAACTACCGCTCGCTGATCGACCACGTGGGCTCGGGCAAGGACTGGGGCCTGGACCGCAAGAAGGGCGGCCTGTTCATGGTGCCCGGCAACGCGTATGGCACCACCAAGGGCGGCATGCGCTTCCTGCTGCGCGACATCATCTCTAACAAGACGCTGTTCCAGCGCTCGGACAAGCCCTACGTTGTGATGATGGGCACCAACATCATCTTTAACATGGACCTCAACACCATCATCGACGCGCACGAGAACTCCGGTGCCCAGATGACCGTGGTGTACTGCAAGGCCACGCGCAACGTCGATGACGAGACTAAGCTCGAGATTAACGAGAACGGCCGCCTGACGGGCGTGAGCGCCGGCGTCGTGTACGGCGACAACGCCTCTATGGACTGCTGCATCGTCAACCGCGAGACGCTGCTCGAGATCATCGACCACTACCAGGCCGCCGACTATCTGGACCTGCTCGAGGCACTCCAGGGCGACTTTGGCAACATCGACGTGTGCAGCTACGAGTACAAGGGCGAGGTCGTGGGCGTGTTTAGCGAGAAGTCGCTGTACCGCCGCAGCATGGACCTGCTCGACCAGACCGTGGCCGACCATCTCTTCGACCCCGAGCGCCCGATTCTGACCAAGGCTCACGACGTGCCGCCTTCGCGCTATGCGACCGGCAGCCACGCCTGCAACTCGATCATCTCGGCCGGCTGCATCATCAAGGGCACCGTGCGTAACTCGATCCTGTCGCGCGGCGTCGTGGTCGAGGAAGGCGCCTCGGTGACGAACTCGATCATCAACCAGAGCTGCGTCATCAAGAGCGGCGCCCGCGTTGAGAATGCAATCCTGGACAAGAACAACGTGGTTCCCACCAACACCGAGCTTCGCGGCACGCCCGAGAACATCCTGGTGCTGGGAAAGGCCCCGTTAACTTCTGATATCACCAACGCGAGCTAGCTTTGGCACCGCAACATCGCTCGTAACACGTAGAATAGCCGCCCGGTTTGCGCCTGGCGGCTATTCTCGAATTACAACATGGGAGACAATATGGCTGATTCCAGCAAAAAGATGCAGATCGTGTTTGCCTCGGCCGAGTGCGCGCCGTTTGTGAAGACCGGTGGCCTGGGCGACGTGGCGGGCTCGCTGCCTGCGGCGCTTGTACGCGCCGGCGCCGAAGTCATCGTGATGGTGCCCAAGTACGCCACCATCAAGGACGAGTACAAGGCACAAATGGAGCACTTCTCCGACTTTTACGTGAGCCTGGGCTGGCGCAATGAGTACTGCGGACTCGAGAAGCTCGAGCACGACGGCGTCACCTATATGTTCATCGACAACGAGCGCTACTTTGCGCGCGACTATCCGTACGGCTTCTTTGACGACGGCGAGCGTTTTGCGTTCTTCTCCAAGGCCATCACTGAGAGCCTGCAGCACCTGCCGGCCGGCTTTGAGTGCGACATCCTGCACTGCAACGACTGGCAGACGGCACTGGCGCCCGTGTTCTTGCGTGAGTTCTACCAGGGCCTGCCGCTGTACGACCGCGTCAAGACCGTGTTCTCGATCCACAACGTGGCGTTCCAGGGCCAGTTTAGCGACACCGTAATGGAGGACATCCTGGGTGTGGCGCACATTCCGGCGGCTGCCTCGCAGCTGCGTTGCGACGCCTGCAGCATCAACTACATGCTGGGCGCCCTGCGCTATGCCGACGCCATCACTACGGTGAGCCCCACCTACGCGGGCGAGATCCAGACGCCCGAGTTTGGCGAGGGCCTGGACGGCGTTCTGCGCGAGCGTTCGTACGCGCTGCAGGGCATTTTGAACGGCATTGACGTGACGGGCTTTGACCCGGCGACCGATAAGCGCATTGCCGCCAACTACACCGTCGAGGACCGTTCTGGAAAGGCCGTGTGCAAGGCCAAGCTGCAGGAAGAGCTGGGGCTCGAGGTTCGCGACGACCGCCCGCTCATGGTGATGGTCACGCGCCTGACGCGCCAGAAGGGCATGGACCTGGTCATGTACGCGCTCGACCGCATCCTGTCCGGCGGCGTGCAGGTGGCGGTTCTAGGCACCGGCGACCGCGACTACGAGGACGGCCTGCGATACTTCCAGGACAAGTACCCCGGCACCATGGCCGCGCGCATCGAATTCGATCCGGCGCTGTCACAGCGCATGTATGCTGCCGCCGATATGTTCCTGATGCCTTCGAAGTTTGAGCCCTGCGGCCTGTCGCAGATCATCGCCATGCGCTACGGCACCCTGCCCATCGTGCGCGAGACCGGTGGCCTGAAGGACACCGTGATCCCGTATAACGAGTTTACCGGCGAGGGCACGGGCTTCTCGTTTAGCAACTTTAACGGCGACGAGATGGGCGATGCGGTATTCCGCGCGGCGCGTCTGTTCTGGGATAACCGCGACGCCTGGAACCAGCTGGTCACGCAGGCCATGAGCCAGGACTTTAGCTGGACGCGCTCGGCCGACAAGTATCTGGACCTGTACTTCTTTATGCACCCGGAGATTGAGAGGCCGGCGGCTGTTGTCGTCGAGCCTGAGGCTGTTGCTGAGCCGGTGGCCGCAGAGGAGCCCAAGGTCGAGGAGAAGCCGGCTGTCGAGGCCGAGGTAAAGCCCGCAGCGAAGCCTGCCGCCAAGAAGACGACGGCCCGCAAGGCAACGGCTAAGAAGGCTACGGCCACGAAGGCCGCTGCGAGCAAGACCACCGCTGCCAAGACAACTACCGCCAAGGCAACGACGACGCGCAAGCGTACGACCGCCGCTGCCAAGAAGGTCGCCGAGGCCGAGGTCGCTCCCGAGGTAAAGGCCGAAACCGCCACCGCCGAGGCTAAGCCTGCGGCAAAGGTACCGGCTAAGGCCGCTGCCAAGAAGACGACCACGACCGCCAAGAAGGCAACGGCCGCCAAGAAGACCACGGCAACGAAGTCGACGAGCACGAAGGCTACTACGACGAAGGCCGCCGCGAAGACGACCCCGAAGGCAGTCGCAAAGCCGGCCGGCAAAGTCGAGGAGACGCCCTCCGAGTCCAAGGCCGAGGCAGCTGTCGAGGCAAAGCCGGCTGCCAAGACTACCACGCGCAAGCGCACTACCACGACGGCCAAAAAGGCCACGACCAAGGCTGCTGCTCCCAAGGCAGAGGCTAAGGCCGAGGACAAGCCCGCAGTAAAGGCCGAGCCGGCACCGAAGGCTGCTGAGGTCAAGACCGCTCCGAAGGCTACGGCAAAGACCGAGCCCGCCAAGGAGGCCCCGGTCTCCCCCGCCGCTAAGACTGAGGAAAAGGCTCCGACCAAGAAGACCTCCGTCCGTAAGGCAACGGCCACCCGCAAGCGCCACTAATCCGGACGATTCAAACTTAATCCTCAACGCAAAAGAGGGCGCCCCAACCAGGCGCCCTCTTTTGCGTTGAACTTCTCTAGTAAAAAGAAGCCCGGTTTACTACGACAAAATGGCTCCGGCTGACCACGGCGAGTAATCTACGAAATTGGCAACGCCTCTACCTGCGGTTTTAATATCATCAAAATGTCCGTGGTTGAGATCATTCAATTCATCGTAGTAAACCGAAGTACTTTTGTTTGGCTACAAATAGTATCGGTATAGGCGTTTTTGAATATCGCGATAATCTGGATGGTAAAACGATTTTCTAGGACAACCGTTCGCCGATGGTAAACGGATGTTGTTTATACAGCCTGTGTACAACAGATATACTTACATCCTGTGCGTAAAGCCCATGGCCAGCTGGCCATGATTCTATTGAACTGGACCGTACTATGAGATTGATACACAACAGCCGTCTGCCGCAGTTTCGCACTCCGTTTGGCGCTGTGACCACAGGAACTACCCTTTCGCTCTCCGTGATTCTGGAGGATGCCGACCCCAACCAGGCAACGCTTACGCTGCGCACCTGGGTCGATGAAATCGGTGAGTCTTTGTATCCCATGACGCACGAGGGCGACGGCATATTTACCGTAGAGCTTGAGTGCACCGAGCCCTGTCTCATCTGGTACAGCTTTATATGCAATATCGAGGGCCAGCCCGAGGTTCGCCTGGGCGCACCACAGGGCCGCACCGGCGGCGAGGGCGTAACCTACGACTACGCCGAGGTGCCGTCATTCCAGGTCACCGTCTACAAGCACCGCGAAGTTCGACCCGAGTGGTACGAGCGCGGAATGGTCTACCAGATCTTCCCCGATCGCTATGCCCGCGACGAGCACTGGCGCGAGCGCACGCTGGCCGAGGTCGAAAAACCGCGCAACGGAATCCAGCGCCGGATGGTCGAGGACTGGAACGAGCCGCCTGTGTACGAGCGCGCCGAGGACGGCTCCATCAAGACCTGGGACTTCTACGGCGGATCGCTCAAGGGTATCCAAGAAGACCTGCCTCGAATCGCCGAGCTGGGCTTTACAGCAATCTACCTCAACCCCATCTTTGAAGCGGCAAGCAACCACCGCTACGACACCGCCGATTACACCAAGATCGATCCGATTCTGGGCACCGAGCAGGACTTTACTGAGCTGTGCGAGGCGGCCGAGAAGCTGGGCATTTCCATCATTCTGGACGGTGTGTTTAACCACACGGGCGACGATTCGATCTACTTCAACCGCTACGGCAACTACCCCGGCGTGGGCGCGTGGCAGAGCGAGGATTCGCCGTGGCGCGATGCGTTTTATTTCCACGAGGACGACTCGTACGACTGCTGGTGGGGCGTGGGTAATATGCCCGCCATCAATGAGAGCTCCGAGCTGGTACGCGAGCGGCTCCTGGGCAAGGACGGCGTCATTCGTAAATGGCTGCGCGCTGGTGCTCATGGCTGGCGCCTAGATGTGGCCGACGAACTTTCCGACGATTTCCTAGCCGAGATCAAGAAGGCAGTACTTGCCGAAAAGCCCGATGCCCTGCTGCTCGGCGAGGTCTGGGAAGACGCCTCCAACAAGATCAGCTACGGCCATCTGCGTCGCTATCTACAAGGCTCCGAGCTCGACTCGGCCATGGATTACCCCTTCCGCGACATGGTCATCGGCTTTTTGATGGGCTACAAAAACGCCTACCAAGCTGCCGAGGATATCGAGACCCTGCGCGAGAACTATCCGCGCGAGGCCCTGTCTTGCGCGCTCAACCTGCTGTCGAGCCACGACCGTCCGCGCATTATCTCGGTGCTCGGCGGCGGCCCCGACGAGTCACAGCTGCCCGAGTGCGAGCGCAGCAAGTGGCGCCTGGACGAAAACGCGATGGGCCTGGCCAAGAGCCGTTTTTGGCTCGCGACGCTCATGCAGATGACGTTCCCGGGCGTTCCCTCGATCTATTATGGCGACGAGTACGGCTTGGAGGGTCTCACCGATCCGGGCAATCGTCGCACCATGCCGACCAAGGAAGACCTGCACGACTTCGATACGTTTGCGATCGTTAAGAATGCCTCGGCCGTGCGCCGCGCGCTGCCGTTTATGATCGACGGTGAAATCAAGGCCTTCGCGCTCAATGACGAGGTGCTGGCCTACAACCGTACCGGTAAAGACGGCGAGTCCGCGACCGTCATCATCAACCGCAGCCTGCGCAATTCGCATCGCGTGACCATTCCGGCGCTCGGCGAATGTGCGAGCGATGTGATTAGCGGTCACGAGTGCGAGATCCACAACGGTACGGTCACGCTCGACCTGTACCCGCTGGGCTCGTCGATCATCTATCACCACGCCGAGCAGCGCCTGCAGGAGCCGCTCGATCACGGTGCGGGTGTTGTGTGCCATATCACATCGGTGCCGACCGACGACGGCAAGCCCGGTACGATCGGTGCGCCCACGCGTCGCTTTATCGACCATCTGGCCGCCATGGGCATGCGCTACTGGCAGGTTCTCCCCGTCAACCCCACGGACTTCTTCCGCTCCCCTTACGCCGGTCCTTCGGCCTTTGCAGGCAATATCGACCTGCTGCCCGAAAGCCACGAGGAGCTGGCCGCCGACTTTGAGACCTGGAAGGCCCGCGGCGGCGAGGATGCCGACCCGCTGTACACAGCGTTTAAACATCGCAATGCCGATTGGCTCGAGAAATACTGCGTCTACATGGCCGTTAAGAAGTACTTTGAGGGCGAGTCGCGCCACGATTGGCCGGCAGATGTCGCGCGCTACAACGAGCATCTGATCGACGACAAGCGCTTCCACAACGAGGCCGAGCTTCAGGCGTACATGCAGTACCGCTTTGACCTGGCTTGGTGCGAGCTCATGAACTATGCGCACAAGAAGGGCATCGAGGTTATCGGCGATATTCCTATGTACGTGTCCGACGATTCGGCAGATGCGTGGAGCGAACCCGAGAACTTCTGGCTGTCCGATACCGGCAAGGCGATTGAGATTTCCGGTGCGCCGCCCGACAACTTTGCACCCGAGGGCCAGGTGTGGGGCAACCCGACGTTCCGCTGGGACCACATGAAGCAGAACGGCTATAGCTGGTGGATGGACCGCCTGCATCGTGCGTTTTCGCTCTACGACCGCGTGCGTCTGGATCACTTCCTGGGCTTCCACAGCTATTTCAGCATTCCCGCGGGCAAGGCATGCGCCGACGGGCGTTGGCTGGCAGGACCGGGCAAAGACCTATTCCAGACCGCCTATGACGAGCTGGGTCCACTCAACTTTATCGCCGAGGACCTGGGCTATTTGACGCCCGGTGTTCGCGCCATGGCTTCGACCTGCGGCTTCCCCGGCATGGACGTGCTGGAGTTTAGCGATTACGACGTCCGTTGCGGCGTGCACCCCACGCCCGGCAAGATTCTGTACACCTCGACGCACGATACGTCGACGCTGGCCGGTTGGTGCACGCGTTCCTTTGCGGGCGGCGATGAACCGAGCGGTGTTGAGGTGGCGGCCAAGCTGATGGGCGATGCGCTGGCAAGCGACGCTCCCCTCGTGATGATGCCGCTGCAGGATGTCCTGGGACTTGGCGACGACGCACGCATGAACGTTCCGGGCGTGGCCACGGGCAACTGGACCTGGCAGGCTGACGAGGCGGACGTTGCCGCCGCCGAGGACAAAACCGCACAGCTCCTGCGCAACAACCATAGATTCTGGGGCGAAGCGTGATAAAACCACCGATATAGGGTACAGTTACAGACGTTTGAATTTTTGCGGGCAGAGTAATCTGCCCGCTTTGTGCTGAAAAGGAAGTATTATGGCGCGCTACGATTACAAGTGCTCGAGCTGCGGCAACGTGTTTGAGGTTGAGCATCCCATGTCCGAGACTCCCGAGGTCGTGTGCCCGAGCTGCGGTGCCCCGGCGGCCAAGACGTTCTCGGCCAGCGGCATTAAATTTGAGGGTAGCGGTTTCTATAACACCGACCAGCGAAGCGGCGGCTCCAGCACTAACGCCACCAACGGCTGCTGTGCCAACTGCCCGCATAGCCACTAGGAACCAAACAGCCCCGCGATCAACACCGATCGCGGGGCTGTTTCTTTGCGCTATAGGTGGCTAATTATCTACCCAGGTTTCCTTATGAGTTGCGGTGAAATAAGGACTGTTTGGCGGGTTGAAGCCGCTATTCAATCCCTATTTCACCGCAACTTAGTCGTTACTTGCGGACCAGCCTGGCGCAGAAGTGGCCGTCGTAGGAGTCGGCGTTTACCGGCACGCTTTGGAAGAGGCCTCGATCGTTCTGGCGTACGGATACGAGTTTCTTGGCCTGATCGAACTCGGGGAGTTGCAGAATCTGTGCCTCGGAAAGCGGTGCCACGCTAAAGCCGGAACCCTCGGGAGAAGCAAGGAACGCGTCCACGACCTGCGTGTTCTCCTCGTCGAAGACCGAGCACGTTGCATAGATGAGCTCACCGCCGGCAGCCACGCGCGCAGCAGCCTCCTTGAGCATCGTCAGCTGCAGCTTGGGCAGCTCAGCCGTCACATCCTTTTCGGTCAGGCGCCACGGAATCTCGGGATGACGACGCATGGTTCCGGTGCCAGAGCACGGCGCATCGATAAAGACCGTGTCGAACTTAACCGGCTCGCCAAGCATGGCATCAAACGATGTGAGCACCTCATCAAGCTCGCAGGCATCACCCGAAACCGTACGAACGCCCTGAATACCCGCCTTGTGAAGGCGCGCGAGATTCAGGTCGCACTTACGGTCATGAAGATCAAGTGCCGTATGCTGACGCTCATAGCCGGCGCGCTTGGCCTGGCACATCATCACATAGGTCTTGGTTCCGCGGCCGGCACCAATCTCCAGGCAGCGCCCGGGACGGGTCGCCGCGGTAGCGATGAGCTGGGCGTTAAGGTCCGAGGCAACGGCAGCAGCGCGCTCAAACACGCCGGACGCAACCGTGACCTGCGCATCGACCGGTGCATGGCAGCCCGGGAACACGGGCGCAACAAGCTGCGAGATATACGGGTCGGGTTTGGTGGCAAAAGCGTTCTCGTGCAAAGCGAGCGGCGCGGGAGCCAGATTGCCGGCAAAGTTGAGCGCGCCCTCGGGTGTGTCGAACGATGCCATAATGCGAGCACAAAGCCAGCGCGGCAGACCCATCAGGCGCGACAGGCGAACCAGACGACGTTCGGACTCATCGGCATCCGCTGCGGCGGCAAAATCCTCAACGTTGTCCGCGACCTTATGCAGCACGGCATTGGCCAAACCGGCGGCTGACTTAGCACCGCTGCGCACGAGCTCAACGCCCTGACTCACCGCAACACGACCCGGCGTATGCAGATAGAGCATCTCAAAGGCCGAGATACGAAGCGCCATGCGCACACGAGGCGCGACCTTTTTTGGCTTATCGAGAAACTGGTCGAGCAGCTCATCCAAAATGCCCTGGGTGGCCGCAACGCCAAGTGCCAAACGAGCGGCAAAAGCAGAATCGCGCTGGTCAATGGCCTTGGCCGAAGCACGGGACGAGAGCACGTCGCGCGCGTACATGCCGCGGCGATCGGCCTCCATCAAAACATCAAGCGCGAGCTTGCGCGCGGGGGAAAGCTTGCTCATGACAAAACACCCCAGATAAGATCGGCACCCTGCAGGCCAGCAGCCCAAGCAGAAGCAACCATAGCACGCTTGCCATCAGGCTTAACCTCGAGCAACTCAACCGAGCCATCGGAAAGACCCAGGTAAACACGCTTGGCCTTAACGAGAACCTGACCCTCGCTAAGCGACACATCAGCCGACGCAGCATCGAGCACGCGCACGGTCTTGCCGGCAATCACGCAACGAGCAGGCGCGGTATCGGACGAGGCCAGCACATGACGCACGCAATCAAGCGCCATCATTTGCGGATCCAGACGCATCTCCTGCTTAGAAATCTTGGCGGCATGAGTGACGAGCGCCTCATCCTGCTCAGTCCAAACAGCCGAGCCATCGGCAAGCGAGGGAAGCGTATCAGCCAGCAGTTTGCCGCCAAGCTCAGCAAGCTCCATGGTCAACGCCTCAGCATGCTTACCGGCAACCGACGTGGAAGCCTGAGCGCAATAAGCACCAGTATCCACGCCATGCCCAATACGCATAATGGAAACGCCAGCAACCTCATCACCAGCGAGAATAGCACGCTGAATAGGAGCAGCCCCACGCCAACGAGGTAGCAAGGACGCATGAACATTCACAATGCCGAGCGGCGCCATATTCAAGACCTCATCAGGTAAAATGCAACCATAGGCAGCCACGCAGAAAATGTCAGCTTGGGCAGCTTGAAGCGCCTCAACAACCTCAGGCGTCATACGATTGGCCTCAACAACCGGCAATCCCAGCTCAAGCGCCTTGGCCTTAACAGGAGAAGGCTCAAGCTTCTTACCACGCCCACGAACAGCATCAGGACGAGTAATAACAAGCGCAATCTCATTGCCAGCCGCGACAAGCGAAGTCAGCGAAGGCACAGCAAAATCAGGCGTACCCATAAACACAATACGCATAAAGAACATCTCCCCTCAACCAAAGCCGAGACGGCTACAAAGAACAGCGGAAAGCCAAGTCACCAGCCCATCCGCAATAACAATTCAACAAGAACAAATATACCCAAAACCAAAGAAAGAGCCGCAATAAAAGCAGCTCTTCCAACAAAGCAATTATCAGCGAAGACGCCCCTCCCTGGCCCACCGGCACCCGGGCGAACCGAGCCAGAACAACGCAGTCCCCGGTGCTGAGCGCCCACATATCGTCCCGCGCGCAGTTTCGCAGCAAAGCGAGAATGTTTGAGCACGGGATGATATGTGGGCGCTCAGCACCGGGGACGGTGGGACCTACTCCGTCTCGCCCGGTCGAGCGCCGCGGGCCAGGGCGTCCTGGTACTCCTTGACTGCCTTGAGCCTCTGCATCGGCTTCAGTCGCTCAAACATGGTGTTGCCGTGCAGGTGATCGATCTCGTGCTGCAGGCAAACGCAGAACAGATCGCCCGTGGCCTCATAGCGAATCAGGTTGGCGTCCAAGTCATACGCCTCGACGACGACATGGTCGGGACGCTCAATCTCGCAGCTAATGCCCGGGATGGACAGACAGCCCTCGCTAAACGGCACCAGATGGTCGCTCTGCTCAACAATGACGGGATTGATGAGCACGTACGGATCGTAGTCGTTCTTATCGCTGTAGTCGCAGTCGATGGTGACGAGCTGGATGAGCTCACCGATCTGCGGGGCAGCCAGTCCGCAGCCGCCGTTGTCGAACATCATCTTCTTCATCTTCTCGGCAAGCGCCTCGATCGCCGGGGTGATCTCCTCAATGACGGCGCACTCCTGGCGCAGACGAGGGTCGGGCGACAGTACGATTCCGTTGGCTTCCATGGCCATCCTTTCGGTTTGTTACATCAAATCATAGGCATCGACGTCAACGCTCACGCTCACGCCGCGCACAGAGCCCACCTCTTTGAGGCAGGCGTCGATATCATCAGAGACATGGTACCCCACGGGCGACTTCACAAGCAGATGGAAGCGGTAACGGTCCTTGGCTCTCTCGATTACACACGAAGCCGGGCCCAGCACCTGCGGCACGGCACTCCCCGCCCGCAAAAAGTCGGGCGCGGCGGCATGCCAGCGACGCTTAAGAAGCTTTGCGATGCGTCCGATGTAGTCCTGCGCGTCGTCTCGGTTCGCCGACCACACCAAGATGTTGACCAAGCGAACAAACGGCGGGTACAGCGCGTCGCGGCGCTGGTCCAGGTCGTAGTCGG
This sequence comes from uncultured Collinsella sp., assembly GCA_902494345.1. Classification (GTDB taxonomy): domain Bacteria; phylum Actinomycetota; class Coriobacteriia; order Coriobacteriales; family Coriobacteriaceae; genus Collinsella. The sequence goes on from CABUSV010000013.1 coordinate 32,326, forward strand.
TAAAGATCGAACGGTCGTGCTCGGCGACGGCGCGAATGACCGGATCCTCGGGCAGGTAGGTCTGGATGATCACCTCGCCGGGCCGATCGCCGCGACCGGCACGACCCGCCACCTGTTCCAGCAGGTCGTAGGCTCGCTCCCCTGCGCGGAAGTCCGGCAGCTTGAGGGCGAAGTCGGCATTAACCACGCCCACAAGCGTGACCTCGGGAAAGTCGAGACCCTTTGCGATCATTTGGGTGCCCAGCAACACGGCGCAATCGGCCGCATCGAACTGCTCGAGCAGCTTTTTGTGCGCATCCTTGCCGCGCGTGGAATCGGCATCCATGCGAATAATGGCGACATCCTCGGGAAGCATCTGGTGCAGTGCGTCCTCAATCTGCTGAGTGCCCAGACCCATTTTTGCCAGGTAGCGACTGCCACATTTGGGACAACGGCTCGTGGGTGCGGGATACGGCTGCACGCGCCAAGACGAACCGCATGTGTGACACTGCAGCGTGTGCGTGCGCTCGTGATACGTAAGCGCGGTGGAGCAGTGGTTGCAGGTGGGGACGCAGCCGCACTCGCGGCACATCAGGAATGGCGAAAAGCCACGGCGGTTGTGCAACAGCACGGCTTTTTCGCGGCGCTCGACCACACGCTCCAGGCCTTCCATCAGCGGTTTTGAGAACATGGAGCGGCTGCCGTGCAAGAACTCGCGGCGCAGGTCGGCAATGCGGACTGTCGGCAGCACGGCGTTTCCCGGGCGCTCGGGCATCTCGACACGCGTCCAGGTGGCACCGTTATACGTGCCACGGCGGCAGCGATCGAGGGCCTCGGCAGAAGGCGTGGCAGAGCCCAACACGAGCGGGCAGCGGTAGCGCCGCGCCATCTCGGCCGCCACCTCGCGCGCGTGGTAACGCGGACTGGAGCCCTGCTTGTAGCTGGTCTCGTGCTCCTCGTCGATGATGATGAGGCCCAAGTCGTCAAGCGGGCAAAAGAGCGCCGAGCGGGCGCCGACGACCACGCGGGCCGCACCGCTGGCAACCATGTCCCACTGGTCCAGACGCTCGCCGGCCGAAAGGCGCGAATGGAACACGGCTACCGTCTCGCCAAAGCGCGAGCGGAAGCGGCCGACGGTCTGTGCCGTCAACGATATCTCGGGCACCAGCACGCAGGCCGAACGGCCGGCCGCCAGCACGTGCTCGATGGCGGAGAGGTAGACCTCAGTTTTACCGGATCCGGTGACGCCGTCGACAAGGACCACGTCGCCGTGTGCGTCCAGGCGAGCACGCTCAATCTGCGCGAGCGCCTGCTGCTGGCCGTTCGTGAGCGCGACCGGCGCCTTGCCGCTCGCAGAGGACAGCGTAGTCTGCTCGCTGCAGCCGCGCCAGGCACGGCGCTCCTCCACCACCACGACGCCGCGTTTTTCGAGCGCCTTGATGGTCGCTGACATGCTGTTATAGAGAAGGTTGAGATCGCGCGTCGTGACCGGTCCGCACTGGAGCGCCTCGATGAGCTGACGCTGGCGGACCGCCGTTTTGGGAGGCGTATAGTCGAAGCCCTCGGGCGTGAGCATGACCCAGCGGTTTTGGATGGGTTTAACAGCGGGGCGCTCAACCGTCCACACGCCGTCGTCGCCCTTGACCACGCGCGGGCTTCCACCCGGTGGCAAGAACAGGCGCAGGCACTCGGAAAGCGTCGCAACATACTCGCGGCTCATCCAGCGTGCGATACGGGCAGCCTCGGCACCAAAGAGCGGTTTGCTGAGGATGGCTTCGACGGGCTTAATGCGCGAAGGGTAGAGGGCGTTGTTGCCCTGTAGGTCGCCCAGCTCAGGCGCAATGTCGACGATATAGCCCGCGGCCGCACGGTTGCCAAAATGAACTAGGACGGTGGAACCGATCTGGACATCGTTGGCGAGTGACTGCGGAATGCCGTAGGCGAACGGCTCGGACAGCGCACGCGTCGGGATGTCGAGAACCACGCTCGCATAGGCGGCGATGGGCTCAGGTGCAGGTTTAAGCTGCGTCGGGGCGGCGGCAGGAGCCGCGGACTTCGGAGTCTCCTCCGGTTCCGGCGAACCAAACAGCGAAAGTTGCTCGGCCATAGCCCCAGCACCTCCTATCCCATACGTCTACAGAAACAAGAGCCCCGCTCTGAGTGAACGGGGCTCGGATAAAAACGTTTGCGCAGCGATTACAGCGCCATCGTGCGGGCGCGGTCAATGCGCGCCAGGCAGTCGTCGCGGCCGACGAGCGCCATGGTCTCGCCCAGCGGAGGACTCACCATATTGCCGCAGACGGCGACGCGCACGGCCTGGAACACCACGCGCTTCTTAAGGTCCATCTGCTCGGGCAGCGGCTCAAGCGCGGCGTCGATGTTGGCGGCCGTCCACTCGCCCACACCCTCGAGCGCGGCCTTGGCGGCGTCCAGAATGGCACCCATGCCCTCCTTGGCCAAGCCCTTGTTGACGGACTTCTCGTCATACTCGAGCGTCTCGGCCGTAGCGAAGATGGGAGCGGCGACGGTCACGGCGTCGGCCGGCATCTTGGTGCGCGGTTTAACGATGGCAGCGAGCGCGTCGATCCAATCCTCGCCGTACTCGACATTACCCTCGATGAGACCCGCCTCGTGCAGTTCGGGGACCATGATCTCGTCGGCAAACTGAGCATCGGACATGCCGTTGATGTACTCAGCGTTGACCCAATCGAGCTTCTTGGGGTCGAAGGTCGCCGGGTTCTTGGAGATGCGGTCGAGCGAGAACTTGCTGGCCAGGACATCGCGCGGGATGATCGTGGTCTCGCCGTCGAGCGACCAGCCGAGCAACGCCAGGTAGTTGACGAAGGCGTCGGACAGGTAGCCGGCGTCGCGGTACTCCTCCACCGAGGTGGCGCCGTGGCGCTTGGAGAGCTTCTTGCCGTCGGCACCCAAGATCATGGAGATGTGGGCGAACGTAGGCACGGGCGCGCCGAGGGCCTCGTAGACCATGACCTGGCGCGGGGTGTTGGACAGGTGGTCGTCGCCGCGGATGACATGGGTGATCTTCATCATGGCGTCGTCGACGACGGTCGCGAAGTTGTACGTGGGCGTGCCATCGGAGCGGAAGATGACAAAGTCGTCGAGCTCCTTGGCGTCGAAGGTCACCTCACCGTGGACGGCGTCGTGGATGACGACGTCGCCGCGGTCCTCGGGCACCTTGATGCGCAGGACGTAGGACTCGCCGGCCTCGATGCGGCGGCGGGCCTCCTCGGGATCAAGATCGCGGCAACGGCGCTGATAGCCCTGGAAGGGGTCCTTGCGCTCCTGCGCGGCCTTGCGGTCGGCGTCGAGCTGCTCCTTGGTGCAGAAGCAGGGATAGGCCTTGCCCTCGTCCCAAAGCTTCTGGGCGGCCTGCTTGTACAGGTCCAAGCGCTCGGTCTGGGCGTAGGGGCCAAAGTCGCCGCCCACCTCGGGACCCTCGTCCCAGTCAAGGCCCAGCCAACGCATGGCGCGCAGGATGATCTGCGTGTTCTCGTCGGTGGAGCGGGTGGGGTCGGTGTCGTCGATGCGTAGGATGAACGTGCCGCCGTTTGCGCGGGCGAAAGCCCAGTTATAGATAGCGGTGCGGGCGCCGCCGATGTGCAGCTTGCCCGTCGGTGAGGGTGCAAAGCGGACGCGAACGTCTGATGCCATGGAAATCTCCTCGATTGCAGGATGGATGTCTAACCGCATTAGTATAAAGCATCAAAGCAACCTCCGCACAAAGGGCACCGACCTACTCATTGGGGACAGACTTAAATGATCAGTCTTTGGGCAACCTGTCGGCACTTAGGTAAGGCTGGTCATTTAAGTCTGTCCCCAATGAGTAGGTGCGGAAAGGGTGTGAATGTTTGATTTACGCGCTATGATGTGCCCTTGCATAGAGAGCCCGGCGGAATGGTAACGGTCGCCGGGACACGTTTTTGAAAGGACAATCATGTCAGAAGAACTTCGTTCCATCCCACCCCAACACGGGTCCTTTGTTTTTACGTCGGAGTCGGTGACCGAAGGTCATCCCGATAAGATCGCTGACCAGATCAGCGACGCCGTCCTCGACGCAATTCTCGCCAAAGAAATAGAGCTGCAGGAGCAGGGCTACATCGCCCCCAACGGCGTGCCGGCCAACGTGGAGAACGTCCGCTGCGCCTGCGAGACCCTCGTGACCACCGGCACCGTCATCGTCGCCGGCGAGATTCGCACCCAGGCCTACGTCGACGTACAGGAAATCGCCCGCGGCGTTATCCGCCGCATTGGCTACAACCGTGCCAAGTTCGGTTTTGACTGCGACACCTGCGGCGTTATGAGCCTCATCCACGAGCAGTCGCCCGATATCGCCCAGGGCGTCGACGAGTCCTTCGAGACCCAGACCGGCGCTACCACCGACCCGATCGACCTGATCGGTGCCGGCGACCAGGGCATGATGTTCGGTTATGCCTCCAACGAGACCAAGACCCTCATGCCCATGCCACACTACCTGGCAAGCCGCCTGGCCGAGCGCCTGGCAGCCGTGCGCCACGACGGTACCCTCGCCTATCTGCGTCCCGACGGCAAGACCCAGGTCACCGTGCGCTATGAGGAAGGCAAGCCCGTCGAGGTCACGACCATCGTCATCTCCACGCAGCACGCCGCCGAGATCGAGGATATGGGCAAGATCAAGGCCGACCTCATCGAGCACGTCATCACCCCGGTCATGGCCGCCGAGAACATGCCGTGGGACAACGCGGACATCTACGTGAACCCCACCGGTCGCTTTGTCGTGGGCGGCCCCATGGGCGACACGGGCCTCACCGGCCGCAAGATCATCGTCGACACCTACGGCGGCTACGGCCGTCACGGCGGTGGCGCCTTTAGCGGTAAGGACTGCACCAAGGTTGACCGTTCCGCCGCGTATGCCGCGCGCTGGGTCGCCAAGAACGTGGTCGCTGCCGGTCTGGCCGACCGCTGCGAAGTCGAGCTTGCCTACGCCATCGGCGTTTCCAAGCCCCTCTCAATCATGGTCGACACCTTCGGTACCGCGCATGTTGCCGAGGACAAGATCGTCGAGGCCATAGAGAAGACCTTCGACCTGCGCCCGGGCGCAATCATCCGCGACCTAGACCTGCGTCGCCCGATTTACGAAAAGACGGCAGCCTACGGTCACTTCGGCCGCGAAGACGCCGACTTCACCTGGGAGAAAACCGACCGAGTCGAAGAACTCAAAGCAGCCTGCGGCCTGTAAGCACGCGGCTAAAGCTACAGCCAAATAGAAACGCACCAAAAAGAGGTACCGAAACAACCGGTACCTCTTTTTTATTTAATCGGTGGTGAAGATGAGTCGACATGGAGCACAGAATAGGTCTCCAGCTGATGGATTTTGCAGCATGAGCGCCTCTACCATGTATCCTAAGTTCCGAGGGCTTTGGTATTTGGTCGATCGCGAGTTCCGCACGAGCCGGAGGCCACTTAATGTGGCCTCCGTGCGAGCCAGGACTGTAGAGCAGGCGACCAAATACCAAAGCCCTCGGAACGACGGGATAGAGAAGGAGCACCCATGGCAGGCAAGCCGCAAACACTAGCTACGACCTCGGCATTCGAGATCTTGGGCCCCGTCATGGTCGGCCCCAGCTCATCGCACACCGCCGGCGCCCTACGCTGCGCCCAAGTTGCCGCCAGCCTGCTGGAAGGCCACATCACCAAAGCCACCTTTGGCCTGTGGAACTCCTTCGCCCACACCTACCGCGGCCACGGCACCGATCGTGCGCTCGTCGCGGGCATCCTAGGCCTCGACACCGATGACGAGAATATCAAGCAGGCCTTCGACCTCGCTCGCGAGCAGGGCCTCGAATATCACTTTGACATCAAGGGCGACGACGCCTCCATCCACCCCAATACCGTCGACATTGACATGGTAGACGACACGGGCGCCACGGCACAGGTCCGCGGCGAAAGTCTGGGCGGTGGGAAGATGCGTATCAGCCGCATCAACGGCGTCGGCGTCGACATCTCGGGCATGTACTCCACGCTCTTCGTGGCGCACCAGGATGTTCCCGGCGTACTCGCCGCACTCACGAACTTACTCGCCTACGCCCATGTAAACATCGCGTTTTGCCGTACCTACCGCACCGAAGTGGGCGGCCAGGCCTACTCCGTCTTTGAGACCGACGGCGCGCCCGACGACACCGTTATCCCCATGCTACGCAAACTCGACAATGTCGATTACGCGACCTTTATCGAGCTCCCCGGTTCTGCCTCGTCGCTCTCCCCCGGTGTCTCGGCAAAGGAGATCTTCGACGACGGCGAGCAGCTGCTCGATGCGTGCGCCGAGCTCGGCCTGAATATCGGCGCCGTTATGGCCGTGCGCGAGGCGCGTCTGACCGGCGAGACCCACGCCGTCGCCGCCATGCGCCGCGTGCTCGACGTCATGCGCGAAGAGACCACAGCCCCTATCGCAAATCCGCAGCGCTCGCTCGGCGGACTTATCGGCGGCGAGGCCAAGCTCGTCGAAGCAACCCGCCGCAACGATTTGAGCACGAGCCTGATGGGCACCGTCCAGACCGACGCCGTGGCCCGCGCGATGGCCGTGCTCGAGCGCTCCGCCACGATGGGCGTGATCGTCGCCGCCCCCACGGCAGGCTCCGCGGGTGTCGTGCCCGGCTGCGTGCTGGCGCTCGCCGATCACCTTCAGCTCGACGACGAGCAGGTCATGGACGCGCTCTACTGCGCAGCCGCCATCGGTCTCAACCTCACCACGAGCGCCTGCGTCGCCGGCGCCGAGGGCGGCTGCCAGGCCGAGGTGGGAAGCGCCGCCGCCATGGCAGCCGCCGCTCTGGCGCAGATGCTCGGCGGCACGCCCGAGCAGGCTCTCGACGCCAGTTCCATCGCGCTGAGTAACCTGCTGGGCCTCGTTTGCGACCCCGTCGGTGGCCTCGTGGAGGTGCCCTGCCAAAACCGCAACGCCATCGGCGTGGCAGCGGCCTTTAGCTCGGCACAACTCGCCCTCGCAGGCATTAAGAGCTTGGTGCCGTTTGACCAGATGGCACATGTCATGCTCTCGGTGGGTCACGCGTTGCCGGCCACGCTACGCGAGACGGCAAAGGGCGGCATCGCGCAGGCACCGGCCGCACTTTCAGCCTGTGCAAAATGCGGTGTGTGCGGATAACGGCTAAGAACGACTCAGAGGTGGGACAAATGTCCCACCTCTTTTGAATGCCACCGTTTCCGTACCACAAACAGCAGGGCAATCGCTATAATGCAAGCCCAGTAAAAACACGATGAGCCATAAGGCGAAATTCGAAGGATATGCATACGATGTCGCAAAACGATCGAACTCAACTGATTCCCGATCCGCAGCAGCCGAGCAGGCACACCGGCGGCGTTCAGTCACCGCGTCCTATCGCTCCGAGCCACGGTCAGCAGCGTGGTGCTGCAAACGCTTCCCAACGCCCAAACCAACAGCGACAGCAGCGCCAGGCAAACGGCAATGCGCCCAAGCAGCCCCCCACGCACGCCCAAGGCGATCGCGGCCCCGCGCGCAAGTCCGCCGGCAACAATAAGTCGGGCAAAAAGACGACGCTCTTTGTCGTCTTGGGTCTTATCGTCATTGTCTATATCGTAGGAATCGTAGCGTTTTCGCAGCTAGCCTACCCCAACACCACCATCGCCGGCGTCGACGTCTCGTTCTCCAACGCTTCGTCTGCCGCTACCAAGGTCAATTCGGCATGGAAGCACTATAAGCTCACCGTGACAGGCGATGACTTTAGCTGGACCTATCAGCCCGAGTCCGATGAGCCCATCGTCGATGGCGAAGCTGCCGCAAAAGAGATTATCAGCCACAACGAAGCCTTTGTATGGCCGGTCCGCCTTGTGGAATCCTTAAGCGGCAAGGTCAAAACAACCGCTACCTCCAACGAAGTCGATCTTGATCAAGACGTCGACCTGTCCATGCTCTCCGATACCTTTGACCAAAAGAAGTTTGAGAAGGATCTGGGCGCCGCCATCGACGAGTTTAACGAGGGGCGTTCGGGCACGTTCGAGGCCAATAGCTCCTATGACGAGCAGGCCGGCAAGTTTACCGTCGAGAAGGCGCGCTCCAACGAAAAACTCAACCGCGAGCATGTCATTAAGTATGCCGAGCTCGAGCTTGCCTCGCTGGCCGAGACCGTAGATCTTTCCAAGCTCGGAAACGATGCCTATGAGCCGCTCAATGGAACGCTGACCGATGATCAGATTCAGGCCGCATGCGATGCCGCCAACAACTTCCTGGGCGTCAACGTGACCCTCATGCTCAACGGCGAGGATGCCGGCAAGGTTGATGGCAGCTCCGTGTTGCAGTGGATCAGCTTTGCCGATCCGGCCAATCCCACGCTCGATACGTCGCAGATCAGCAGCTGGGCAGCCGAGCTCGCCAACGGCTTTAATACCGTGGGCTCCACTCGCTGGTGGACGCGCGCCGATGGCAAGCAGTGCGCCGTCGAAGGCGGCGACTTTGGTTGGTCCATCGACAGCAGCTCGCTCGCCAAGCAGGTCGAGGACGCCATTAACAACAAGCAGACCGGCGAAATCGAGATCAAGTACTCCCAGAAGGCCGACACCTTTACCGCAAAGGGAGAGCCCGACTGGAAGGCGTATATCGACGTCGACCTGTCCGAGCAGCACGCGCGCTACTATGACGAGAACGGTAATATCGTTTGGGAGGCCAACTTTATTTCCGGCAAACCGGGCGAAGACGCCACCCCCGAGGGCGTGTGGCAGATCAACAGCAACGACGGCGGCAGCACCCTGATCGGAGCCAAGGACCCCGAGACCGGTAAGCCCAAATACGAAAGCCCGGTGAGCTACTGGATGCCGTTCGAGGGCAATATGATCGGCTTCCACGATGCCACCTGGCAAAACGACAAGAGCTTCGATAACGCCGAGTCATACAAATGGTGCGGCAGCCACGGCTGCATCAACCTGCGTCTGGCAGACGCCAAGGCACTTCACGACTGCATCAAAGTCGGCCTGTGCGTGGTTGTCCACTCGTAGTGCAACGCGCGCATTCCTACAACGTGGAACCGCAGCGACCAATCTAACAGTTCCGAAAGAAACCGTCCTATGCGCCCGCCCCAACCGGTGGGCGCATATAATTATCGAGGTTCTTTCTATAAAGGAGACGCTATGCCGAATGTCCCCACGATCACCCCGGGCCCAGATGATACCGAGCGCACGCCCGAAGGTGCCACCGAAACGATTCCTCTGATTACAAACGTACATGCCGACAAGCAGAGCGAACGCACGAACGATACGGCCGAGATTTCCGATGAAGAGGCGTATGCCAAGCTCAAGGCAAAACGTGCCGAACGTCGACGCAAAAAGCTGATTCGACGCGGTATTGCCGCCGGCGTCATAGGTGCCATCGCGCTCATTTCCATTGTCGCAACCCTGGTTATCAATGCGCAGCCACAGGGCGCTAGCGGTCCTGTGACCGACATGGTGACCGAGGGCACGTTTACCACAACGGTCGAGGCGAAAGGCCAGCTCAAACCCATTTCGTCCTCAGTGGTCTCCCCTTCTGTCGACGGTACGGTCGATTCGATCAACGTGCAGGCAGGCCAATCCGTCAACGAGGGCGACGTGCTTATGACCATTAAAAACGACGAGCTCGACCGCAACGTTGCCGAGGCGCAGCGTGCAGTTGCAGCCGCCCAGGAAGACCTCACCAACGCGCAGAAAGCCGCCGCTGCCGCGCAGGCCACCCCAACGACGGACGTCGATGGAGCTTCCGCAGCGGCTGGCGTCTCCGCCGCATCAGCGGATACGAATGCCGTATCGGCCGCGCAGCGCAGCCTCGCATCGGCCCAGGCAAACCTCGATCAGGCGAACGCCAAGGCAGCCAGCCGTACGGTCACGGCCCCGAGCTCGGGCAGCATCGTGGAGCTCAACGCCAAGGTGGGCGCCACGGTAACAGGCGGCATGATCATGGGCGAAAGCGACACGAGCAGCGGCAAGCAGTGCATGCAGATCGCCGACCTATCCAAGATGAAGGTGACCGTGCAAGTGGGCGAAAAGGACATCGCCAAGATCGCCGTTGGGCAGAGCACCAACGTCACGTATCCCGCGTTTCCCGATATCGTGAGCCAGGGCACCGTCACGGCTATCGCGTCGGTGGCAAACTCCGACGCCGCCAACGGTGGCGGCGGCAGCGTGACCTTTAACGTCGACATCCTCATCGAGGCGCCCGACGCGCGCCTGAAGCCGGGCATGACGGCCGAGGTCTCGGTGGTGACCGAGCAGCTCGACGACGTGGTGATGGTGCCGACGATGGCGCTCATGACCGAAGACGGCGAACACTATTACGTCAACGTGGCAACCGATGACGAAAGCAAGGATACGCGCCGCGTGAAGGTGACCGTCGTGACGCAAAACGACAACGAAGCCGTAGTCGGCAAGACACAGGTCAAGCGCGACGACCAGGGCAACGAGATCAACCCTGGCGTACCCACAACCAAACTGCGCGATGGTGACACGCTCGTCATGGACACCGGAGCGGACGCAACGGCTGACGGCGGCTACAGCGCGGATTCGGGCAGCATGTCTGCTGATGAGGGCATGTAATGCGTCCCGTTATCGACATCCGCAACGTGCACCGCATTTTTGAGAGCGAGGCGGGGTGCGCCCACATCCTGCACAACGTGAGCCTGGCGGTAAATCCCGGCGAATTCGTCGCTATCACTGGCCCCTCGGGTTCGGGCAAATCAACGCTCATGAACATCCTAGGCTGCCTGGATAAGCCGACGGCGGGCGACTACTACCTGCAAGGGATCAACGTGGCCGAGCTTGACGATGACGAGCTCACCGAAGTTCGCGCCCTGAGCATTGGCTTTGTCTTTCAGAGCTTCAACCTGCTGCCGCGCCTGTCGGTTATCGAAAACGTCATGCTGCCGTTGGCCTACACCAATGTGCCCCGAAGCCAGCGGGAAATGCGCGCCGTGCACGCGCTGCAGGCCGTCACGCTACCGGTCGACCACTGGGACCACCGCATATCCGAGCTCTCGGGCGGCCAGATGCAGCGTGTCGCCATCGCGCGCGCCCTTGTCAATGACCCGCCCATCATCCTGGCCGATGAGCCGACGGGAAACCTGGACTCCGCAACCGGAGCGCTCGTCATGGAAACATTCCACAAGCTTCAGGAGCGCGGCAAGACCATCGTGCTCATCACACACGACCCCGGCATCGCCGCCGAAGCCGACCGCGCCGTGACCATCCGCGACGGCCGCATCCATGACGGCGCGTATATTCCACATGCACCGAAGACCCTACGCAGCGCCGTAGATAGCCTGCCCATGATTTCCGCCTCCGCCAACCCGCTGAAAGGAGTGGTGGCATGAGCGCCCGCGATCTCATCCAGGAAGCCCTTCACTCGCTCGAGGCCAACAAGGGCCGCAGCCTGCTCACCATCCTGGGCATCGTCATTGGCATCGCCTCGGTTATCGCCATGACCTCACTCATCGGCGGCATCCAAAACACCCTGGTCAACAGCCTGGGCCTCAATGCGGCACGCATGGTGCAAATCTATTCGTCGCAAGAACTCACCGAGTCGGACATCGAGAAGCTTCAAAAACTGGTGCCGCAGATAGAGCAGATCGGCATTGTCGACAGCGCGTATACCGAGTACAAGACCGGCGATAAAAGCTATACCGTCATGGCACAGGGTGTCGATAGCGACATGCTCGACGCCGTGGGGGCCAGCAAGCTCGTTGCGGGGCGCACCTATTCCCAGGCCGAGTCCCAATCAGGCTCGCGCGTGGCGCTCATCAGCCGCGGCGGCGCCGATCAGCTTTACGGCAACGAACAGGATGCGCTGGGGAAAACCATCAAGGTGTCCAACGGCGAGGTGCAGATTGTAGGCGTGATTGATGGCGGCAGCGACTCCATGGGCTCGCTCACGCTGTATATGCCACGCGAAACCATCGCCGGGCTGTTTGGCGACGAGAATCCTTCATTCCCCAGTGTGACGGCACTTGCCGCCGAGGGCACGGACATGGATGAGCTTTGTAAGACCATCGAGTCCAAGGTGCGCGCGATGAAGGGCATCGCGGAGGAGAATGAGTACGACAGTGTATCGGCGACATCCATGAAAAGCGCCATCGATGCACTCAACTCCTTTATGGGCGCGTTCTCGCTCATCATGGGTGCTGTCGCCAGCATCTCGCTGCTTGTCGGCGGTATCGGCATTATGAATATGATGCTTACCAACGTAACGGAGCGCATTCGCGAGATCGGCATCCGCCGCGCTCTGGGCGCCAGTCGTCGCGATATCACCGCGCAGTTTTTGGCCGAGTCCTCGGCGCTGTGCGTGACCGGCGGACTGTTGGGTGTCCTGATTGGCTATCTGCTGGCCTGGGGCCTCGCGATGTTTGCCTCCGGATCCGGGATTCTTGGCGAGCTCGGAGCCAGCGGGCAAATCACACCGAGCTTTTCAATCGCCACGGTGCTGCTGGCCTTCGCCGTCTCCGTCGGCATCGGCGTAATCTTTGGCTTCTATCCCGCTCGCCGCGCAGCAAAGCTAAACCCGGTGGAGTGCCTACGCTACCAGTAAGTCACCACCAAAAAGTTGCGGTGAATTAGGAACCGAATATGCTATCTAGCAGCAAACAGACACTATTTCACCGCAACTGATTGAAGGGCCCTAGGCGCGGCGAGCGCCTAGGGCGCGAACTCCCGTAAGAGCGCGTCTTCCACTTCCCGAAGCGAAAGGGCCCCGCCTCCCTCGGCGGGACGGGTGACCACGATGCAGCGCGCTCCCACGGCGCGCACTGCGGCGAGCTTCTCAGCCGTGCCGCCTGCGGTTCCCGAGTCCTTAGTCACAAGCCACTGGGCGCCCACCTGCCGAAGCATCGCCTCGTTGAGCTCGCGGGTGAAGGGCCCCTGCATGCCGATGACGTGCGACGGCGAAAACCCCGCGTCGATGCACTTCGTTATAGCACCGGGCAGCGGGAGCACACGCACGAAGAAGCGCTCCGCGAAATCGGTGACGCACGTGTAGGGAGCAAGCTCCTTGCTCCCCGTCGTGAGAAGCGCGCGACCCGGGTTCTCGGAGAGAAAGCGCGCCGCGCAGGCGATCGACGCGACCGACACGACGCCTTTGGGCAGCGCCTCGACCGGGCGCGCAAGGCGCAGGCATCGTGCACCCACGGCGAGCGAAGCGGCCCGGATGTTGCCGCTTGCGAGCGTAGCGAAGGGATGCGTGGCGTCGACGACGATGCGCGCACCGGAAAGCTCGCGCTCCATGTCGGCTTCGTCGAGCCTGCCCGCATGCACCTCGATGCCCGGAAGCTCGCCCAAAAGCTCGCCTCCGTACTCGGTTGCCGCGTAGGCACGGGCGGGGATGCCCGCCCCGCTCGCCCATTCGCACAGAAGGCGGCCCTCGGTGGTGCCGGCGAAGATGCGCAGCGCCGGCACGGATGCGGGGGCCGTCACTTCGCGCCACCCGTGCGCGTGATCTGGTAGAGCAGCGCGTTCATAATGGCGGCCGCCACGGTCGAGCCGCCCTTGCGACCCCTCGCGACGATGGCCGGCACGCGTCGCGCGAGTAGCTCCTCTTTCGCCTCGACCACGTTCACAAACCCGACCGGCACCCCAACGACGAGCGCGGGCGCGATCTTCCCCGCGTCCATGAGCTCGGCGAGGCGCAGAAGTGCTGTGGGAGCGTTGCCGACGGCCACGATGAGCGGACCCTCGATGCCGCAAGCTTTGTCCATGCTCGCAACGGCGCGAGTCGTGCCCGCGGCGCGCGCAGCCGCGGCGACATCAGGGTCGGCCATGTAGCACACGGCCTTGCAGCCGAGCTTCGCGAGCGCGGGCTTGCTTATGCCTGCGAGCGCCATGTTCGTGTCGGTGAGCACCGTGGCCCCTGTGCGCAGTGCGTCGAGCGCACAGTGCGCGGCATCATGGGTGAACACGAGGGAATCGGCGTACGAGAAGTCGGCAGTGGTGTGGATGACGCGCTTCACGACGGGCTCCTCGAGCGGCGGGAACGTGCGGCCGCCAAGCTCTTCGGTGATGATCTCGAAGCTGCGCCGCTCGATGTCGCCGGGCGCCATCTCCTTGGAATCCATCTAGTACTCCACTCCTTCCCTTGCACATATCCCCTGAGAGTAGGGGTGTTTCTCGCACCGCATCTCGGTTATGTAGTCAGCCTTCTCCACGATCTTGCGGGAAGGCGCGCGCCCGGTGAGCGCTACTTCGACGCCGCGCGCGGACATATCGAGCGCGCGGTCCACGAGCGCCTCGTCGACAAGCCCCTTCGAAAGCGCGTCGAGCGCCTCATCGAGCACGAGCAGCCCCTCCTGAGCGCCCTCGAGCTCGGCGAGCGCGGAAGCGAGGTTCCCATCGTGCAGCTCGCACGTCGCGGCAAGTTCTTCCGACGTCATCGACCAGGTAAACTTGTCCGACACCTTCCCCGCGAACACGGGCACGCCGAAATGCTCGGCGAGCAGGCGCGCCTCCCCGCTTTCGCCGTCTTTCAGGAACTGCACGACGACGACGCGGCGGCCTGCGGCGAGCATGCGAAGGGCGAGGCCCATCGCCGCCGTGGTCTTGCCTTTGCCGTCGCCATGATACACGTGGATCATACGCCCTCCTCGATAATGCGGTAGACATACTCCATGTCGAGCGCCCCGCGCACGACGTCGGCCAGGCGGTCAAACTCGCGCGCACGGTGATCGGCTGCGGACGCTGCGCCCGCAGCACCCACGACGCTCTCGGGCAGGCCGCGCATGCGCGCGAGCGAGCGCGCGAGGGCGAGCGCCACCCCCGGTTCGTCGAACAGGCCGTGGAGATAGGTTCCGAACACGTTTCCGCAGGCCGCGCCTTCTGGTTTGCCGCCAATCGTGCCCGCAGGGGCGCAGGAGACGATCGTTTCGCCGTCGTGAATCTCGTACCCGCGAGCCGTCATGCCGTTCCACACCGAGAACGCGCCTTGGGCGCCCGTGATTCGAAGCTCCGACTGGGCAAGGCGCTTTTCCTCCTTGAACACCGTACTTGCAGGGATGAGCCCGAGCCCGCGCGCGGTGCCAGCGCCTTCCCTGCCGTGCGGGTCGGAAAGCTCGTCTCCCAAAAGCTGGTAGCCTCCGCATATGCCGAGCACCGGCGTGCCCGCGCCCGAAAGCGCGCGTACACAGGCTCCGATGCCGCTAGCCGCAAGCCAGCGCGCGTCGTCGAGCGTGGTCTTCGAGCCTGGGAGCACCACCAGGTCGGGTCGGCCCAGATCGGTCGTCGAGGAAACATAGCGCACGCCCACGCCGGGCACGCGCGAAAGCGGGTCGAAGTCGGTGAAGTTCGACAGATGCGGAAGGCGCACGACGGCGACGTCGATGACGCCGCGCGCCTCGCGGGCAGATAGGCGCGGCGCGAGCGAGTCCTCGTCGTCCAGGTCGAGCGTAAGATACGGCACGACCCCCACGACGGGAACCCCGCACATCTTCTCGAGCGGGGCCAAACCCGGGCGCAGGATTTCCACATCGCCGCGGAACTTATTTACCACAAGACCCCGCAAAAGCGCGCAATCCTCGGGCGCAAAGAGCGCGACCGTGCCGTAGAGCTGGGCAAACACCCCGCCTGGATCGATGTCGCCCACGAGCAGCACGGGGGAGGACACGGCGCGCGCGAGCCCCATGTTGACGATGTCGTTTTCGGAAAGGTTGATTTCGGCGGGGCTGCCGGCGCCCTCGATGACGATGACGTCGTTTTCCTCCGCGAGCGAATCGAACGCCTCCAAAATCTGCGGCATGAGCGCCTTCTTTCGCGCGAAGTAGTCCCTCGCAGCGAAGGCTCCCTGCGCCTTGCCGGCCACGATGAGCTGGCTTCGGTGGTCGCTTTCGGGCTTGAGCAGAATGGGGTTCATGCGCACGTCGGGCGCGATGCCGCACGCCTCGGCCTGCATGATCTGGGCGCGCCCCATCTCGAGCCCGTCGGCCGTGACACCGCTGTTGAGCGCCATGTTCTGGCTCTTGAAGGGAGCCACGCGCAGGCCGTCCTGCGAAAGCACACGGCACAGCCCCGCCGCAAGCAGGCTCTTCCCCGCGTTCGACATGGTGCCCTGGATCATGATGGGCTTCGCCCTACCCACGGGTATCAACCTCCTTCGCCGAGCCTCGGCCATCCGCGCCCGCCATAGCGCCGCTGCAAGAAGCGCCGCCCCGTTCGTCGGGTACGTCTTCGCCCGATGCGCCTTCCGCCCGAAGCGCGCGGCTGAACGCCATCGCAAGACGGGCGTTCTCCTTGCGCGTGCGCACCGCGACGCGGCACCAGAAACGGGACAGTACCGAAAACGAGTCGCACGTGCGGACCAAAACCCCCTGTTTATACAGGCGCTCGGGTATGTCTTTCGCCGGCGTGCGGACTAAAAGGAAGTTCGCATCCGACGGCACGACGGAAAGCCCGAGCGAGGAGAGCTCGTGGGAAAGCCACGCTCGCTCGTCCGCCAATACATCGCGCGTGCGCGAGACGTATTCGACGTCTTCCAGGGCGGCGATGCCCGCGGCCTCAGCGACCGAGGAGACGGGCCACGCCTGCCCCGCCCGGCGAATCCCCTCGATGAGTCGGGCGTTTCCGCTGATCAGATAACCCAACCGCAACCCTGCCATTCCGTAGAGCTTGGTGAACGCGGAGAGCACGGCCACATGGCGCGAACACGCGGCGCGTGCGGCCACACTCCTTTCGCGGGCGTCGGGCGCAAATCCGAGGAAGCACTCGTCCACGACGAGCAGCGCGCCCACCTGCTCGCAGCGGCATGCCGCGGCATCGATCACGCGGGGGTCGACGAGGCGCCCCGTCGGGTTGTTCGGATTGCAGAGGTATGCCACGTCTCCCGGCCCCTCGATCGCGCGGGCGAAGGAGGCGGGCACGTCGAAGTCGTCCGCTTCGGAGAGCGGGAACTCCTGCACGCATGCGCCGTAGTACGATGCCGCCTCCGCATATTCAGAGAACGTCGGCGCGCACACGACGATGCGTTTCGGGCGCACCGCCGCGGCGAGCCGCCAGATGATGTCGGACGCGCCCGCGCCGCAGACGATAGTATCTTCGGGAATGCCCTGGGCGCGCGCTAGGGCGCGGACGAGGGCGATGCTTTCCCTATCGGGGTAGGCGTCGATTCGAGAAAGCGCCTTGCAAGCTGCGGCGACGGCGCGCGGCGAGGGGCCTGCCGGATTCACGTTCACCGAGAAGTCGATGAGGTCGGAGGCGCCCCCTTCGCAAGCGATGCCGAGCGATTGCGCGCTGCCCCCATGCGTACGGGCGCGAAGGATTCCCCCGGCAGCCCGGGGCGCGGCGTGGTCCCCCCTCATGCCATCACCCCCACGGCGAGCACGACCGCCGCGCGCGCGGAGCCGAAGACGACGAGCGCGCATACGGACGCGGCGAGCATGAGCCTTGTCGCCCGGGCGATGTCGCCCCACTCGATTTCGCGGGACGCGTCGCCTATCGTCGGTTTCTCAACGAGCTTGCCGAAATACACCGCGGGTCCTGCCAGGCGCAGCCCGAGCGCGCCTGCACACGCTGACTCGGTCTGCGCCGCGTTCGGGCTCGCATGGCGACGCCTGTCGCGGCGCCAGATGCGCGCCGCCCCGCGCGCGTCGAGCCCGACGATCGGGCACACGGCGATCATGAGCAGGGCCGATAAGCGCGAGGGAATCCAGTTCACCGCATCGTCGAGGCGCGCCGAGGCGCAGCCGAAGTCGATGTAGCGCTCGTTTTTGTAGCCCACCATGCTGTCGAGCGTGTTCACCGCCTTGTACGCCATGCCCAAGGGCGCACCCCCGATCATAAGGTAGAAAAGCGGCGCGATGACGCCGTCGCTCGCGTTCTCCGCCACCGTTTCCACGGCGGCGCGCGCGACGCCCTGCTCGTCGAGAACAGACGTGTCGCGTCCCACGATGAGCCCGACGGCTTCGCGCGCCGCGACAAGGCCGCCCTTCGAGAACGCGCGGGCCACGGCCAGGCTCTGGCGGCGCAACTCGCATGCCGCGAGAATCTGATAGCTCGCCCATGCCTCGGCCACGAAGCGCAAGCCGGGGTGAACCATGCCGCAAAGATGCAGGATTCCCCAGGTCAAAAGCCCACACGCAAGCGGAAGCGCCACGGCGAGCACAAGCCCTGCGGCGCGCGTGCCCGCGGACGTTTGCGGGAATGCGCCCCGCAGGCGGCCTTCGGCCCACGTGATCGCGCGCCCCATGGCGACGACGGGATGGGGAAGCCAGCGCGGGTCGCCGAAGGCAAGGTCGGCCGCGAACCCGGCGGCGACGACAAGAATCGTCATCACCGGGCATCGCCCCCCGAAGCGGGGCGAACGTCGCGAAGGCAGCGCCCATCCCAGGTGGCGGCCCATGCGCCGCCCGGCTCGGTATGCACGTCGAAATATCCCATTTTCGGGACAGCTAGCTCGGAGAGCAGCGCTTTCACGGTACCCGCGTGAACGACGAAGACGGCGCGCCCACTCCCCTGGGCGCGCTCCGATTCGCACGCCTCCCGAAACGCCGCGACGACGCGGCGGGTGAAATCGCTCTTGCCCTCGCCATGCGGGCAGCGCGTCTCGCACCAGGAGTCTACCCAGGCGCGGTAGCGCACATCCTCTTTAAGCTCGGCGGCGCTTCGCCCCTCGAAGTCACCGAAATCCATCTCGCGCAGACCGGGGCACGCCATAAGCTCCGCGTTCGGGAAGAGGATGCGCGCCGTCTGGTCGGTGCGGGCCATACCGCTCGTGATAACACTGAACACGTCACGATCGCACGCGAGATCGCGCAAAGCGCGCTCGCCCGCGCTCGACAGGGGCTCGTCGGTGCCCGCCCCGCTGTAGCGATGGTCTTCCGTGCCCGCCGTGGCACCATGGCGCACGAAGACGACTTCCAAAGGCGCGCCCGCGCCCTGCGTCCCTCGAGGCGCATCGGCAAGGTTTCCTTTGATGACCTGGGGAATCCCGCACGTCATGCGCACGACGACGTCGGCGCGCGCAGCGAGCGCGCATCCCAGGCGCCCCGCGCGCTCGCGCCATTGGGCGTCTTCCGCACGCATGGGGACGACCCCCGAGCCGACCAAGGGCAGAATCACTGCGTCGAAGCCGATCAGCCGCCCGAGCGCCCGGTCAGCGTCGAGCGCGCGCACGAGTTCCTCAGCACGGTACGCGACACGGCCGGCAAAAGCCGCGGGCACGCCGCCCTCCGCAAGCTGCGCCGCGTCGACGAAATCGTCCGCCGCAAACCCGAGCTTTTCGCGCACAAAGGCCCTCTTCCCCGAATGCGCGCCACCTACCACGAGAATCATAGAAGCATGCCCCCCGCCACCAGCATGGCAAGCATCGCGAGCTCGGCCCATTGCAGAAACCATCCGGCCAAATCACCCGTCACCCCGCCGAAGCGGGACAGGGCAACATGGCGGTACCACGCGAGCGCCAAAAGCCCCGCCGCCGCCATAAGGGCGCCGACGGCCTGAGCGCACGCGACCATCCCTGCAGCCGAAGCCGCAGCGAAAGCGCAAAGCGGCACGACGATCGCCGCGCGCTTCTTCGTAGGCGAGAGCCCCGCGGCCATGCCGTCCGCCCGCGCGGCAGGCCAACATTCTACGGCGAGCCCCGAAAGCGCGCGGGAGAACACGAGCGAGCACAGAAGCGCGAGGAACGCCCCCGCCGTAAGCGGCAGCGCGGTGAACAGGGAAAACTGCAGAATAAGGTACACGACAACACCGATGACCCCGAAGGCGCCCGCCCGCGGGTCGTGCATGATCTCGAGCTTTCGCTCGCGCGGGGCCCAACTTGCAAGCGCATCGGAGGTGTCGCAGAGCCCGTCTAGGTGGATGCCTCCCGTCACCGCCACAGGCAACGCCACGAGCACGGCCGCGACGATGGTCGCGGGCACGCCGAGCAGGTTCGCCACGTGCCCCCACGCCGTCATGAGGAAGCCTTCCGCAAGGCCCACCAGGGGAAACGCGGCAAGCGCATGGGTTGATCCGAAATCGGTCCAGGCCGATTTCGGGACGGGAATGCGCGAGAACGTTCCGAACGCCGCGCCGATTGCCTCTGCTATCTTCACCTTGTAGGTCCTTCGCCTTTCATCCGCACGGGAATCCCGCATACCACTTCGACTGCGCGGTCGGCCAGCGCCGCCACGCCCGCGTTCACGCGCGCGAGCGCGCGCCTCCATGCCTCGGTCCCCTCATCGTAGCGCATCCCATCGGCGAACACGTCGACGGAGACCACCACCGTATACGCAGCGGCCTGAGCGAGCCGTTCGATGTCTCCGAGCACCTCGCGCGCCGCAGCGTCAGGGTCACGTGGGGACAAGCCGCCTTCCGCGAAGAGCTCGTTCGCAACCAGGTTGCCCACGTCCTCCAAAAGAAGCGTGCAGCCGCGCGGAAGCCCGGACACTGCGGCGCCCACGTCACGCGTGCGCTCGAGGGTGGAAAACCCCTTGCCCTCGCGCAGCGCCCGATGGCGCGCGATGCGGCGGGCGCCCTCTTCCCCAAAGGGTTCCATCGTTGCCAGGTACACGCGGGGGCCGTCATGCCCGAGGCACAGGGACTCGGCGTAGGCGCTCTTGCCGCTCGCGGCGGCGCCGATGACGAGCGTCACCGTCATTTCCCGGCCTCGAAATGCTCGTAAGCAGCCATGCCGGTCGCCGTGAACGTCTTCCCATCCCGGTACACGCGCAGCGCCGAATCCAGAAGGGGCAGATACGCCATGGCGCCCGCGCCCTCGCCCAAGTGCATGCCTGCGTCGAGGGGTGCCTTTATGCCGAGCTCGCGAAGGAGCTCCTGGCTTGCGGGCTCGCTTGATGCGTGGGTGCCCACGAGGTAGCCCAAGGCGTTAGGGCACAGGCGCGCCGCGCACAGGGCCGCCGTGCAGGATATGACCCCGTCGAGGAGCGCCGGCGCCTTCGAGGCCGCGGCCCCCAGGTAGAAGCCGCACATCGCCGCAATGTCGAAGCCGCCCACCTTCGAGAGTACGTCGATCGGGTCGGCGGGATCGGGCGAGTTCGCGTAGATAGCGCGCTCGACCACGTCGCGCTTGCGCGCGAGCGAGGCGTCCGAGAGCCCCGCGCCGCGCCCGACGAGGCTCCGCGCGTCCGCCCGGATGAGCACTGCGGCCACCGCCGCCGAGGTGGTCGTGTTGCCGATGCCCATCTCGCCCGCAGCGAGAAGGCGCACGCCGGCGCGGGCAAGCCCGCACGCGACGGCGATTCCGACCTCGATCGCGCGCACGGCCCCATCGCGAGACATAGCGGAGCCGTGCGCGATGTTGCCGCTCCCCCGCCGCACGTTCGCGCGCACCATGCGCGCGTCTTCTATGCCCCGGGCCATACCCACGTCGACGGGCACGACCTCGGCACCCGCGAACGCCGCCATGCGGCAGGCGCTCGTGGCCCCCTCGCACATGTTGCGCGCGACGGCTCGCGTCACGTCTTGCCCGCTTTGCGACACGCCTTCGGCAACGACCCCGTTGTCGGAGAAGAATACCGCAAGCGCACGGGGAAACTCGGCCACCTCGGCGCTCCCCTGAGCCGCGGCGATACACGCGACGGCGTCTTCAAAGTCGCCCAATCCCCCCAAGGGGTGCGCGATGGAGTCCCACGCGGCGTACGCGGCGGCGCGGGCACACTCGTCTGCGGGCGCGATCCGGGAGAGCGCGGCTTCGAGCACGGCGCCCGGCGCCGACGAGAACGCGCGCTCGACTTCCTCGCGGATGCAGGCAAGCTCGGTTTCGGTTGCTTCAGCCATGCCGTCTCCTCTCTGCGAACGACGCCGCGGCAGACGCGAACGCGCGCGCAACGTCGGGGTTCGCAGGATAGTACACATGCGGGAAGCCCGCAACCAGGGACGGGGTGGTAGTCATGCACGGCCAACCCTTGTCGCGCCGGGGCTTCTGCGCCCAGAAGTCGCCGCCCGGGCAGGTGGACTGCCAGTAGTGGAACTCGTGCGCGCGGATGCGTGTGCCGCGCGGCCCGTAGAGCCCGTCGCGTTGAGAAGTGAGCTCAACGTACCCGAAATGGGACAGCCTTCCCCCGTTCTCGCTTGTGCCCTCAAGGGCGCCCGCAACAGGCCAGCGCCGCCCCTCGCTATCGGCGATTTCGCGCTGCAGGTACAGAAACCCACCGCATTCGGCGACCGTCGGCATGCCGGATTCCACCGCGCGCCGCACCGCCTCGCGCATCGGCGCGTTCTCGGAGAGCTGCCGCGCATGGAGCTCCGGGTAGCCGCCTCCCAGATAGAGGGCGCTTGTCCCCCGGGGCAACTCGCTATCACACAGGGGGCTGAAAAAGGCCAGCTCGCAACCCAGGTCCTCGAGCGCGCGCAGGTTCTCCTCGTAGTAGAACGAGAACGCCTCGTCACGCGCGACGGCGACGATGGGCCGCGCTCCCGCGATCGGCTCCAACCGGTAAGGTTCCTCGCGGATATCGGGTGCCGTCGCCGCTATTTCGAGCAAGCGATCGACGTCGACGCTCTTTTCCACCAGCTCGGCCATCTTGTCGATGCGCGCGGAGAGCTGCTTGACCTCGTCGGCGGTCACAAGCCCCAGATGCCGGCTTTCGAGCGAGAACGACTCGTCGGCGGGGATATTACCCAAAACCGCGACGCCCGTGTGCTTATCGATCGCAGGCGCCGCGTAGGCGCAGGCAGCGGCGCTCGTCTTGTCCAGCACGACGCCGCGCACGTTCGCACAAGGCAGGAACTCGGCGATGCCGCGGATTACGGCGGCGAGCGATAAAGACGCCCCGCGCCCGTTCACCACTAAAACGACCGGCGTTTCCGTGTCGCGCGCAACCTGGTAGCTGCTCGCGTCGGCCACGCCGGGCGCCATGCCGTCGTAGAAGCCCATGACCCCCTCGAGCACCGCGACATCCGCGCCCGCGGCGCCGCGTGCGAGCAGGGCGCGCAGCGTCGGAGCGTCGGTGAAGAAGCCGTCTAAGTTGCCCGAGCGCGTACCCACGACGCGGCGATGAAAGAGCGGGTCGATGTAGTCGGGGCCGCATTTGAAGGCCGCGCATGCAAGGCCGCGGCGCGCGAGCGCGCGCAGGAGCGCGCACGTTACGACCGTCTTGCCGCTCCCGCTCGAGGGCGCAGCGACCATGAAGCGCGGAATGGACGTGCTCACCGGGCGCCGCCTTCCCCACCTGCACCACGCGCGCTGACGAGGAACACGGGGTTTTGCGCCTTCATAAGATGGTGCGAGCCTACAGCCTCGGCGCGGGCGGCCGACACCTGGCACGCCTCGAACCCCTTAAAGCGCGAACCCGAGAGGAGCGCGCACGCCTCGGTGAGCGTCTCAACGGTGACGCATGGCACGCACAGGCGAACCTGCGAGTTCTTCTCGAGCGCCGCCTCCACGATGGAGGGAAGCTCGCCCGCGCTCCCGCCGACGAAAACGGCGTCGGGGACGGGCAGTTTCGCGAGCGCTTCGGGGGCGACACCGGGGACCGCACGCACGTTGCCGCACCCGAATGCATCCGCGTTCTCTCGGATGAGCCGCACGCCGGCCGCGTTGCGCTCGACCGCCCATACCGACCCCGCTCGCGCGACGAGCGCCGCCTCGATCGACACGCTCCCCGTGCCGGCGCCGACGTCCCACACGGTGTCAGTCGCGGTAAGACGCAGCTTTGCGAGCGCGACGGCGCGCACCTCCTGCTTGGTCATGGGAACGTCGCCACGGATGAAGAGCTCGTCGGGAATGCCCGAGGAAGCGTACGGCCAGCGGGAGCTCGCGGCGCGGGATGCGCCCGCAGAGTCCGCCGCGGAAGAAGCCGCAGCGGGCGCCTCGGAGGCTGCGCTAGAGCCCGCAGGCGACCCGGCGCCGCCTGCGAAATCGATAAGCATCACGTTCAAGTCGTCGAACGTCTGACCTGTGATTTCACTTGCGGTCGCGCAGGTGATGCGCTCGTCGGGGTACGACAGGCGCTCGGCCACCGTCACGCACGCGTCCCCGAAGCCCGCCTGCACAAGCTCGCCCGAAAGCCGCGAGGGATCTTCCCCGCCCGACGTGACGAGGAAGAGCTCACCTGCGCGCTCGGCCTCGGCCACGATGTCGCACGCCACGCCGTGAGCGCTCGCGAAGCGCCAATCCTGCCATGGACGCGCGAGGCGCGCGGCGAGATACGACGCTGAGCTTATGCCGGGAATGACGCGCACGTCCACCTGCGCGTCGCCGGAGAGCGCCTCCACCAGGCGGCGCGCACCGCTGAACAGCCCCACATCGCCCGTCATCACGACCACGACGCGCTGCCACGACGCCGCATCGGTGAGCGCGGCGACGATGTCCGCCGTCTTCACGAGCTCGCATCTCACCACGTCGGGCGGCACGTCGATGCTGGCAAGCGCGCGATGAGCGCCGATGACCACGTCGGCGATGTCGATTGCGTCGAGCGCCGCGCGCGAGAGCAAGTCGGGGTTTCCGGGCCCCGCCCCGATGATCGTTACCTTTCGCATGGAATCTCCCGATACCCGCGCGGCGTGACCATACGGCCGCCCACGCGCTTCGTGTCCGCGTTGCCAACGAACACGGTGGTGAACATGTCGGCGTCGATCTCCCCCAGCTCGGAGAGCCTGCACATGCCCGACTGCTGCCCCTCGCGCCCGATGTTGCGTACCCAGCCGCAGAGCGTGTCGGGGGCCTTCCATTCGAGCATAATCTTCGCCGCGCGTGAGAGCCTGTCGGCGCGCTTTCTGCTGCGCGGATTGTACAAACAGATGCAGAAGTCGGCGCTCGCCACGGCGGCGAGCCTGCGCTCGATGACCTCCCACGGCGTGAGCAGGTCGGAGAGCGACACGACCGCGAAGTCGTGGGCAAGCGGGGCACCGAGCACCGCCGACCCGCTCTGAGCCGCGGTGGCTCCGGCGATAACTTCCACGTCTACATCGGGGTAGTCCTCCGCAAGCTCCAGCACGGGGCTCGCCATGCCATACACGCCCGCGTCACCGCTGCACACGAGCGCCACGGCTTCTCCGCTCTGCGCGCGTGAAAGCGCCAGGCGGCACCGTTCGACCTCGTGCATCATCGGCGTCGCGAGATGCGCCGCGTCGGGCACGGCGGCGAGCGCGAGCTCCACGTATTTCGTGTACCCCACAACGATGTCGGCCGCCTCGAGCGCGCGCCGGGCCGCAATCGTCATGCCGTCGGGGCCGCCCGGGCCGATCCCCACCACGAAGAGCTTTCCCATCACCGCTCCTTAAACGAAAGTTCGATAGTTACCTTGGAAAACGCGACGGTCACGCCGCCGTGAGCGAGCTTCGGGAAGATAAGTTTGCCCCCGTCCGCGAGCGCCGCGCGCTCGCACACGTTGTCGACCCCCACCGTCGCGCGCACGAAATCAGATGGCGAAACGCTGCCTTCGACCTGCGACAACTCATCTGCGGAATACGTCGCAAGCGGGATATTCCGCGCGCGGCAGAAGGCGAGCAGACCCTCCTCGTGCGCCTTCACGTCGATCGTCGCCGCCTCGCGCACGGCCGAAGGCGAGATACCCGCCTGCCCGCACGCGAGAAGAAACGCCTCCTCGATCGCTTCGGCGCACGCACCGCGACGGCACCCTATGCCCGCAACGATGCAGGGCACGACAAGGCGAAGCGGCTCGGGCGCAGGCGCCTGCGCCCGCACGCCCGCCGGCTTCCCCGTCTCACCGGCGGGCACGACCTCGCCCGTTGTCTCCGCCGCGCGAACGGACGCACCTGCATTCGCGCCAGCGAACGGCGACACGACGATATCGGCCCGCGCGCGGTCGGAGGCAATGTCAACCCCCTCAGGCGGCTGTCCCGAAATCGGCATGTCGGAATAGAGCGCCACGCGCCCGCCAGAAAGCAGCCGCGCCGACACTCGCTTGATGGCCTCGGGATTCGAAACGGCGAGCCCCAAACGACGCGCCCACGTATCCACCGCCCACACGCCGCGGACATCGGTCGCCGTGGTGATGACGGGGATGGCCCCTGCCGCGCGTGCCACAGTTTGCGCAAGCTCGTTCGCACCGCCCAAATGCCCCGACAAAAGCGGGACGGCAAAGCGCCCCGCCTCGTCGATCGCCACAACCGCTGGATCGTTTGCCTTCGAGGCGACATGCGGTGCGATCGCCCGCACGGCGATGCCCGCCGCGCCCACGAACAGAAGCGCGTCCGACGCTTCCCACGTGAGCGCCGTCCATGCGCGCAGGTCGGCCTTCCCCTCGCCGAACCCGCGCGAAACGGAAACGTCCCAGCCAGGGTCGTCTTCACCTGTCTGCGCGCAATCGGAAAGCGCGCGTGCGGTGCGCTCCGCCAACGCATACCCCCTCTCAGTGAACGCTATGCAGGAAACCCTCATCTAGCGCACCACCATCGTCGAGAAGTAGCTGCCCCGACCGGGCACATCGTCGAGCGAACGGTACACGCGCTCGCCCGGAAGCCCACAGTCCTCTACAAGCTCGGCACCGTCGAAGGCGCCCTCCTCGCAAAGGAAGCGCTTCGTGTCCGCAAGCGAGCGGCGCGCCTTCATGACCACCTTCGTCCCCGGCCAGCCGATTGCGCGGCGCACGTCATCGTAGCCGCCGGGCACGATGTGCAGAGGCGACGACATCTCGGGCGTGAGGTCGCGCTCGAGCGCCGCGGCGACCGCGCAGAAGCTCGGCACGCCGGGAATGGCGCGCGCCTCAAACCCGCGGGCACGCACGTCGGGCGCTATGCGCTGGAAGGTGGCGTAGATGCTCGGGTCCCCCAGGTTCAGCAGAGCGACGTCGCGGACCGCATCCAGGTGCGCGACAAGCTCGCGAACAAGCGAGGCATGCTCGGCCGCGCGGCGCTCGAGATCGCGCGTCATCGAGAATCGCACGGGAATAACCGTCTTGCCTGTAAGGTCGACGGCGCCGCGCACGATGTCGAGCGCGACCATGACCCCGTCCGCCGTCTGCGGTGCGGCGATGACCGGACACGATTCGATTGTGCGCACGGCCTTGATCGTGAGCAGCTCGGGGTCGCCAGGCCCCGTGCCCACCCCGTACAGCACGCCTTTACTCATACGTCGCCCCCAATTCCCCGATAACCGCATCGGCGCCCGACGTGCGGAAAAGCTCGCGGCGCTCGGCGTCGAACACGACCGCGGCGATGTCGCATGCGCCCGCCGCGCGACGGCGCAACCTGTCCTCGATTGCCGCAGCGAGCGAGGCGCGCGCAGCGTCCCCCACGCCGGCGGCCTCGATTACCTCGAGCGCCGCCGTGGTCGTGACCGACGACATGATCTCGTGCACGGTCTTCGCGCCCGCGCCGGCCAAGGCCGCGTGGGCGGCCAGAATCTCCGCGCGGCAGTCGGCGGTACGCGAATGGGTGTCCATGATGCCGCCCGCGACCTTCACCAGCTTGCCGATGTGTCCCACAAGAAGGACATTGGTAAATCCCTCGCGAACGCAGCAATCAATCGCATCGCCCACGAAGTTGGAGATGAAGACCACCGGCACACCGTTTAGGTGGAAATGCCCCGAGATGAACTGCGCGCCGTAGTTGCCGGGCGTGAGCACGACTCCGCGCCGCCCCATAGCCGCATGCTGCCGGATCTCGAGCTCGATGCTGTCGCGCAAGGCAGCGAGGCTGCGCGGCTCGACGATGCCCGTCGTGCCCAGGATGGAGATGCCGCCCTCTATCCCCAGGTGCGGGTTGAAGGTCTTTTCGGCAAGGGCAACACCCTCGGGTACCGAAATCGTCACAGCAATATTTCCAGAAAAGCCGTGCGCGGCACACACCTCGCGCACCACCGAAGTGATCATCGCGCGCGGCGTCGCGTTGATGGCGGCCGCCCCCACCGGCTGCTCGAGCCCGGGCAACGTCACGCGCCCCACGCCCACGCCGCCATCGATGGAAACTTCCGATTCGCGCGCGGACACGCCCTTGCTGCCCGCAGTGCCCGTGCCCGACCCCACATGTTCCACGCGCGCGTACACGAGCACGCCGTCGGTCACATCGGCGTCGTCACCTGCGTCCTTTCGCACGGCGCACTGGGCGCACCCCTCGCCGATGCATGCGTCGACCACGTCCGTCTCGACGGGCAGCCCGCCGGGGGTAACGATCGACACGCGGCCGACGGGCTTTCGTGACAAGAGCATCTCACAGGCCGCCTTCGCCGCGAGCGCGGCGCAGCTCCCCGTGGTGTAGCCGCAGCGCAGGCGGGTCGTCCCGGTATATATGTAGTGCTCGAAGGCCACGCTAGCTACTCGCCTTCCGATACCCCGTGGCAAACGAAGGGTCGTAAAGCTTGCTGCGCTCGTACGACTCCGCTTGCGCGCCGTTGTGCGCAAGCCCGCCGCGAGCTCCGAGCACGCGGCCCACCACCACGAGCGCCGTGCGGTCGATGCCCTCTCGCGCACCCGCATCGGCGAGCGTGCCCACTGTGCAGCGCACCACGCGCTCCTCAGGCCAGGTCGCCTTGTACACGAGCGCCGCCGGCTCGTCGGAGCTGCGGCCCGCGGCCAAAAGCTCGGCGGAAAGCTCGGCGAGCATACCCGAGCTCAGGAAGATGACCATAGTCGAGCCGCTTTCCGCCATGGTGCGCATGCCCTCGCCCGCGGGCATAGGGGTGCGCCCGGAAAGCCGCGTGATCACGACCGACTGGCTGATTCCCGGCAGCGTGTATTCCTGGCGAAGCGCCGCTGCGGCACCGCAAAAGCTCGACACGCCGGGCACCACCTCGTAGTCCACGCCGCGCGCGTCGAGCGCGTCCATCTGCTCCTGGATGGCGCCGTACAGGCACGGGTCGCCCGTGTGCAGGCGCACCACTTCCTCGCCCCGTGCATCCGCCGCGCACATCACGTCGAGCACTTCCTCCAAGGTCATGTGCGCGCTGTCGTAGACGACGCAGGATTCCTTACACTCGGCGAGCAGCTCGGGGTTCACAAGGCTTCCCGCCCAAACGACCACGTCGGCCGCACGCAGAAGGCGCGCCCCGCGCAGCGTGATAAGGTCGGCGGCGCCCGAGCCTGCACCAACGATATGAATCATCCGAGCCTTCCCTTCCCGTTTCTCATCGCAACCGTTTACGCCGCCATTCGCGCAGCGGGCAAAACACGGCGCCTGCGGCGGCAATCGGCGCAAATACGCAGGCAGGAGGCGCAATGCCGCCCGCCCTGGCTTTGACACGTTCACAAGTGCCCACTATCATAGTAAAAGTTTCGGCAACGAGCATATGACAATCGGATAAAAGGAAATGACCGGCGCGGCGCCCGCACAGCCCGCGCTGGCTTGCGGAGGGAACCAGGTGGGAATCCTGGGCAAGGGACATTACTGTATAGGACGCGCGGGCGAACCGCCTCGCGCCCCAAGCCAGACTGCTTCGCCTTTTCCTCACGGCATCGCCGTGGCGTTAGCTCCTTGTGAACCCCGAGGGGTGCGCTTTTCTTTCGCTTGTGCCGACAAGCAACTGTCGCCGGGGGACCGGCAAACCGAGGAAAGGAAAAACCATGTCCGACCAGATGTCACGCCGCGGCTTCATGGGCGCCGCAGCAACCGGAGCCGTCGCGCTCGCCGGAGTCGCGCTCGCGGGCTGCTCCAACACCTCCGCGAGTTCCGAGAAATCGAGTGAAAAGGAGAAGGCCGTGAAGCCGGTCATCCTCGTCACGAGCTTCGGCACGAGCTACAACGACTCGCGCCACATCACCATCGGCGCCATCGAAGACGCTATCCGCGAGAAGTACTGGCAGGACTACGACATCCGCCGCGCCTTCACCGCGCAGATCATCATCGACAAGCTGAAGAAGCGCGACGGCATCACGATCGACAACATGACCGAGGCGCTCGACCGCTGCGTGGAAGACGGCGTGAAGGAAATCGTCGTGCAGCCGACGCATCTCATGGGTGGCCTGGAATATACCGACGTGAAAGACGAGCTCGACAAGTACGCCGACAAGTTCGACAAAATCTCGCTCGGCGACCCGCTGCTCACCTCCGACGACGACTACAAGAAGGTGGCCGCAGCCATTAAGGAGAACATGGCGTCCTTCGACGACGGCAAGACGGCGCTGTGCCTCATGGGCCACGGCACCGAAGCCGATTCCAACGCCGACTATGCCAAGATGCAGGAAGTGTTCAAGAACGAGGGCTTGACGCAGTTCTTCGTCGGCACCGTCGAGGCTGAACCGACCTGCGAGGATGTTATCGCCGCCGCGAGCGCCGCAGGGTACAAGAAGGCCGTGCTCGCGCCGTTCATGGTGGTCGCGGGCGACCACGCGAACAACGACATGGCAGACGAGACCGACCCCGACAGCTGGGCTGCGAAGTTCGTGGCCGCCGGCTTCGAAGTGACGTGCCTGCTCCAGGGTCTGGGACAGAACGTCGCGGTCGACGACATCTACGTCTCGCACGTGGACGACGCCATCGCCAAGCTGTAAACTCGCCGCGCACGGGGGCGCCGGTCGCGTCCCCGTGCAACGGGCATGTGCCTTCCCCGACCGACGGCGCATGCCCGTTGCATTCGCATCCCGCCCGCCCACCGCACGGCGCGGGCGGTCGAAGCGATTGAAAGGAACCCCTCCATGTTGAAGAAAACCCTCGCCTTCGCCCTGTCGGCGGCGCTTTTCGCGTTCTCGCTCGCCGGCTGCGGCGGAAATTCAATCGACAGCGCAAAGGCAAGCGATGCCGATACCCAGGAAAAGACCGAACAGGCGGCCGATGCGCCCGAGGGCGCAAGCGCTGCCCCCATCACCGCCGACAAGGTGGCCGACGGCACCTATCCGATCACCGTAGATTCCAGCTCGAACATGTTCAGGATTGTGGACGCCCAGCTCATCGTGGAAAACGGCTCCATGCACTGCGTGATGACACTTTCCGGCACGGGCTACGGCAAGCTCTTCATGGGCACGGGCGACGAGGCTGCCGCTGCGAGCGAGGCCGACTTCATCCCCTATGTGGAAAACGCGGAAGGCAAGTACACCTACGACGTGCCCGTTGATGCGCTCGACGAGGACACCGCCTGCGCCGCGTGGAGCATTAAAAGGGAGCGGTGGTACGACCGCACGCTCGTATTCGAATCCGCCGGCGTCGATCTGCGCGCCGACGCACTGAAGTAACGCCATGCGGTCGATTCTTCCCAAGGGGGAAAACAGGAAGCGCCGCAGCATCGCGGCGCGCGTAATCGCCTGCGTTCTCGTCGCCCTGCTCACGCTTCCCTTCGCGGGGTGCAGTGCGAGCCCGAACGCGACCGGTGGCACGACGGGCTCTCAGGAATACACTGTGAGTGTCTCGCTTTCCGGCGGGTCAGGGCGCGCAAGCATCGCCTCACCCACCACAATTGTGAAGGATGGCGACACCTACACCGCGACCATCACCTGGTCGAGTTCGAACTACGACAAGATGACCGTCGACGGCGTGGACTACGCGCCCGTAAACGACGGCGGCAACTCCACATTCGAGATACCCGTCACGCTCGACGAGGACATCGCCGTGTCGGCCGAGACCGTCGCCATGTCGACGCCGCACACCATCGACTACACGCTCCACTTCGACTCATCCACCATGAAGGAGAAATCGGGCGACGATGCAAGTGGCGGCTCCCCTGCGGGAACGGCTTCAGGCGCCGCGGCCGACTTCCACAACACCGATTTGGGCTGCGGCTGGGAGCCGACGGGAACGCTTCAGCTAGAATACGCCGAGCACTTCACTGTCGACGAGTTCGAAGGCGGCCTGCGGCTTATCTGCGTTTCGAACGGGGAGCGCTTCCTCGTGGTGCCGCAAGATGCGAAGGTACCTGATGGGTTGAGCTCCGACATCGCGGTCATAAGGCGCCCCGCCGACAAGGTGTACCTCGTGTCGTCGGCGACGATGTGCCTGGTCGACGCGCTCGATGCGAACGACAATATCCTCATGTCGGGCACGAAAGCCGACGATTGCTCGGTCGCGGGCTTCAAAAGCGCGCTCGAAAGTGGGGCGATCGCCTACGGCGGCAAGTACAGCGCGCCCGACTACGAGCGAATATCGGCCTCGGGCTGCACGCTCGCCATCGAGAACACCATGATCAACCACACGCCCGATGTGAAAGAAAAGCTGCAGAAGCTCGGGCTCGTCGTGCTCACCGAACAGTCGTCGAGCGAGCCCGAAGCACTCGGGCGCGTCGAGTGGATTAAGCTTTTCGGCGTACTGTTCGACAAGGAAGACGAGGCCGCGCACCTGTTCAACGAGCAGAAGGCACGCGTCGAGCAAACGTCGGGGCTCGCGTCGTCAGGTAAAACCGTGGCGTATTTCTACATTAACTCGAACGGGGCCGCCGTCACGAGGCGGGCGGGCGACTACGTGGCGCAGATGATCGAGCTTGCAGGCGGCAGCTACGCGCTCGATGACGCGCAGACGGCGTCGACGTCAGGTTCGTCAGTAACGCTCGAAATGGAGCGCTTCTACGCGACGGCGAAGGATGCCGACATCATCATCTACAACGGCACCATCGACGAATCGGTTGCCACCTTGAACGATTTCGTAGGCAAAAACGCGCTATTGTCGCAGTTCAAAGCCGTGAAGAACGGCAACGTCTGGGTCACAAGCGCCGACATGTACCAGCAGATGACCTCTACCGCCGACATTATCGATGAGCTGCACGGGGCGTTCACCGGCGATGACGCGAGCGACTTCCATTATCTGAGGAAGCTCGGCTAGCGCCATGAGAAGCCGACTTTCCATGGCATACGACGAATCGGGGCGCGCCGCGCGGTGTCGCGTCGTGACGGCGCTGCTCGCTGTTGCCCTCATCGTGCTCGTCGGGACCAACCTGTGCATCGGGAGCGTGCTCGTACCCGCAGACCACATCCCCGGCATCCTTTCGGGCGGCGCGGCCAATTCCATGGAAAGCCAGGTCATCTGGGAGATTCGCCTGCCGCGCGTGCTTTCAGCCGTGCTTCTCGGCGGGGCACTTTCGCTCTCCGGGTTCCTGCTGCAGACGTTTTTCAACAACCCTATCGCCGACCCGTTCATCTTGGGCGTCTCCTCGGGCGCAAAGTTCGTCGTCGCGCTTACGATGATCGTACTTCTGGGCGCGAACCAGGCCATGTCCTCGCCGGCCATGGTGGCCGCAGCGTTTCTGGGCTCGCTTATCACCATCGGCTTCGTGCTCCTCATCGCACGGCGCATAAGTTCCATGGCCATGCTCATCGTGGCGGGCGTCATGGTGGGATACATCTGCTCGGCGGCGACGAACTTCCTCATCGCCTTCGCCGACGACCAGTCCATCGTGAACCTGCACAACTGGTCTTTGGGTAGCTTCTCGGGTTCGAGCTGGGACGACGTCGCGGTCATCGCGGTCGTGGTGATCACCGTGAGCGCATGCGCATTCGCGATATCGAAGCCCCTTTCCGCCTTCCAGCTGGGAGAAGCCTACGCGAAAAGCGTCGGCGTGAACGTCGCACGCTTCCGCGTGGTGCTCGTCCTTCTAGCGAGCATGCTCTCCGCCTGCGTGACCGCGTTCGCTGGTCCGGTGTCGTTCGTAGGCATCGCGGTTCCGCATCTCGTGAAGTCGGCGCTGAAGTCGTCGAAGCCCATCCGCGTGATTCCTGCGTGCTTCTTGGGAGGCGCCATCTTCTGCGCGGGCTGCGATTTGATCGCGCGCACGCTGTTCTCTCCCGTCGAGCTTTCCATCAGCGCCGTCACCGCCATCTTCGGCGCGCCGGTGGTTATCGCGCTCATGTTGAAGAAACGGGTGAGGTAGATGGGGGAATTCGTGCCGCGGCCCAAAACGCTCGGAAGGAACATTCCATGCTTAGACAGTCCTGAGCTCGCACGAAAGCGCCAGAAGGCACTTTCGGCTCGTGCGGAACTGCGCGCGGAACGCCTCCTCCGAGCGGAGTCGAACCTCGAAACCCCGGTCGAAACGCAGGCTGACGGAGCGCCGCTTTTCCGCATAAGCGACCTGTCGGCGGGCTACGACAAGAAGGTCGTAGTCGAAGGTGTCGATCTGGAGGTTCGCGCGGGCGACGTCGTGGCGCTCATCGGGCCGAACGGCTCGGGCAAGTCGACCATCTTGAAAACCATCACACGCCATCTGGCACCGCTTGCCGGCGCGGTCGAGCTCGACGGACGGGAGATTTCCCGATGGAAGACGGCGGAGTTCGCAAGGAACCTTGCCGTTATGCTGACAGATCGCCCCCGGACCGAGCTCCTCACCTGCCGCGATATCGTAGAGGCGGGAAGACATCCCTACACCGGGCGAATGGGCACACTCTCGCCCGACGACCATAGTCGGGTCGACGAGGCCATGAAAACCGCACATGTGGAAGAGCTGGCCGAGCGCGACTTCATGCAGATAAGCGATGGGCAACGCCAGCGCGTCATGCTCGCACGCGCCATCGCGCAGGATCCGCGTGTGCTCGTGCTCGACGAGCCCACGTCGTATCTCGATATCCGCTACCAGATCGACCTGCTGCGAATACTTCGCCACCTTGCGAAATCGCGGAATGTGGCTGTCATCATGTCCATCCACGAACTCGAGCTCGCGCAGAAAAGCGCCGACAAGGTGATTTGCGTGAAGGACGGCCGGGTCTTCCGCGCCGGCGCACCCGAGGACATATTCACGCGCGAGACAATTGGCGAGCTCTACGGCCTTCAGCATGGCACCTTCAACGAGCGCTTCGGCAGCGTGGAAATTGGGCGCCCACACGGTGATGCGCACACGTTCGTCATCGCCGGCGCAGGTACGGGGTCGGCTGTGTTTCGCCAGCTCATCCGGCAGGGCAAGGCGTTCTACGCGGGCGTTCTGCACGAAGGGGACATCGACTGCGAGCTCGCGCGCGACCTGGCGACGGAATGCGTGGCCGAGCGCGCCTTCGAGCCGATCGGGGATAAAACCATAGCCCGCGCCAAAGAGCTCCTCGTCCACTGTGCGCGCCTTATTGTGTGCCCCGCCGCCTTCGGCACCATAAACGCCCGCAACGCAGAGCTCGTCGAGTTCGCACGCTCGCATTGTATCGAGGTCGTGCGAGCGTGCGAAGGCGCATCGGAGGATTCCCAATTTGAGTGGGAAGGATAAACTGGACTTTATTTTAAGGATCCTCAGGCTACAACTCCTACGCCGGCGACGTCTCCAAGGCGCCGGAGAACCTCGTGAACAGGAATTTCCACGCCGACGAGCCCAACTAGGCCTAGTCCAAGCGAGATTCCAGACTCGACAGGCCGTTGAGAGTCAGGTCGTTGGCGACCTCAGAGACGCGCTCAATAGGAACCGAGCCGTCAGACAGCGCCCACGTGCGATAGATACCGATAATACCCGACAGCAAAAACGCCAGATAGTAGTCGAACATCTCGTCCTTGAGACCTTGGGGCAGCAGATCGCGCTCGGCAATCTCGTGCTCGAGCGGTGCACGAAGACGAGCCATAAAATCATCGAGCGGAATGTTCTCGATCAGCTGACGATTGAGCACGAGGTTGTTGCACAGCGCCTCGTTAACGGTTTTAAAGAAGGTCGCCGCCGCGCCAAGGGCGCGCTCGTTGGTGTCGCCGTCCATGGAAGCAAGCGTTTTCTCGACCGAGTCGACAATCATCTCCACAACATCGACGGCAATGGCATCGAGCAGGCCGTCAACCGTACCAAAGTGAACGTAAAAGGTCTTGCGGTCGACATTGGCCTCGCGCGCGATGGCACTCACCGTAATGTCTGCCAACGGCTTTTCCATGAGCAGGCGCTCGAAAGCCGAAAGGATGGCATTGCGGCTGCGAACGATGCGGCGGTCAAGACGCGGTTTGCTGGTTGCCATGGGCGTGTCCCTTCGATATGCGAGCATTCATCAACAGATGAGAGATAATCTACGTAAGAGGATTATCCCCCATACGGCACAAATATGCCCCGCGTCATGAAGAACGCACGACTGCCCTACTGCGACTTGGGATGCTTCTTCTTATTGAGTGCCGACGGAGATACGCGAATACCATCGCCTGTCTGGCGCACATAGGCTTTATGAGCCGGCTTAGCGGTCCCAGAGGCCTTCTGAGCGCGCTTCTTGGGATCAACGGTAACAGCATTCGTGGGGTGAGGCTTAGTGGGCGCAGAGGGCGTCTGAGACGTGCGGCCGAGTTTGCGCATCACGCGATCCCAGCGCGCATGGATGCTCTCGTTGTGGGCGCTTTTAAGGCCCAGCAGGGGCGCAGCCAAAATGGTCGGCGCAATAAACGTAATGAGGCGCCACAGCAGATAGCCGGCAGTCGAAGCCGACCCAAAGAAATGACCCAAGAACAATGCAAAGCCGCCCTCAGCGCCACCAGTTCCACCGGGCAAGGGGACCGCAGAGCTCAGAAGCTGGACAAAGGCGCTCGCGGCCATGACCGAGAAAAAGTCGACCTCGTGGTGGCCAAAGGCAAGCATCAGGAAATACGGCACCAGATAGAAAAACGCGAGCTGCAGCATGGTGATAAACACGGTGAGCAGCATGGAAGAAAAATGTCCGGCCGAAAGCTTGAACTTCTCGGAGAAGGAGTAGATCTCGCCATCGACAAACGTGCGCCATCCCTCGATCTTAGTAGCCGAGACACCAATGCGCTCAAGCCAATTGATGATGCAATGGGCAACGCGCGTGACGGTCTTAGGCATGAGCGCGACGGCGAAGATGCCCAGCAAGATGCAGCAGTGCCCACCAAAGCTAAAGACGCACAGCAGCGTCATGTCGCCATAGCGCTCGGCAAAAAACGGCATGCGAGCAAGCAGTAGGATAGCGCCCCAGGCAACGAGGCCAAACTGGTACACGATAAAGCGCGTGAACTGCGTGGCGCCAGCCTCGCCGACATTTTGGCCCGCCTTGGTCAGGCGGTAGATCTGTGCGGGAGTCGAGCCCATCATCATAGGCGTAAGGTTGCCAAAGAAGATGCCACTCGCCTCGACCGAGATCAGGTCGCGAATGCCGACGGGTGAATTGGGGTCGAGCCAGACAGCGATCGCATAGGCCACAATGCCAAAGAACAGGTACAGGAACATGCAAAAGCATGCAGCAGCGAGCCAAGGCGCCTGGACGCTCGACATTGCGGCCCAGAACTGCCCCATCTGCCCGGTTACCACCAGATAGACGATATAACCCACCAGCACGACGCCGATAAAGATGGCGCCGCGGCGTGCGCTCTTATTGTCATCGCCGCCCGAGGCCTCAACCTCGACCTGGGGCTTAGACGTATGCTGAGAGGACTCCGTCATGAGACTCCTTCTAACAGTCAAAATATCTTGGATATTGTACCCGTAAGGGCCATAGGCAGAACGCAAAGCTCTGGTTCAAACGGGAATTGCAGACGGCTGTTTGAAAATAAAAAACCCGGCCTTCCATGGGAAGTCCGGGTATCAGATACGTGGTAGCCCGTACCAGATTCGAACTGGTGATCTCCGCCTTGAGAGGGCGGCGTCCTAAACCGCTAGACG